>NZ_CP031240.1:1596933-1916320 GCF_003351405.1 Haemophilus haemolyticus
ATAAAGATAATGTATCAGATTATGCCAAACTGGGTATTCGTTTATTTATCACTTCTGCACCTTATTATGCACCGCCAGAGGATATAAAGGTTGTGATTGAAAAGATATAATGTTTTTCAATTTTATTTTTTAGCTTTAAACCTTGCATTTGAGCTTATTCATCGCTAGAATGCAGGCTCCTTGTCATCGCTGAGTTAGAGATCGGCGAATGATGTATTAACAACACTACCTTTTAGGAGTAAAAAATGTCTCTAAGTACTGAAAAAAAAGCAGCAATCGTTGCTGAATTTGGTCGTGATGCGAAAGATACTGGTTCTTCTGAAGTTCAAATCGCATTATTAACTGCACAAATCAACCACTTACAAGCTCACTTTGCAGAGCACAAAAAAGACCACCATGGTCGTCGTGGTTTATTACGTATGGTTTCTCGTCGTCGTAAACTTTTAGACTACTTAAAACGTACTGATCTTGCTTTATACCAAAGCACTATCACTCGTTTAGGTTTACGTCGCTAATTTTTATTACGATAGTAAAAGATCAAGCCCTCGAATTTCGAGGGCTTTTTTTATGATTTTATTTTAATTTTATAGGCGTTCTTTAGACTAGCATCAAAATAAACAAAATATTTGGTTTATATATTCTTAACTTGCCATCTTCTAATTTTCATATAATAAACATACATCTAATTTTAGTTGTTTGTTATGAAATTGCTGTAATGTACTACGATGACCTACGCTGAGAATGATCATTTCGGGCAGACGCTCTTTAATTGTTTGGTAGAGTAAATGCTCTGTTGTTTCATCTAATGCGGAAGTCGTTTCATCGAGAAATACGACATCTGGTTTAGTGAGTAAAATACGAATAAACGCCACTCTTTGAAGTTCACCAGGCGATAAAATTGCTTGCCAGTCATTTTTTACATTAAGCGCGTGTATATATTTTCCTAGCGCACAATCCCTCATGGTTTGTTCTAATTCTGCGTGACTTGGATTGATATTTGGATAACAAATTGCTTCTCGTAAAGTACCCTGCGGCATATAAGGTCGTTGTGGCAGGAATAAACTTCCCATGCATGGATGCTCCGCAATACCTATGGTTTCAAAAGGATATATTCCTGCAATTGCTTTTAGCAGCGATGTTTTTCCTGTTCCAGATGCACCTTGAATCAATAAGGCATCTCCATTTTCTAAATGAATATTTAAATTATTGAGTAGAACATTACCTTGTTCATCTTTAATACCGAAGTTTTTTAAGGCGACACGATGAGAACAATGAAAAGGATGATGAACGTTTTGTTTATCTAATTCATCCATTTTTATTATAAAACCATAAAGACGATTTAACCGTGCTTGATAGAGTGTGAATTGCTCATAGAACAAGCGGAAGAATGAAAGTGCGGTCATTAATCGGTTAAATGCTTGGACTGTTTGATGCATGTCACCTAGCTTTATTTGACCAGAAAAGAAACGTGGCGCTTGTAACATTAAAGGCAATAATTTGGCAACGCGAGTTACTCCAGAGTTGAAACTATTTAATCCCAACATTTTTAATACAATGGACCAACGGTTATGAATAATTTGACGGAATTGATGTTGTAAGAAAGTTTGTTCTTTTGGCTCACCATTATAAAAAGAATGCTTTCCGCATTGTCTCGTACACGGATTAAGGAATAACGATAATCGCCATTGAGTTTCTCTTTTGTAAAATTCAGCTTAACTAGAGGGCGACCAATCCACACGGACATGAGTGTCGCAAAAATAATAAAAGCATAAATGAAGAAAACAACGCCTTTTTCGATATTAAATTCGAATAAAGTTAACACGCCAGAAAGTGACCATAAAATAATCGTAAATTCAATGGTCGTGAGCACCGAGTTAATCACGCCTCGTACAATTTGTACTGTACTGATAATAAATTCTCTCGCATCTTGTTCAATACGTTGATCGATATTATCTGGTAAATCTCGTTCGTATTTTAGGCGATAGTATTTTTAAAAGGCTATAAAAAAACACCGCACTTTGGATGGCAAAGTGCGGTATTTTTTAGAAGGCTTTATTAGTATTTATAGATTTCGTTGTATAAGCCACTCTCAAATTGTACTAATGGTGCTCGTTTTGTTTTGCTTTCCAAATCGCCTGTTGAGTAGCCATTAATAAATTGTACAAAGGCCACTTTTTCCCCTCGAGCGTTTGTCATAAATCCGGCGAGGTTATAAACCCCTTTCAAAGAACCTGTTTTAGCTATGACATTTTTCACTAATGGCTGGCTAATTAATCCACCACGACCACTGATCGTGCCATCTACGCCTGCGATGGGGAAAGTTTCCATTAAGTGCAATTTATCTTCGTTTTTGGCGATGTACTCTAAAACGGATAGCATCGTTTTAGGTGCTACAAGATTATGGCGAGACAGACCCGAACCATCGGCTAAAATACTGTTACCAAAACGAATTCCCTGTTTTTGTAATATGGATTTAATCGCTAATGTACCTAATTGAAAGGATGCAGGGCGTTTATAGTAATTGAATGCCACAGCTCGGAATAATGAATCGGCAATTTGGTTATCCGATTTTTTCATCATTTTTTTCAATAAATCTGGTAATTGTTTTGATAAATGTTTCGCTAATAACTGACCTTGTTGTGGTTTTTGGGGCAACATGACTTTGCCATTAAACTCAATACCTAATTGTCTTAATTGACGTTGAATAATCGCGGCAGCATAAGCATCCGTATCTTGCACGGCAAAGCTTAAGCCAAAAGGTTTAGATTGACGTGCTAAACATCCTTTTACTTGATAGCGATTATTGTCATGTACAACAACATCGAGCTGACAATAAGGCGCTTCATTGCTATCCGCTACATAGACTTGTCCAAACACTTGAATTGGAAATTGTGCAGGCACATTGATTTTTACTGTTTCACCGGGGTTTTGATTGGCATCTAGTTCCGCATAAAAACAGTTGTTATCAATATTCGCAGCGGATGGCGGAGAGTTGAAACACATGGTCAGATCGTTCCAAATCCAACCTAATCCTCGGTCGTGACTAGAAAAAACAGAGGTATCTAATACTAAATCGCCATTGATTTTTTTGATGCCTTGTTTTTTTAATTCGGCAAGTAAGGTATAAAGCTGGCCGCTAGTGAGATCAGGATCGCCTGTAAAACGCACGATTAAGTTGCCATCTAAATTCCCATTTTGAATTTTCCCATTACTCAAAAGAGCGGTCTCAAATTGGAATTGATCGCCTAATGCAAGTTTAGCGGCAACAGCGGTAAAAACTTTTTGTGTACTCGCAGGAAGCATAAAGGTTGAGCCATTATAATCCGCGATAATTTGGTTTTGATTTATATTTTTTGCGATGAAACCTACGCTAGAGCCTTCAGGCAGTTTTTGTGTTAAGTCTGAAACATTAATGTTTGCGAAGGTTGGAAGGCTAAAGCTTACGGAAAGTAAAAAGGATCCAAGTGCGGTGGAAATTGAAGATAATTTTTTCATATTAGGTTTGTTATGGTTGCTATTTTTTTTTAGACGAACAATAATAAGCCCCGAATGAAATTGAGTAAATCATTTTCTCATTTCAAGTTTATTTTTAATAATACTGCGGCAAGATTTTAGTATTTTGCCGTGGTTTTTGTTTTATTTAGTAAAAGGAAAAACAATGCAACAAATTCCAATGACTGTGCGTGGCGCAGAACAATTACGTGAAGAATTGGATTTCTTAAAAAATGTACGTCGTCCAGAAATTATTAAAGCGATAGCTGAAGCACGCGAACATGGTGATTTAAAAGAAAATGCAGAATATCATGCGGCTCGTGAGCAACAAGGTTTTTGTGAAGGCCGTATTCAAGAGATTGAAGGTAAACTTGGTAATGCTCAAATTATTGATGTAACAAAAATGCCAAATAACGGTAAAGTTATTTTTGGTGCAACCGTTGTGCTTGTAAATACGGATACAGACGAAGAAGTCACTTATCGCATTGTAGGCGATGATGAAGCGGACATTAAATCTGGTTTGATTTCGGTTAATTCTCCAATTGCGCGAGGTTTAATTGGTAAAGAATTAGATGATACCGTTAATATTACAACGCCTGGCGGTGTCGTTGAGTTTGATATTATTGAAGTGAATTATATTTAAATAAAAAAGTGCGGTTAAAAATGACCGCACTTTTGTTGTCATTTGCGTGGAAGCTGAATTTTTGCTTCTTCGCTTGGGCGATAAAGCACCAAAATATGCCCGATAGTTTGTACTTGTGCTGCTTTAGTTTCACGCACAATCGCATCGATAATAAGTTGTTTTGTTTCGCGATCTGCACCAGCAACTTTTACTTTAATGAGTTCGTGATGATTAAGTGCATTTTCAATTTCAGCAAGTACGCCTTCGGTTAAGCCATTTCCACCAAGCATAACGACTGGGTTAAGATGGTGCGCAAGACCTTTTAAAAATTGTTTTTGTTTGGTTGATAAGGTTGTCATAAGGATTCCTAATTAAAAAGAGCGGTTGATTTTCTCAATGTTTTTCACTGATTTCAATCAGCCTCGGCTTGAATTCGGCAGATTGTAACCAAATATAAGCAAAACTACTACCAAAAATAGAAGATTATGGGAAAGAAAAAACGTTCAGCGAGTTCTTCTCGCTGGCTAAATGAACATTTCAGTGATCAATTTGTGCAAAAAGCGCATAAGCAAAAGTTGCGTTCACGCGCTTATTTTAAGATTGATGAAATTCAGCAAACGGATAAATTATTTAAACAAGGAATGACTGTGGTCGATCTTGGCGCTGCACCTGGCGGTTGGTCGCAATATGTGGTGGGACAAATTGGTGGCAAAGGTCGAGTGATTGCTTGTGATATTTTAGAAATGGATCCCATTGTAGGCGTTGATTTTCTGCAAGGCGATTTCCGTGATGAAAATGTTTTGAATGCTTTATTAGCGCGCGTAGGCGAAGATAAAGTTGATGTAGTAATGTCTGATATGGCACCCAATTTTAGTGGAATGCCATCAGTGGATATTCCACGCGCAATGTATTTGGTCGAGCTTGCTTTAGATATGTGTAAACAGGTCTTGGCAACCAAAGGAAGCTTTGTTGTTAAAGTTTTCCAAGGTGAAGGCTTTGATGAATATTTAAGAGAAATTCGTTCTTTATTTAATGTGGTGAAAGTGCGTAAGCCTGAAGCATCACGCGGACGCTCTCGTGAGGTATATATTGTGGCGACAGGCTATAAAGGCTAATTGCTTTGATAGCTTTTCATCGCTAATGATGTGTAGTATCTTGTAAAAAATTTTTTAACTTAGGAAAGGTAGGTTAGACTTTGAACGATATGGTCAAAAATCTGGTACTTTGGGTGGTAGTCGCGGTCATTATGATGACAGCATACCAGAGTTTTAATTCCTCTTCGGTAGATAATTCTACTGATTATACAACCTTTGTTTACGATGTAAGCAATGGACAAGTGACAGAAGCACGTTTTGATGCCAATGAAATTACGGTAACGAAAACGGATGGTTCTAAATACTCAACCGTAATGCCGCCTCTTGAAGACAAAAAATTGCTTGATGATTTGTTAAGCAAAAAAGTGAAAGTGGAAGGTACGCCATTTGAAAAACGTGGTTTCTTATCCCAAATTTTAATTTCTTGGTTCCCAATGTTATTCCTTGTTGGCGTATGGGTATTCTTTATGCGCCAAATGCAAGGCGGTGGCGGCAAAGCGATGAGCTTTGGTAAAAGTCGCGCCAAAATGCTGAATCAAGATCAGATTAAAGTGACTTTTGCGGATGTTGCTGGTTGCGATGAAGCAAAAGAAGAAGTGGGCGAAATCGTTGATTTCTTGCGTGATCCGAATAAATTCCAAAACTTGGGCGGTAAAATTCCAAAAGGTATTTTGATGGTAGGGCCTCCAGGTACTGGTAAAACTTTATTGGCTCGAGCTATCGCAGGGGAAGCAAAAGTTCCATTCTTCACTATTTCTGGTTCTGATTTCGTAGAAATGTTTGTGGGTGTTGGTGCATCACGTGTACGTGATATGTTTGAACAGGCTAAGAAAAACGCACCTTGCCTAATCTTTATTGATGAAATCGATGCAGTAGGTCGTCAACGCGGTGCAGGTTTAGGTGGTGGACATGATGAACGTGAACAAACCTTAAACCAAATGCTCGTTGAAATGGATGGATTTAGCGGTAATGATGGTGTAATTGTTATTGCAGCAACTAACCGCCCAGATGTACTTGACCCAGCTTTAACTCGTCCAGGCCGTTTTGACCGACAAGTTGTTGTTGGTTTGCCTGATGTGAAAGGTCGTGAGCAAATCTTAAAAGTGCATATGCGCAAAGTGCCTGTAGCACCAGATGTTGATGCAATGACATTAGCGCGTGGTACGCCGGGCTATTCTGGTGCAGATTTAGCAAACTTAGTGAATGAAGCTGCTTTATTTGCTGCTCGAGTGAATAAACGTATGGTAACCATGCTTGAGTTTGAAAAAGCGAAAGATAAGATCAATATGGGGCCAGAGCGTCGTACCATGATTATGACGGATAAGCAAAAAGAGTCGACTGCTTATCATGAAGCAGGTCATGCGATTGTAGGTTATTTAGTTCCTGAGCATGATCCTGTACACAAAGTGACTATTATTCCTCGTGGTCGTGCCTTGGGTGTAACATTCTTTTTGCCTGAAGGCGATCAAATTAGCATTAGCCAAAAACAATTAGAAAGTAAGCTTTCTACCTTGTATGCGGGGCGTTTGGCAGAAGATTTGATTTACGGTGAAGAAAATATCTCAACGGGTGCATCAAATGATATTAAAGTAGCGACTAATATCGCGCGTAATATGGTGACGCAATGGGGATTCTCTGACAAATTAGGGCCAATTCTTTATACGGAAGATGAGGGCGAGGTTTTCTTAGGTCGTTCAATGGCGAAAGCAAAACATATGTCAGATGAAACCGCTCATGCAATTGATGAAGAAGTTCGTGCAATTGTAAATCGTAACTATGCGAGAGCAAGACAGATTTTGACTGATAATATGGATATTCTTCATGCGATGAAAGATGCATTAGTTAAATATGAAACTATTGAAGAAGAACAAATCAAACAATTGATGAATCGCGAACCAGTCACTCCGCCATCTGGATGGGAAGAGCACACTGGGCAAGCTGCTTATGCAGATAGTAATAATGCTCAAAGTGCGGGTGAAAATTCGGTAGATTCTAATTCCTAATCAACTCTCTAATCAACAAGGCCTTTCTTCGGAAAGGCTTTTTTATATTCGAAATCTATTTCAATGATAACAACTTAGAGGTACTATATGAGCGGTTTACTTGAATGTAATTTTTGAAAGAATGTCGTTTGCGGTCAAGTTCAGTCAATTCACTCAAGAGAGAATTATATTATGAAAAATACAAATATATTACTGTATCCATTTATATTCACATCATTGGTGAGCCATGCGGAGGGATTCACGGTAGACACGGTGACAAAAAATAATTGGCAAGAATTTGAACCTATTGGATCCCCTAATCAAATTCACGCAAATGGGGGTGTGATTATCGAAGATAGCGACACAAAAACTCACATTACCTACACTTATGCAGATGGAGACGTGCTAGGATCTAAAACGAAATATTTGCGGGGAAATACGGTCAATCATATCATACACGCTGTCAATAAAACGTATAGAGGAGATCCTGTGAAAGCAACTACAGAAGTCACACTGAGATCGCCAGGTACGCTGAATATTATTCATGTAGATGATGGCACCTCTATTGATTGGCAAGATGGTGTAAATGTATATAACTCTAACAGCAAGTTGATTGATCGGTCGGAAACGATTTTTAATTTTGATACGAATGCAAATTTTGACATTACAACCCATGAAAAATATCATGGGAATTTTTATCCTATATTCAATGTGGTAAAAGTAGTCGGACAAGGTTCTGGTGAAGTGACGAAGCCAGTATCTACTGTGAACTTTTTAAGGAAAGCTACTATGGATATTCGAGCACAAATGATTAATCCAGGAACTTTAAAACCCTATGAAAAACGTGTAAATGGATTCTTTTTGCAATCGAATCAAGGGGGAGAATCGCACCTGCATTTTCATGATGATTTGACCATGCATACAGAGTCAACTACGAATGATTTAGATGTGGCAGCGTTACGCCTTGAAAACAGAGGAGAAAATCGATACCACACTGTCTCTACTAAGGATACTATTGATCCAGAAAGAGGCGGCTCTAGTATTACCTTTGATGGCAATGTAACAAGTAACATCTCAGGTAATACGGATACAGAAATGACTTTTTTGTCGAATGTAAATATTAATGGTGGTGTTCATATATCATCAAAAGAAGGTAAGAATCTAGTATCCACTATCACTAATGAATCGCCGAGTAACACAAAGGACATATCGAACTTCAGTACGTATACGAACGATCATGGTTTCTCTGAGCTTAATTTAAAGGCCAATACTGATTTAATCACAAACAGCGCAGGTGGTATGGTGTGGGGCATGTCTATCGGAGCCGCATCTAATGGTGAAAATCGGGTTACTTTGGCTGGTACTAAGAACAACATTTCTACCACCGGTAAATTATGGGTATATGGTGTACAAGTGGGAGCAGTGGAAGGTAAAAACACATTGAACCTTACCAACAGTGATGTAAAAACAGTATCCGGTTATGTGGCTAGAAGTATTGATATAAAAAATGAGAATCAAGGGACAAATGCAGTCACCTTAGATACTACGAATATCACTACAAAAGGGAACTATGCCTATGGTGTGAATCTGATGAGCGCTAGAAACGCTGGTGCTGGTAGTAATTCTATTCAGTGGAAAGGCAAGAACAGCATTGTCACTGAGGCGATTTCTAATGGTTATGGCATACGAATTCAAAAAGATACAGCCAATACGGGAGCAGGTACAACCATAACTTCTGATGCTGATTCATCGTTGGCAATTAAAGTAGATACAGAAGGTTCAGGTACTGGTATCTCACAAATACATAGTGATGCGAATAATATCACGAATACTACTTTCAATGGGGATGTATCAATTGTCATGGTTGGTACTGGAAACGAGAAAGTAGGTGTACTGGCTAAAACTGAGGCAGACGGTGATACGAATGCGAATACAATTACTTTCAATAAAAAGTTAAACATCGATGGGAATCCAACGGACCCTGCCTTGGTAGCAGGTGGCAAGAATACGAGTATTACTGTGTCGGGCAAGGATACGACAACCATAGTAGGTAATGTATTTGCTACGAATGGTGGAACTGTTGATGTCAATCTATTGACGAAAGATTCCTATTTCATTGGTAAAGCAGATAACAATCCTAATGGTACTATCCATGTGAAAATAGATAGTGGCAGTTATTGGAAAATGACGGAAAATTCTAGTATCAATCGATTGGCTCTATCCAATGCGGGAGAAGTTAGATTTGGCGATACAGAAGTACCTCTTTCCTTAACTACGGATACCCTAACGGGAACTGGTGGCGTGCTCCATATGGCAGGTAATGTTCAAACAGGAGCCACAGACAAACTCATCATTAAGTCCAGCAGTGAAGGGAAACATGGCATTCATTTCCAAAATATGGCAGATTCCAAATCTACGGGTACAGAAGTGTTGCAACTAGTGGAAAGTCTAGGAAAACCAGAGGATCATAAGGCGGTATTTTCATTACTTAATGAAGATAATCATGTAGCGGTTCCTACAGATGATAAAAAGCCTAGCCGTCCTAAAGCTGTCATAGAAAAAGGTGCATACCTATATACATTAGGTAGAGCCACTGACTCTAAAATTGTTTCTATTAATGATGCGAATGTAAATAACTGGTATCTATTCCCTTATGAGGACGATGGTAAGGGCAAATTGACGCCAGGAGCAGAAAGTAGCCTAAGTTTAAGTAACACAATCTATCAAATCAACTTATTAAATACAGAAACATTGGTTCAGCGACTTGGAGAAATCCATTTTGATAAAACAGATTTAAAACCTCATAATGCTTGGATTAAACATGTTAATGGAAAATATACAAGTTTTGCCAATGACACCATCGGTAGTTTTAATACTCATTATTGGGGAATTAAAGCTGGTTTTGATTGGTTGAATTTAAGAAATAATTGGATTAATTACAACGGAATTTCAGTCGAGAATCTAAATGCTTCCACATACCCTAAACGCTTTGAAGGTAAAACAAAAATATCCGGTAAAGGCATTGGTATTTATTCTACCTGGTTAAATAAAAATAATGATATTTACATTGATTTAGTCGGTAAGATGATGCGATATAAAGGAAAATATGACATTGTGAATTATTCTAATGAAAATATTAAATCAAATAATGCAAGTATTAATTCTTACTTATTATCTATTGAGACTGGAAAAAGATCTTATCTTTTACAGAAAAAGGAAAAAGCATTTTATATTCAACCTGAAATGCAATTGATTTATCAATTTGTAGATGATTATACACTTCATTCTTCAAATGGTTTGAAATCAATGACTAAAAATTCAAATAGTTTAATTGGACGTATTGGATTTAGAGCTGGATTAGATTTTTATGGCGATAGTGTGTTAAGCCCTTATATTAAGCTTATGTATAATAAGGAATTTTTGGGTTCTGTGGTGAATGATCTAAATACAGCTAAAATAGAAATGAATAATAAGGATGATTGGTTTAATTACGGAGTAGGAATCAGCCATGAAAATAAGAAAAAAGGAAGACAGATTTACTTGGATGTTCAGCGTTCTAATAAACATCTAATTCGACAAGATTGGCAAGTTAATTTAGGATTAAGATACAGCTTCTAATTTGACTAGTTGAGATAAATCATTCTACGTTCTATGCTAATAGCCTTTCTTCGGAAAGGCTTTATTTTTCCCTAATGATTTTTTTCTTCAGCGTATTCCGTTATAATCGCCCAATTAAAATCAATCTAAAAATCCACCGCACTTTATGAAACTTTACGCGAATAATAAATGTCTTGATTTAAGCGTTCCTAAGATTATGGGAATCCTTAATTTTACGCCTGATTCTTTTTCTGATAGCGGACAGTTTTTTAGTTTGGATAAAGCACTTTTTCAAGTTGATAAAATGTTGGAAGAGGGGGCGACAATTATTGATATTGGTGGTGAATCTACACGCCCTAATGCGGATGAAGTCTCTGAACAAGAAGAATTACATCGTGTTGTGCCAGTAGTGGAAGCGGTACGAAGCCGTTTTGATTGCTGGATTTCTGTTGATTCCTCAAAAGCAATTGTGATGCGTGAAGCAGCAAGTGTTGGAATGGATTTGATTAATGATATTCGTGCTTTGCAAGAGCCAAATGCGTTAGAAACGGCGGTAAAACTGGCTTTGCCTGTTTGTATTATGCATATGCAAGGTCAACCTAGAACGATGCAGGCAAATCCTCATTATGAGAATGTCGTACAAGATGTATTAGCTTTTTTACAGAAACGTACTAATGAATGTCTTTCTGCTGGTGTTAAAAAAGAAAACTTAATTTGGGACATGGGATTTGGTTTTGGTAAGTCTGTACAGCATAATTATCAATTATTACAAAATCTGAATGAATTTTGTCAGATAGGCTATCCAGTATTAGCGGGATTATCTCGCAAATCAATGATTGGTGCCGTGCTTGATAAACCTGTTGATCAAAGAGTAATTGGCAGTGCGGCAGGAGCGCTTATTGCTGCGCAAAAAGGTACAAAAATTTTACGCGTACATGATGTTGCAGCAACATCAGATATGCTCAAAGTTTGGCAGGCAACAGAAAATGCCTGATGGTTTTATAACGATAAAAAATTAAAGGAATTTTATTATGGCAAATCGTAAATATTTTGGAACAGATGGTGTACGTGGAAAAGTGGGTACTTATCCAATCACACCAGATTTCGCATTAAAATTAGGTTGGGCAGCAGGAAAAGTATTGGCTTCTCAAGGTTCTAAAATGGTTTTAATAGGTAAAGATACTCGAATTTCTGGATATATGTTGGAATCAGCCCTTGAAGCAGGTTTAGCTGCTGCGGGGTTATCTGCTGCATTTACTGGCCCTATGCCTACACCAGCTATTGCTTATTTAACCAGAACTTTCCGTGCTGAAGCGGGTATTGTGATCTCAGCCTCTCATAATCCTTATTATGATAATGGCATTAAATTCTTTTCAGCAAAAGGCACTAAATTGCCTGATGAAATTGAAGAAGCCATTGAAGAAATGTTAGAGCAACCTATGGATTGTGTGGAATCTGCTGAATTAGGTAAAGCAAGTCGTATTAATGATGCAGCAGGACGCTACATTGAGTTTTGTAAAGGCACATTCCCTGCTCATTTAGGCTTGGAAGGTTATAAGATCGTGGTAGACTGTGCAAATGGTGCAACCTATCATATTGCTCCTAACGTGTTGAGAGAGCTTGGTGCGGAAGTCATTGAAATTGGTACAGATCCAAATGGTTTGAACATTAATGAAAAATGTGGTGCAACTGATGTGACTGCATTGCAAGCCAAAGTAGTTGAAATGAAAGCTGACGTTGGTTTAGCTTATGATGGCGATGGTGACCGCATTATGATGGTCGATCATTTAGGAAATAAAGTCGATGGCGACCAAATTCTCTTTATTATTGCACGTGAAGCATTGCGCTCAGGTCAATTAAAAGGCGGTGTCGTTGGCACATTAATGAGTAATATGAGCTTAGAAATTGCGTTGAAAATGCTTGGCGTTCCTTTCTTACGTGCAAATGTAGGCGACCGTTACGTATTGGAAAAAATGGTTGAAAACGATTGGACGCTTGGTGGTGAGAATTCAGGACATATTATCATTGCGGATAAAAATACAACTGGCGATGGCATTGTTGCGTCATTAGCTGTATTGGCGGCAATGGCACAGCATAAATTATCATTAAATGAATTAGCGAGTGCGGTTAAATTATTCCCACAAGTGTTAATCAATGTACGTTTTGCAGGTGGGGATAATCCACTTGAAAGTGACGCTGTAAAATCTGTTGCCGCAGACGTTGAAAAACGTTTAGAAGGCAAAGGTCGTATTTTATTGCGTAAATCGGGTACGGAACCACTTATTCGCGTTATGGTGGAATGCCAAGATGCTGAACTTGCACAACAATGTGCAGAAGAAATTGCAGAAACAGTTAAGTCTCATTAATTTTTTAACCGCACTTTATTTAGTGCGGTTTATTTTTATCAAATACTTAGGAAAGCAAAATGAATATTTTTATTATGCGTCATGGCGAGGCTGAAGTAATGGCTAATAGTGATAAAGCTCGTCGCTTAACTGCCTATGGTATTAAACAAGCTTTTTCTCAAGGGGAGTGGTTAAAAGAGCATTTGAGTACATTGTTACTTAATTCACTAGACCGTATTTTAGTGAGCCCTTATGTCAGAGCTCAAGAAACCTTTCATCAAGTTAATCAAGCCTTTGATTTAGAGTTAGAAAATAAACTTGAAACTTGGGAGGGAATAACCCCTTATGGCCATGCGCATTCAGTCATTGATTATTTAGAAGTGCTGAAACATGATGGGGTTAAATCTGTATTGATTATTTCTCATTTACCTTTAGTTGGAGAAATTGTTGCTGAACTGTATGGAAAACGAAATCCAATACCATTTTATCCTGCTACGATTGCTCAATTATTATGGGATGGTAATAAATCAGAAATATTGATACATCAAGCATCTAGAGAAATTCATAAGATTGATTAAATCTAAAACATATATTCATATATATTTCTTTACAAAAAATAAAATTTTTCTATGAAACTTTTTTAAAATATATTAAATATCAATGTGTTAATGCTATTTTTTACACTTATATATTTATCAGAAATGTAAATTTTTGTATTAGCTATTTTCTTTTAATAAAATTTCCGTAAACTACGCCACATCAAAGCAATGGAGCTTTGCCATAATCAAGATTTATTCTATGGAGAAAATTATGAAAAAATTAACACTAGCATTAGTTTTAGGTTCAGCTTTAGCGGTAACTGGTTGTTTCGATAAAGAAGAAACTGCACAAAAAAAAGTTGATGCAGCTAAACAAGCGGCAACATCAATGGTTTCTGAAGCAAAAGACGCAGCAACTAATGCTGTTGCTGATGTTAAAGATGCTGCTAAACAAGCTTCAACTGAAGTGAAAAACACTGCAGTAGAGAAAGCTGCTGAAGTTAAAGATGCAGCAATGGCACAAGTTGAACAAGTAAAAGATGCTACAGCAGCTAAAGTTAGCGAAATGAAAGACGCTGCATCATCAAAAATGGATGCAATGAAAGATGCAGCTACTTCTAAAATGACTGAAGTTAAAGATGCAGTTTCTGAAAAAGCAACTCAAGCAGCTGATGCAGTAAAAGAAGCAGCAAAATAATGCTTTAATCAATTTAAATGATAAAATCCCTGTTAAAGAAATTTAATAGGGATTTTTTATTTAGGAAAACAAAATATGTTATGTGCAATTTATAAAAGTAAAAAGAAACCAGGGAGCTATCTGTATATTGCGAAAAGAGAGGATTTTTCTCAAGTGCCAGAAGTGTTACTGAGCCACTTTGGAAAACCAGAATTAGTGATGATGTTTAATTTACTGGGAAGCAAGCCTCTACATAATGTAGATTGTAATGAGGTATTGGAAAAAATTAAACAACAAGGCTTTTATTTGCAAATACCAAAACAAGATGATGGTTTATTTAATAGCTTGAGTGAGATCAAATAAATTGTTTATTTTTGATACGAAAAAGAGAAAATTTGCGTTATCTCAAATTTTTAAAGGAAAAATTCTTTTAAAATCCACCGCACTTTTTAAAGGAGATAAAAATGAGTAGCTTTTTTGTTGCGGGGACAGATACAAATGTGGGAAAAACCACAGCAACCCGCGCGATTATTCAAGCCTTGCAAAAACAAGGTGTGCAAGTGGTTGGCTATAAACCCATTGCTTGTTGCGGTGAGGAAAGTATTTACCCAGCGATGCAAGAAGAAAATACATCAGATTATGATAATTTAGCAAATTCAGATGTATTAACATTAATGGATTCTACCAAAGAAAATGTGTCCTACAAGGATATTAATAGTTATACCTTTAGTCATAGCGCACCGATGCTGACACAAGATAGGACGCGTATTAAGTTAGATAAAATTAATCATGATTTAACTCAATTAAATCAAAATTATCAGTCTGTGGTGGTTGAGGGCTCGTTTGGTTTAATGACACCAATGGCGGAGGGAAAAAGTTTTGCTGATTGGGTTGCACAACGAAAAATGCCTGTAGTTCTTGTGGTTGGTATTAAAGATGGTTGTGTGAATCACGCGTTGTTAACTGTGCAAGCGATTCAACAGCTAGACGTACCGTTATTGGGCTGGATAGCTAACCGTGTTAATCCATTATTAAGCCATTATGCAGAAATTGTTGATTTGCTTGTTGAGCATATTGATGCGCCACTTTTAGGTAAAATTCCTTATTTGCATAAACCAGAAGAGCAAGAATTGGGACATTATTTGACGGATATTGATCGATTAATGTATATGCAAACAGAGTTAGTCAAATAATAAAGTGCGGTTAAAGTTTTTTATATTTAAATAAGGGCGTAAATAACGCCCTTATTTCATGGAAGAAAAATATCTTATCTTTAAGTTATTCTGGTCTTACACCTAACATATGGCAAATTGCATAAGTTAGTTCACTACGATTTAGCGTATAGAAATGGAAGTCATTCACGCCTTCGCGAGATAAAATTTTCACCATATCCATCGCAACACTAGCTGCTACAAGATTACGAGTAGTTTGATCATCGTCTAATCCTTCATAAGCGTTAACAAGCCATGCAGGAATTTTCACATTAGTGAAAGAAGCCATTTTTTGTAATTGCTTAAAGTTAGTTACAGGTAAAATGCCTGGCACGATTTCAGTATCAATACCAATTGATGCACAACGATCACGGAAACGTAGGTAGCTTTCAATATCAAAGAAAAATTGAGTGATAACATGATTTGCACCCGCATCAATTTTACGTTTTAAATTAATCAAGTCTGCTTGTGCTGATTTTGCTTCTGGATGAACTTCTGGATAAGCTGCTACAGAAATATCAAAATCAGCGACAGAACGGAGTAATTCTACAAGATCTGACGCATAAAATGGTTTTTTAGCATATCCTTTTGGTTCGTCACCGCGTAATGCAACGATGCGACGAATACCACTGTTCCAGTAATCTTTAGCAATTTGTTTTAATTCTTCAGGTGTGGCATCAATACCAGTTAAATGCGGAGCCGCTTCTAATCCAGTTTCTTGTTTGATTGCTTTTACAATGCTATGAGTGCGGTCACGCTCGCCAGAGTTTGCGCCGTAAGTAACAGAAACGAATTTGGGTTTTAACACTTTTAAACGATGAATCGAATCCCATAAAAGCGTTTCCATTTTTTCATTTTTTGGTGGGAAAAATTCAAAAGAAACATTAATTTTTTTATTGAAGTCAGCGATGTGCTGATTAAGCGTGTCAATTTCTTTAGCGTAGCTCATAAAAATTCCTATAGCTAGTATGATGATATTTGAGTTAACAATAAAATAACTTTATGTATGAGTCAATTTTAATAAATTCATTAAAAACATTAATTTAGTTAATGTAAATAGGTTTCAGCAAAAATACTAAAATATTGCATAAAAAATTAGCATATATGAAATAAATATGTATAATACACCGACCCTGTAAATGTGCGAATTCCCATCGTACATTATTTTATCGAGATCTCACTCGAAGGGGTGGCGATTAAGATCAATGGTTGTGTTCGTAAGAACACTGGGTATCAAACTAATTTTTGGTAATTAATTAATGAAAACTTTTGTAGCAAAACCAGAAACGGTTAAACGCGACTGGTACGTAGTAGATGCGACAGGTAAAACTTTAGGTCGTTTAGCGACTGAATTAGCACGTCGTCTTCGTGGTAAACACAAGGCTGAGTACACTCCGCACGTAGATACAGGTGATTACATCATCGTTATCAACGCAGACAAAGTGGCAGTAACTGGTCGTAAAGAAACAGATAAACTTTACTACTGGCACACTGGCTATGTAGGTGGTATTAAACAAGCGACTTTCAAAGAAATGATCGCTCGCCGTCCTGAAGCAGTGATTGAAATTGCGGTTAAAGGTATGTTGCCAAAAGGTCCATTAGGCCGTGCAATGTTCCGTAAATTAAAAGTGTACGCAGGTGCTGAACACCAACACGCTGCACAACAACCACAAGTATTAGATATTTAATCACGAGGTTTAGAAAATGGCAGAGAATCAAAACTACGGCACAGGTCGCCGCAAAAGCTCTTCAGCTCGTGTATTTATCAAACCGGGCAGTGGTAAAATCACTATCAACCAACGTGAATTAGACGTTTACTTCGGCCGTGAAACTGCGCGCATGGTAGTACGTCAACCATTAGAATTGGTTGAGTTAACTGATAAATTAGACCTATACATCACTGTTAAAGGTGGTGGTATTTCTGGTCAAGCGGGTGCAATCCGTCACGGTATCACTCGTGCATTGATGGAATACGATGAAACATTACGCCCAGCACTTCGTGCAGCTGGTTTCGTTACTCGTGACGCACGTCGCGTTGAACGTAAAAAAGTGGGTTTACACAAAGCACGTCGTCGTCCACAATACTCAAAACGTTAATTTTTATTTTCGTTTCGAAAAAGAAAAGCAGAGAGAAATCTCTGCTTTTTTGTTATCTAACTTATTGATTATAAAACAATAAAAAAGAATTATTTGGCAAATGACTTACGCTTTGTGATAGAATAGACACCCCTTATAAAATATAGAATATTTTTGGATCTTCGGAGGAATAAATGTCCAGCGCATCAAGTAAACGTTCAGTAATGACCCTTTTTTCAAATAAAGATGATATTTACTGTCATCAGGTAAAAATTGTTTTAGCTGAAAAAGGTGTACTTTATGAGAACGAAGAAGTTGATTTGCAAGCATTACCAGAAGATTTAATGGAATTAAATCCATATGCTACGGTGCCTACGCTAGTTGATCGTGATCTTGTTTTGTTTAGTTCACGAATTATTATGGAATATCTTGACGAGCGTTTTCCGCATCCACCATTAATGCAAGTGTATCCAGTTTCTCGAGCAAAAGATCGTCTTTTGATGTTACGAATTGAACAAGATTGGTACCCAACTCTCAAAAAAGCAGAAAATGGTACAGAAAGTGAAAAAGCTGAAGCGCTTAAACAATTAAAAGAAGAACTTTTAGCGATTACTCCAGTTTTCCAGCAAACACCTTATTTCATGAATGAAGAGTTTGGTTTAGTAGATTGTTATGTTGCGCCATTGTTATGGAAATTAAAACATTTAGGCGTGGAATTTACAGGTCCAGGTAGTAAACCAATTAAGGCATACATGGATCGTGTATTTAGTCGAGATTCATTTTTGCAGTCTGTAGGTGAGGCTGCACCGAAAAATTTAATGGATGATAAGTAATGGAATACAAAGCTTCCCCTAAGCGCCCTTATTTATTACGCGCCTATTATGATTGGTTAGTAGATAACAGTTTTACGCCTTATTTAGTTGTTGATGCGACTTACTTAGGTGTGAATGTTCCTGTCGAATATGTAAAAGATGGACAGATTGTATTGAACTTGTCTGCCAATGCTACGGGCAATTTACAACTTACAAATGATTTCATCCAGTTTAATGCGCGCTTTAAAGGTGTTTCTCGTGAGCTGTATATCCCAATGGGCGCAGCGCTTGCGATCTATGCTCGTGAAAATGGTGATGGCGTGATGTTTGAACCAGAAGAGGTTTATGATGAACTTAATTCTGAGCCAGATACTGAACAACCAACTGGTTTTCATGAGGCTGTAGAGAGTCCTAAAAAACGAGAAGAAAAAAAGAAAACAAAATCAGCTTCTCATTTAAGAATTATTGATTAAGAAAAAACGCGATGAAGTCATCATCGCGTTTATTTTTATAAATTACCTTGTTTTTTAATAAAGTTGATAATTTTTTCCTCAATTCCTTTTGAATCTAATCCTAAATCTTTCAATGCTTCTTGCTGTGTCGCTTGGGGAATAAAATAATCTGGCAAACCAAGCTGTAAAAGTGCGGTTGATTTTCCAGATGAATTTAGTACTTCCGCAACAGCAGATCCAGCTCCACCTTGAATTGCATTTTCTTCTAATGTAACCAGATAATCGTGAGTTTGTGCAAGCACATTAATCACCTCAATATCAATCGGTTTCACAAAACGCATATCGACAACTGTTGCATTGAGTTTTTCTGCTGCCTCTAACGCAGATGGTAACAGGGTACCAAAGTTTAAAATCGCAATTTTTTGACCTTCTCGAATTAAACGTGATTTACCGATGGGAAGCATTTCTAAAGGTGTTAGTCCAACACCAATGGCATTTCCTCGAGGATAACGCACCGCCGCAGGTTTTCCACATTGATAACCTGTATAGAGCATTTGACGGCATTCATTTTCATCACTTGGTGTCATGATGATCATATTTGGAATGCAACGCATAAAGCTAAGATCAAATGCCCCTTGGTGTGTTGGGCCATCAGCCCCTACGATACCCGCTCGATCAATCGCAAATAATACAGGTAGATTTTGAATAGCAACATCGTGAATTAATTGATCGTAAGCACGTTGTAGAAATGTCGAGTAAATCGCGACTACAGGTTTATATCCGCCAATAGCAAGTCCAGTGGCAAACGTGACGGCGTGTTGTTCAGCAATCGCTACATCAAAATATTGTTCTGGGAAACGTTGAGAAAACTCCACCATGCCAGAACCTTCGCGCATTGCTGGTGTGATACCAATAATTTTGGAATCTTTTTCTGCTATTTCGCATAGCCAATCACCAAAAATTTTCGAATAAGTTGGCTTCGTATTGTGTTTAGGCAATTCACCACTGATTGGGTCAAATTTGGGTACGCCGTGGAAACCAATTGGATCTTTCTCTGCAGGTGCGTATCCTTTACCCTTTTTCGTTTTTATATGTAATAATTGTGGGCCTTTCAGATTACGCATATTCGTAAGTGTTGCCACTAATTCATCAATGTTATGCCCATCCACTGGACCAATATAATTAAAACCGAGTTCTTCAAATAATGTACTTTCTGGCGAGAACATAACTCCTTTCATATGTTCTTCAGTTTTTTTCATAAAGTTTTTTACAGGTGGAACTTTATCGAGAATTTTTTTACTTCCATCTCGTAATGTGGAGTAGATAGAACCTGAGAAAATTCGAGCAAGGTGATTGTTCAGTGCACCGACATTCTCTGAAATTGACATTTCATTATCATTTAAAATGACCAACATATCAGTATGAATAGAACCTGCGTGATTCAGCGCTTCAAAAGCCATTCCTGCAGTAATTGCTCCGTCACCGATGACGCATACCGTTTTTCTACCTGCATTTTCTCGTTCTGCGGCGACAGCAATACCTAATCCAGCACTAATAGAAGTAGAGGAGTGGCCAACGCTTAATACATCAAATTCACTTTCTTCACGCCAAGGGAAAGGATGAATACCGTTTTTTTGGCGAATTGTGGACATTTGATCTCGACGACCGGTTAAAATTTTGTGTGGATAGGCTTGATGTCCAACATCCCAAATTAACTGATCAAACGGTGTTTTATATACGTAATGTAGTGCAACGGTTAGCTCTACAGTACCTAAACCTGATGCTAAATGCCCGCTAGTTTGACTAACAGATTCTAAAAGATAACCGCGTAATTCTTGGCAGAGTTGTGGTAGCTGATCTTTATTTAAAAGACGCAAATCTTCTGGTGAATTAATCAAAGATAATAAGGGGTAATTGTTCATATTGTTAGTCATTTTAAAAACGTTATAATTTTTGACCGCACTTTGTGAGCATTGATGCGGTCGGTATTAACTTTTTCTAGTAATAATGAATTCAGCTAATGCACGAAGTGCGGTCGTATTAAAAGGAATTTTTTCTAATTCAGACAAAGCACTTTGATATAAATCTTGCGCTTTTTGTTTTGCGCCACTTAACCCAAGTAATTTGGGATACGTACTTTTATCTAAATCAAGATCAGCGCCGACTTGTTTGCCAGTTTCTGCGCTATCACCTTCAATATCTAAAATATCGTCTTGTACTTGAAAGGCTAAGCCAATGGCTTCCGCATATTGCGTTAAGGATTGTTCTAACCTTTTGTCGGCAAAATGCGGAGAACAAATGAAACCCAATTTTAATGCAGCAATCAGCAATGCGCCCGTTTTGTTACGATGGATTAATTCCAATTCACTTAAATTAATTTGTTTATGCTCAGAGATAAGATCTAAATTTTGCCCTAAGCACATCCCTTGTACGCCAGAGCTTTGAGCTAAAATTTTAACTAAAGCCAGTTTTTGTTCAGAAGAAATATTCGGTGTTTTGGTTAATATTTCAAATGCGAAACTTTGCAGTGCATCGCCCGCAAGAATAGCCGTAGCTTCATCAAATTGGATATGACAAGTAGGATGCCCACGACGTAGATTGTCATCATCCATTGCAGGTAAATCATCGTGAATTAAGGAATAGGCATGAATGGCTTCAATAGCGGCAGCGGCGTAATCTAAGGTTGGTTTCTCTGCGCCAAGCATTTGACCTGTTGCGTAAACTAAAAAAGGTCTAACCCGTTTGCCACCAAGTAATAATGCGTATTTCATCGCGTCAAGCAAAGGCGCATTATGACTTTCAATACCCTCAAATTGAGCTTCTAAAAAGCGATTGATTCGAGTTTGAACCTGTTGTAATTCTTCAGAAAAGTTATCCATTAAGCATTTCCTTCATAATCATTCAGTGGGGCGTCCTCTGTTTTTTGCAATAAGATCTGAATACGTTGTTCTGCTTGTTGTAAACGTTCTTGTCCTAACTTAGCGAGTTGCACACCTTGTTCAAATTCTTTTAACGCTTCTTCTAACGGTAGATCGCCATTTTCTAAATGTATAACAATATTTTCTAACTGCGCTAACGTTGTTTCAAAATCTTGTGAAGATGCGGGTTTACGCGCCATGGAATTATCCTTTTTCACGGTAAAAATTGCTTGTCATTGTACTGTATTTTACTTGAGTTGTTAAAAATTTATTTCAAGCTAGGATCAGTGGACTTTTCACTATCTTTGCGTAAAATACTTGCCACTTTAAATACCCAAGCTATTCATATGAAATTTATCGTTAAACTTTTTCCTGAAATCATGATTAAGAGCGAAACTGTTCGTAAACGTTTCGCAAAAATTTTAACCTCTAATATCCGCAATATTTTACAGAAATATGATGAAGAAACCGCAGTTGTACGTCACTGGGATTACATTGAAGTGCGGTCAAAAAATGAAAAAAATCGTGAAGAATTAATCGCCTTGTTACAACGTATTCCTGGTATTCATCATTTTTTAGAAGTTGAAGAAAAACCGTTTACCGATTTACATCATATTTTTGAATTGACGCTTGCTGATGTCGCACAACAACTTCAAGGCAAAACCTTTTGCGTTCGAGTAAAACGCAAGGGTAAACATAAATTTAGTTCGATTGAAGCAGAACGTTATATCGGCGGTGGATTAAATCAACATATTGAAAGTGCAAAAGTGCGGTTGAAAAATCCAGATGTGACTGTTCGTATTGATATTGAAGATGACAAAATGATGTTAGTTAAAGCACGTCACGCAGGGATTGGCGGTTATCCGATTGGGACGCAAGAGGATGTGCTTTCTTTAATTTCTGGGGGATTTGATTCAGGCGTATCGAGTTACATGTTGATTCGTCGTGGTTCCCGAGTTCATTATTGTTTCTTTAATCTTGGCGGCGCAGCTCATGAAATTGGCGTAAAACAAATGGCTTATCATATTTGGCAACGCTATAGTTCTTCACATAAAGTGCGCTTTATTGCGATTAACTTTGAGGGAGTTGTCGGTGAGATTTTAGAGAAAGTCGATAACGGACAAATGGGGGTTGTATTAAAACGGATGATGGTGCGCGCCGCAAGTAAAGTCGCTCAACGTTTTAATATTGAAGCGATTGTGACAGGGGAGGCATTAGGACAAGTTTCTAGCCAAACTTTAACAAATTTACGCTTGATTGATGAAGCCGCTGATGCCTTAGTATTACGCCCGTTAATTACCCATGATAAAGAACAAATTATCGCGATGGCGAAAGAAATTGGCACTGACGATATTGCAAAATCTATGCCGGAATTTTGTGGCGTCATTTCAAAAAATCCTACGATCAAAGCGGTTCGTGAAAAGATTCTTGAAGAAGAAGGGCATTTTAATTTTGAGATTCTAGAAAGTGCGGTGCAAAATGCGAAATATTTAGATATTCGCCAGATTGCAGAAGAAACAGAAAAAGAAGTCGTAGAAGTCGAGGCAATTTCTGTATTAGGTGAAAATGAAGTGATTTTGGATATTCGTAGCCCAGAAGAAACGGATGAAAATCCATTTGAATCGGATACACATGAAGTCATTCAAATGCCGTTCTACAAACTTTCCTCTCAATTTGGTAGCCTTGATCAAAGTAAAAATTACGTGTTGTATTGTGAACGTGGTGTGATGAGCAAATTACAAGCCTTATATTTGAAAGAAAATGGTTTTTCAAATGTGCGTGTATTTGCAAAAAACATTCATTAATTAGGATATAAAATATGCGTAATCAAACTAAACAGCATCTTGAACAGCTTCAAATTACCATGCAGCAGCTTAATTTATGGCAAACGATGCCCCCTGCTGCAGAGGCCTTTTTAAGTGAGGAGCCTTTTTCAATTGATACGATGTCTGCCGAAGAGTGGCTACAGTGGGTATTTATTCCTAGAATGCAGGCATTGTTAGAAAGTGGTTCTGCTTTACCAAATAAAATTGCTATTTCTCCTTATATTGAAGAAGCAATGAAGGAATTTGATGAGTTACAACAACTATTAACTCCTTTAGTTGCTTTAGAAGAACTTCTGAACAAGAAAGAATGTTAGAAATTTTATATCAAGATGAGTTTCTAGTTGCGGTGAATAAGCCTGTAGGCATGTTGGTTCATCGCAGTTGGTTAGATCCTCATGAAACTCAATTTGTGATGCAAACTTTGCGAGATCAAATTGGCCAATATGTATTTCCTATTCATCGTTTAGATCGACCTACATCTGGCGTGTTGTTATTTGCATTGAGCAGTGAAATTGCGAATCTAATGTGTGAACAGTTTGAACAAAAGTGCGTTCAGAAATCTTATTTGGCTGTAGTGCGTGGGTATCTACAAGGAAAAGAGCGGATAGATTATCCACTAAAAATTCAATTGGATAAAATCGCAGATAAATTTTCTCAAGAAGATAAAGAGCCTCAAGAAGCAGTGACTGATTATGAAGGATTAAAAATAGTCGAAATGCCTTATCCTGCTGGGCGTTATCAAACGGCGCGTTATTCTTTAGTTAAATTAATCCCTCATACAGGTAGAAAACACCAATTACGTCGCCATATGAAACATATTTTTCACCCAATTTTAGGTGATACGCAATATGGTGATTTGCATCAAAATCGTGCGTTAACCTTGCATCTTGGCTGTTCTCGGTTATTTTTACATTCTGATAGTTTGTCTTTTATTCATCCAATAACGAAAGAGCAAATAACAATTACAGCAGGTTTAGATGAACAATGGCATCAATTAATGAATCAATTTGGGTGGGAATATGTTTGATATTAACTTAACACACGAACAGCAACAAAAAGCAGTTGAACAAATTCAAGAACTTATGGCAAAAGGGGTTAGTAGCGGAGAAGCGATTCAAATAGTGGCGAAAGCACTACGAGAAATTCATAAAAATGATAAAAAAACTCCAGAAAATTAAATTTTTTGTGATCTACTTATCATTTTTGAATATTGCTCATTGCATAACCGATAAAAATATTTGAATATAACGTCCATACGAGGTGATAAGGCGATAGTCTTATTGATTTATTGTTTTAGTAGGCGAAGCCTAGAGAGGTCTTTTATGGAAATTGGTGTTGTGAAATGGTTCAATAATGCAAAAGGATTTGGTTTCATTTCCGCAGAAGGCGTGGATGCCGATATTTTTGCACATTATTCAGTGATTGAAATGGACGGTTATCGTTCATTAAAAGCAGGTCAAAAAGTGCAATTTGAAGTTATCCACGGAGACAAAGGATCTCATGCCACGAAAATAATTCCACTTGTGGATAATCAAGAGTAATAATGCGAATACTCTAAATTTTTTCTCTATTAGTCCTAACTCAAAAAGACAAGAATTGCAGCTTGTCTTTTTTATTTTAATAAATTTTTTAAACTGGTTTTCATTGCAGCCATTTGATTTTCAAATTGTGCTTTACTTTCTCTTTCGTCAATCATATAGGTAATTGTTTCCGAAAGTGTCATTTTCATTTTTCGAGAATATTTAGAAAGACGTAGCCAAACCGCATATTCCAAATCAATGGATTTTTTCTTTGTATGTTGTTTTTCTCCATTAAAAAAGCGTTTACGGCGTGCACGAATGGCTTGATCAAGCTTAATTGGTAGAGTAGGAGAAAGATGATTCTTAATCCATTCTTCAATTTTTTCTGGATAATTTTGGGATTCTAATAATTCTTGCGCTTTGGCTTCTTGTAAACTTCGTTCTTCATAACGCGTGATATTTTCCCCTTCGCGATGTTTACGAATTAGGTAAATCCATTTCCAATTAGCTTCTTGATTTTCGAGTTTTTGGTATTTCATTTTTTCATTGAGTGACGTGGTAACTGTATTAATATACGTGTTTTTATGCCGATTTTCTAGTGGATTTTCACAAGGCTATTAAATATGCGATAATGTGGCTAATTTTTCTAGAAAGAGACCAGCCGTGAGTTCATCATTTTCTCAACAACAAGCTATTGAGCAATCTTTAAATTGGCAGGCATTACAACCTGATTTGGCAATTCAAGATTTTCCTTTAGAACCAGTGGATTTCTGGACATTACAACCGAATGCCACGCAGGCTATTGATTTATTTTTATGCCATCCAACGCGTTCCTTATTGATGATGAAAGTAGGTGAGCCGGTTGAATATGCGGAATTATTACAAAATTTTATATCGCAAAACCATCACAAAGAGCGGTCAATTTTCGGTGTGAATTATGTGATAGAGCTAGGCGACTCTTTTTCTTTTCCTCATGTTTATACTGAGCCAGCAAAATCTTTAGATGATAATTTTGCCAGTCAAGGTGAGGCGTTGAGCGCATTGTATTGTGATCAATTCCAGCTTTTTGGTAGTTTTCGGATTCATCCAAGTTCACAAGATATTCAATTAGTGCCTGGATTAGTGCATAAAGCTAATGGTGGAGTTTTGATTTTAAGTGCAGGAACATTGTTATCTCAATTTGATTTATGGGGGCGATTAAAACAAATTTTGCAAACCCAGACTTTTGATTGGTATTCAGCCCATCCATTTAAAAATTTACCTTGTGATATACCAAGCTATGCGCTGAACTTAAAAGTGATTGTACTTGGTAATCGTACCGAATTAGCTACTTTGGCTGAGTTAGAAGAAAACCTTTATTCTTTCGCCGATTATGCTGAAATTGAAAGTTATGTTTCTGTTGCTGGAGTGGAGGAACAAAAAACTTGGGCTGGTTATGTTCAACAAATGGCTCAAGAGCAAAATATTGAGCTAGATTTTTCAGCGTTAAATAAACTCTATCAATTATTAGTTCGTGAAAGTGAAGATCGCTTTTTAATTAACGCATCACCTCTAAAATTAAAAGAAACATTACAAGATGCTTCAACTTTTGCAGAAAAAACAGCATTAAGTGCGGAGGATTTTGAGGATATTTTTCAACAAAAATTGGCGCAATATGGTTTTCTAAAAGAACAAACTTATGCCGATATTTTAAATGAGCAAGTTTATGTCGAAACTCAAGGTGAAATTGTTGGGCAAATTAATGGCCTTTCGGTGATTGAATATCCAGGTACACCCGTATGTTTTGGCGAACCTTCGCGTATTAGTTGTATTGTACAATTCGGCGAAGGGGAAGTGATCGACGTTGAAAGAAAAAATGAATTAGCGGGAAATATTCACGGTAAAGGCATGATGATTGCGCAAGCTTGCCTTTCCAATATATTAGATTTGCCATCGCAATTACCATTTTCTGCCTCATTAGTGTTTGAACAGTCTTATGGTGAAATTGATGGTGATAGTGCATCTTTGGCAATTTTCTGTGTGCTTGCAAGTGCTTTGGCCGATTTGTCTTTGCCTCAAAATATCGCAATTACAGGATCGATTGATCAATTTGGACTTGTTCATTCTGTTGGTGGGGTAAATGATAAGATTGAAGGCTTTTTTACTATTTGCCAACGTCGTGGTTTGACTGGAAAACAAGGTGTAATTATTCCAATGACGACCATTCAGCAACTGAGTTTGTCTGATGAAGTGAAAAGTGCGGTAAAAAATGGTGAATTTTTTATTTATCCTGTAGAAGATATTTATCAAGCTTGTGAATTATTATTTAATCGTGATTTGCTAGATGAAAACAAAGATTATACAGAAAAAACTGAGCCTTTATCTCGTCTCATTCAACGTCGAATTGAGGGGAGAGCTGATTCAGAAAGAAAAAGTTTTTGGAATTTCTTCCGTCTTTAATAGATAAAAAGCGAACATTTGTTCGCTTTTCTTTTTTCTATAATCTATAAAAGTGACTGCTCCGACAAGTTTTGCGAACAAGTGTTAGCTATTTACATTTTGCTATCTTCTCTTTAGAATGTTTGATATCAGTTTTAAACTGAATTTATCATATGTAAAGGAACCTAAAATGCAAAACACTTGTACACCTAATAAAAAAAGTAGCTATTCTTATGATGATTTGCTCGCGTCAGGTCGCGGCGAATTATTCGGTAAAGAAGGGCCACAATTACCCGCTCCAACCATGCTGATGATGGATCGCATTATTGAAATGAATGAGGGAACAGGTGCTTTTAGTAAAGGGTATATTGAAGCCGAACTTGATATTAAACCTGAATTGCCGTTCTTTGGTTGTCATTTTATTGGCGATCCAGTGATGCCGGGTTGTTTAGGATTGGATGCTATGTGGCAGCTTGTTGGATTTTATTTAGGCTGGATTGGTGGCAAAGGAAAAGGCAGAGCATTAGGCGTTGGTGAAGTAAAATTTACAGGGCAAATTTTGCCAACAGCTAAAAAAGTGGTGTACCGAATCCATATGAAACGAGTTATTAACCGTAAACTAGTTATGGGAATGGCTGATGGTGAAGTTGAAGTAGATGGCCGCGTTATTTATACAGCAACAGATTTAAAAGTTGGACTATTCCAAGATACCTCAGCATTTTAATTTTTCTTTATTAATTCATACAAAAGTGCGGTGAAAATTTTTCTTAGATTTTCACCGCTCTTTTTATCCTTCTATCAATAAGCAACGTTCAATTACATCATATAAAGGTCATTGGAACATGCTAGTCTCTAAGGAAAGTTGTCCTTTTTCTATACGGATTTCTTTAGCAAATTTTTTTATAAGCACATCACGCATATTATTTTTATCTAATGTATAAACAGGAATATTTTCCAGTAATTTAGCGACATTTTCATTTAAAAAAGGCATGATTGTTTGCATTTGTTGCATATATTGCTGTGGTTCTCCTAACCAACGTAAAATACGCATTTTCTTTAAATAAACGGCACCTTCTTCGGAATTATAATAAGGAATTGTATCGAAGGTCAGATTTAATTTTCCTGGCAATTTTTTATTGCTAAATTGAAATAAACCCTCTAAAGTACCGCTCATTTCTACGCGTTTATCATTAGTTTGCCCAATTTGGGTACTCAAATTTCTTACTTGATAATCAAGAAAAAATAATCCTGGTAAGCCAAATTTATCCGCAATAGCTCCTTTCTCTTGTAGATATTGATTGATTTGAGATTCAGTTATTGAAAAAGGAGAAGCCGATATATTAGGGGATACTGCTAAAATAGACGTTAACGTAAGAAATAATAATTTAATTTTTTTCATATCTAATTTTTAGTTAAATTAAAAGCAAAATGGTGGATTAATATACCATAAATAGCAATGGAGTGATGTAGTAATGAGCCCTGAATTTAAAGAATATGTTAATCAATTAGTTATAGCACATCGTGATGAAAGAATTTATCCTTTTCAATATGAAGGCAAGAAATTTTGGT
Organism: Haemophilus haemolyticus; assembly: GCF_003351405.1. GTDB lineage: Bacteria > Pseudomonadota > Gammaproteobacteria > Enterobacterales > Pasteurellaceae > Haemophilus > Haemophilus haemolyticus_N. Next base: position 1,626,083 of record NZ_CP031240.1, read on the forward strand.
TGAAGCAACCTGAAAAATTGAAAGGGATTTGGTTATTATTGAAACCGTATCCGAAGCAATCTTTTAAAAATGAACTACAAACTTTGTTAAATCTTGCTGAAAAAAATGCACCTGTTCCAATAGTCTCTTATCATGATGAGGATTTTTTTGTTTTGGAAGATGCGGGAGCCACTGTATCACAATGGCTATGTGATAAGAAGATAGATGATCAGCAAAAATTTTCGATTATTTATGACGCTTGTCTCGCTTTGATTGATTTACATACTAAAAATCTGGTGCATGGTCGTCCTGCTATTCGAGATATTACTTGGGATAAGGGAAAAGTTACTTTTCTTGATTTTGAATCTCGTTCAAGTAGTCAAAATCAAAATTGGTTAATCGTTCGAGATATGCTATTTTTCTTTAATAGCTTATGTCGAGAAGAAGATATTTCAGACGATTTTATTCAAAAAGTAGCATTGTATTATAAAGCACATTGTGAGGTACAAAATTGGCATAATATGATTGTCTACTTGAAGCGTTTTCGCTGGATTTACTATCTTTTGTTACCTTTTAAACCTATTGCAAAGACAGACTTAATAGCAGTTTATCGCTTATTTGAGATTTTATTAATAAAGGAAAAATGATGAAGAAAACACTTTTTATTATTGTATTATCAAGCATATTAGCTGCTTGTACTGTAGGTGGTGGCGTCAGCGCTGGTGGCGGAAGTAACGGCGTTGGATTAGGACTAGGGATTGGCTCTGGTATTCGATTCTAGTGATGATGGAAAGTGCGGTAAGTTTTAGTAAAGTTTTTAAGGAACTTGTAAAACTTCTTGCATTTTAAATTTTTATCACTATAATGCATCCCATATTTCGGACGCGGGGTGGAGCAGCTTGGTAGCTCGTCGGGCTCATAACCCGAAGGCCGTCGGTTCAAATCCGGCCCCCGCAACCAATAATAAGTTCAGTAAAAGAACCCCAGTTTTGGGGTTTTTTTCTATAAGAAATTTAATAAAAACTGGGCTTAGGTTCCTGTGAACCTAACCCTTTTTTTATGCCTAAAATTTTTTGTAGAAGTTTTTAGATTAATCAAAAGAAGTAATTTTGACTAAAAACTGACACTACAGTATAGGAGTAGAAATTGGCTACATTAGAACAAAATTTACAAGAAATGCTACAAGGTGCAGTAGAGGATTTAGGTTGTGAACTTTGGGGCATTGAATGTCAACGCGCAGGCCGTTTTATGACTGTGCGTTTGTTTATTGATAAAGAAGGTGGCGTAACTGTTGATGATTGTGCTGATGTAAGTCGTCAAGTGAGCGCAATTTTAGACGTGGAAGATCCAATTGCGGATAAATACAATCTAGAGGTGTCGTCACCAGGTTTAGATCGTCCTCTATTTACCTTACCGCAATTTGAACGCTATATTGGGCAAGATATCTCAGTGCATTTACGAATTCCGGTGATGGAACGCCGTAAATGGCAAGGTAAGTTAGAGCGTATTGAAAACGATATGGTTATTTTAATCGTTGATGGACAGGAACAAGTTTTAGTCTTTGGTAACATTCAAAAAGCGAATGTTGTTGCAAAATTTTAAAAGGAGCAAAAGAAAAAATGAGTAAAGAGATTTTACTGGCGGCAGAAGCCGTATCCAATGAAAAGTTATTACCACGTGAGAAAATTTTTGAAGCGTTAGAAAGTGCAATTGCGCTTTCTACCAAGAAAAAATATGAATACGAAACTGATATTCGTGTATCAATCAACCCAAAAACAGGTGATTTTGATACTTTCCGTCGTTGGTTAATCGTTGATGAAGTTAAAGTGCCAACGAAAGAAATCACTTTAGAAGCGGCACAATTTGAAGATCCAAATCTTCAACTAGGCGATTATGTAGAAGATCAAATCGAATCTATCGCATTTGACCGTATTGCAATGCAAACTGTACGCCAAGTAATTAGCACCAAAATCCGTGAAGCTGAGCGTGCAAAAGTTGTAGAACAGTTCCGTGCTGAAGAAGGCAAAATTGTCACAGGTACTGTGAAAAAAGTAAGTCGTGACAGCATCATCTTAGATCTTGGCAATAAAGCTGAAGCGATGATTGCTCGTGAAGACATGTTGCCACGTGAAAATTTCCGACCAGGTGACCGTGTTCGTGGTGTGCTTTATAAAGTAAATCCTGAAGGCAAAACTGCACAATTATTTGTGACACGTTCTAAACCAGAAATGTTGATCGAATTATTCCGTATTGAAGTGCCTGAAATTGGCGAAGAAATGATTGAAATTCGTGGTGCAGCTCGTGATCCTGGCTCTCGCGCTAAAATTGCAGTGAAATCAAACGATAAGAGAATTGATCCAGTTGGTGCTTGTGTGGGTATGCGTGGTGCGCGTGTTCAAGCCATTACCAATGAACTTGGTGGTGAGCGCGTAGATATCGTGCTTTGGGATGATAATCCAGCACAATTTGTGATCAATGCAATGGCACCAGCTGATGTGTCTTCTATCATTGTTGATGAAGATAACCATTCTATGGATATTGCAGTTGAAGCAGCTAATCTTGCGCAAGCAATTGGTCGTAATGGTCAAAACGTGCGTTTAGCAACACAATTAACAGGTTGGACACTAAACGTAATGACTACTGATGATTTAAATGCAAAACATCAAGCAGAAGATAACAAAGTGTTAAATTTATTTATTAACGCATTAGAACTTGATGAAGAATTTGCACAAATCCTTGTAGAAGAAGGCTTCACAAGTTTAGAAGAAATTGCTTATGTGCCAATGAATGAATTGACAGCAATTGATGGTTTAGAAGATGAAGATCTTGTCGAAGAGCTTCAAACTCGAGCTAAAAATGCGATTACAGCCGCAGTAGTAGCTGAAGAAGAAGCATTGAAAAAAGCAAATCTTGAAGATCGCTTATTGAATTTAGATGGTATGAATCGCCATGTAGCATTCAAATTAGCTGAAAAACAAATTACTACTCTCGAAGAACTCGCCGAACAGGGTGTAGATGATTTAGCAGATATTGAAGAATTAACAGCAGAACAGGCAGCAGATTTAATTATGGCTGCACGTAATATCTGTTGGTTTGGCGAAGAATAAGGAGAGCAGTAATGACTGAAGATGTTAAGGCTGATGCGCCAAAAAAATTAAGCATTCAACGCAGAACAAAAACAACAGTTAGCAGTACCACAACTGGCGGTAAAAGCAAAGAAGTACAAGTAGAAGTACGTAAAAAACGCACAGTAAAAACTGATATTGCTCAACAAGAAGAAGCAAAATTAAAAGCACAGCAAGAAGCGGAAGCGAAAAAAATCGCTGAACAAAAAGCGGCAGAAGAAAAAGCTCGTTTAGAAGCTGAAAAAGCAGCAGCTAAGAAAGAAGCTGATGAAAAAGCAAAAGCTGAAAAAGCGAAAGTAGAAACAGCTAAGCCAGCAAAAAGTACGGTAGATTCTAAAGTTAAATCTGTTGATCCTGAAAAAGAGAAACGTAAAGCAGAAGAAGCAGAACTTCGTCGTAAGGCTGAAGAATTAGCTCGTCAAAAAGCAGAAGAACAAGCCCGCCGTGCAGCAGAAGAAGCGAAACGTTATGCAGAAGCAGATGATTCAGACAATGAATCTTCTTCAGAAGACTATTCTGATTACAACTTAAGTTCAAGATATGCACTTGAAGCAGAAGATGAAGAAGATCGCCGTAACGAAAATCGTGGCCGTGGCAAAAATAAAGTAGCGAAAGCGAAAAAAGGCGGTCGCGACGATGAAAATAGCAAAAACTCGAAAAACGAGCGCGAATCTAATCGTAAAAATCAAAAAGATGCTAAGTTTGGTAAAGGTAAAAACGGCAAAAAAGGTGCCGCACTTCAACAAGCCTTTACTAAACCAGTTCAAGCTGTAAAAGCAGATGTTGTCATTGGTGAAACCATCACCGTTGCTGAATTAGCGAATAAGATGGCTGTAAAAGCGACTGAAATCATCAAAACGATGATGAAGATGGGCGAAATGGTTACTATTAACCAAGTTATCGACCAAGAAACCGCTCAATTAGTAGCAGAAGAACTTGGTCATAAAGTGATTCTTCGCAATGAAAATGAGCTTGAAGAAGCGGTATTAGGTGATCGCGATGTAAACGCAGAAAAAGTAACGCGTGCACCAGTTGTAACCATCATGGGTCACGTTGACCATGGTAAAACCTCTTTACTTGACTATATTCGTAAAGCGAAAGTGGCTGCAGGTGAAGCGGGTGGTATTACCCAACATATCGGTGCGTATCACGTAGAAATGGATGATGGCAAAATGATCACCTTCTTGGATACTCCGGGGCACGCCGCGTTTACTTCTATGCGTGCACGCGGTGCAAAAGCAACAGATATCGTTGTTCTTGTTGTTGCTGCCGATGATGGTGTGATGCCTCAAACTATCGAAGCAATTCAACACGCAAAAGCAGCGGGTGCACCTTTAGTGGTTGCAGTAAATAAAATCGATAAACCAGAAGCCAATCCAGACCGTGTTGAGCAAGAATTATTACAACACGATGTCATTTCTGAAAAATTCGGTGGTGATGTGCAATTCGTTCCAGTATCAGCGAAGAAAGGTACAGGGGTTGATGAGTTATTAGATGCAATCTTACTTCAATCTGAAGTACTTGAATTGACCGCTGTAAAAGACGGCATGGCAAGTGGTGTAGTCATTGAATCTTACTTGGATAAAGGTCGTGGCCCTGTGGCAACTATCTTGGTTCAATCAGGTACATTACATAAAGGTGACATCGTACTTTGTGGTTTTGAATACGGCCGTGTGCGCGCAATGCGTGATGAAAACGGAAAAGAAGTGGATGAAGCAGGTCCTTCAATTCCAGTTGAATTATTAGGTCTTTCAGGCGTGCCGGCAGCAGGTGATGAAGCAACCGTTGTACGTGATGAGAAAAAAGCACGTGAAGTAGCGTTATATCGTCAAGGTAAATTCCGTGAAGTGAAATTAGCTCGTCAGCAAAAAGCGAAACTTGAAAATATGTTTAGCAATATGTCTGAAGGCGATGTGGCTGAATTGAACGTCATTGTGAAAGCGGACGTACAAGGCTCAGTAGAAGCGATTGTTCAAGCGTTAAATGAACTTTCTACCAATGAAGTAAAAGTTAAAGTTGTTGGTTCTGGTGTAGGTGGTATTACTGAAACTGATGCAACTTTAGCGGCAGCATCTAATGCCATTATTGTTGGCTTTAACGTTCGTGCTGATGCATCTGCGCGTCGTGTCATTGAAGCGGAAAACATTGATTTACGTTACTACTCAATCATCTATGAATTGTTGAATGAAATTAAAGCAGCAATGAGCGGTATGTTAGAGCCTGAATTTAAACAAGAAATTATTGGCTTAGCTGAAGTTCGTGACGTATTCCGTCATCCGAAATTTGGTGCAATCGCAGGTTGTATGGTGACCGAAGGAGTAGTGAAACGTAACAACCCAATCCGTGTATTACGTGACAACGTCGTTATCTTTGAAGGGGAATTAGAATCTCTTCGCCGTTTCAAAGACGATGTATCTGAAGTTCGTAACGGTATGGAATGTGGTATCGGCGTGAAAAACTACAACGATGTAAAAGTCGGCGACCAAATCGAGGTATTTGAAGTGGTTGAAGTTAAACGTTCAATCTAACCTTTAACAAAAAAAGGGCGGTTAAAAATCATCTGGTTTTTAACCGCCATTTTTGTTATTACATAAACCGCATAAAATTATAAACCAGTTAAATCCTCTGCAATTTCTTCAGCTTGTTTAATCACATAAGTTACCGCTTCTTCCTGTTTATCGGGTGGGTATTTGTAGCGTTGTAGGGCGCGTTTAACGAGAATACGCATTTTTGCTCGCACCGCTTCTTTGTACTGCCAGTCGATTGTGACCGATTTTCTAAGTGTTTCCGTGATTTCTTTCGCCAGTTTAGAAAGCACTTCATCGCCCATCAAATCTTTTGCACTTTGATTTTGAGATAGGGCTTCATAGAAAGCAAGTTCTTCCTTGGTTAATCCTAACTTTTTCCCTAAAGCTAAACGTTCTTGGAAATCTTGGCTCATTTTAAAGAGTTCCTCCAAAATCTCTAATACGCCCAAATTATGGTTGTGGTATTGATTCAATGCTTCCTTCAAACGCTGTTCAAAATCTTTTTGTAAGGTTAAGTTTGTGCCTGATTTAACTTTAATTTCACTTGCTAAATAACGTTCCATTGCCGTAACCCATAAATTTTTAGTTGGGCTATTTTTAACAGTTTGTAAAAATTCTTCGGAAAGCAAACTGATTTGTGGTTGTGGTTTTTCTAGCAGATCGAATAAATCAATCACGCCTTCAGAATACACAGTTTGATTAACCAATTTTTTCAATAAAATCTGTCTTTCATTTGTGCCGGTGCCTTTTTGTTCACGTTTAGTTAAAATTGCCCGTACGGCATCATAAAAGGCGATTTCTTGGTTATACGGCTCAACTTCAGCCAATGTGCCGCATAGCATATAGCCTTTTTTTACCAAACCCGCCGCTTTCAAAAAAGCTTTTTTGCGTGGTTCGGTTTCCTTTTTATTAAACCAATGTTGCTCGTGCGCTTTGCCATCAAAAGGCAATTGATCGAGACTTAAAATATGGTTGGCGGCAAAACGAATCGCCATCAGTAATTCATGTGCTTCGTCCTTCTCTAAGGCGGCTTGAACATCAAACGTTTTCCCTTCAACCAGCGTTGCAAACAGGCTGCGCACAAACTCTAAATGCTCTTTCATTTTAAAGAACACATCAATCACGCTATCCGTCAGCTTGCCCTTGCCTTGTGAATTGGTGTATTGCCGGGTGGCTTTTTTGAGTTCGTCAGCAATGCCTACATAATCCACAATCAAGCCACCGTTTTCTCGGCTTTTATTGCGGAATACACGGTTTACTCGGGCAATAGCCTGCATCAGGTTGTGTCCTTGCATCGGCTTGTCGATATACATCGTATTACAGCAAGGAGCATCAAAGCCTGTCAGCCACATATCGCGCACAATCACCACCTTCAGCGGATCGTTCGGGTCTTTAAAGCGGCGTTCAAGCGTTTGTTTTTCTTGTTTACTGTAAACGTGTTTCTGCATTTCAGGCGCATCGGAAGCATAACCTGTCATGACAATTTTAATCGCCCCTTCGTTAATATTGTCCGAATGCCATTCTGGGCGCAGTTTGATGATTTCATTGTATAAATCCACGCAAATCTGACGACTGGAAACCACCATCATCGCTTTGCTGTCGACGACTTCATTGCGTTTGGCGAAATGCTGCACAAAATCCGCGGCTAAATCAGCCAGGCGGGCTTGCGAACCCAGCAATTTTTCCTGCAAACGCAGGGCAGGGGATTGCTCCTCTTCCAGCAAATCATCAATTTCTTTGAATAGCTCATCGTGTTCTTTTTCGTTTAAGCGGATTTGGCGCGCTTCATACACAATCGGCACGGTTGCGCCATCTTCCACCGCATCTTGTAAATCATAAATCGACACATAACGCCCGAATACATCTTGCGTGTCCTTATCTTCTAGGCTAATCGGCGTACCGGTAAAACCGATAAACGAAGCATTAGGCAACGCATCGCGCAAATGGCGGGCGTAGCCTGCCTGAAATTTGCCTTTATGCAATTTTTGCGTAAAGCCATATTGACTGCGGTGAGCCTCATCGCTGATTACAATAATATTGCTGCGCTCATTTAAAACAGGGAAGCGGCTTTCTTCCTCATTTAGGGCGAATTTTTGAATCGTGGTAAAAAACACGCCGCCGACTTCATTTTGCGCGAGCAGTTGGCGCAGTTGATCGCGGTCTTCTACTTGTTGCGGTGTTTGTTTGATTAAATCTTTGCCTGAAGAAAAAGTTTGGAAAAGCTGACCGTCCAAATCGTTGCGGTCGGTGACCACCACAATTGTCGGATTTTTCAATTCAGGCTGCGCAAGCAGTTTGCCGGCATAAAACAACATGGAAATCGATTTACCCGAACCCTGCGTATGCCACATCACGCCAATGCGGCGGTCGCCTTTTTCCGAAGTCGCAAAAAGCGTGGAATCTACCGCTTCATTTACGCCGTAATATTGATGGTATGCCGCGATTTTTTTAATGGTTTTACCACTAGAGTCCCGCTCAAATAAGACGAAATAGCGGATATAGTCCAATAAATCCTCAGGTTTCAGCAAGCCACTGAGCAGGCTTTGCAATTCATCATCAAAATATAAGCGCGCGCTTTGATTTTTTTCATCGACCACTTTCCACGGCGTAAAGCGTTGGAAATCTGCCGAAAGCGAGCCCAAACGCGCGGCAATGCCGTCTGAAATAATCAGGGTTTGGTTGTAAACAAACAGCTCGGCAATCTCATCTTTATAGGTTTCAAACTGATTAAATGCCTGCAACAAATCCGCCGATTCACGCAACGGATTTTTTAGCTCAAATACCACCAAGGGCAGGCCATTCACAAAGCCGATAATATCAGGAATCCGCTTGCCCCCTTTACGGCTACGGATTTCCAGCTGATTGACGGCAACAAAACGGTTGTTTTCCCAATGCTCAAAATCCACCAGGCGCGCCATCTCGATTTTTTGCTCGCCGTCAGCCTGATATTCCACCCGCACGCCATCACGCAACAGTTTATAAAACGCCTGATTACGCACCACCAAGTCGCCAATATCGCTTTTCGTTGCAGATTTGACCACAGAATCCACCGCACTTTCAGGCAGCTGCGGATTAAGCTTACGCACTGCCTCACGCAGTTGCTCAACAAAGACTACGCCGCTCAAATCGCCACGGGCAAACTCGCCCTCATGAACAGGCAAGTCTTTACCGTAGCGATACTCCCAACCGAGGGATTGCAGGCGTTGAAGGGTGAGTTGTTCGATGTCGTTTTCGTTGAGCATGATAAGCTCCTTAGTGTATTGGTTTTAAATATCCCTTTTACAAAAGAGGAAAATAGTATCGGGCTTAATTTGGATTTATATATTTTTCATTGGCAAATTTTTCTGTAAATTCGACCGCTTGCAGTCAACAAACCTTCCAAATAATCCCCCTCTTTAGCAAAGAGGGGATAGGGGAGAGTTGGCCGAAGCGAAATCAGCCTTTTAATTCATACTTCAAATCAAGAGAATCATAGAAATCTAAGAATTCTTGATTTAGATTTGAGTATTCATCTTTGAATACTGGGGCATTATTTCCTTGGGTATCATCAGAAATAACATCACCTAATATTTCTGATAAATTCTTTTTAAGAATAAATTGGTCAACGATTTCTCCCCAAAAGGGATTCTGATGAATTAATTCATAATTATTTAGATCACCAATTAAATCCGATTCTTTGAATTTTTGTCTTTTTATTTCCCGTTTCTTAGGTATTAAAATATAAGAACAAGCTTGAGAAAATTTCGCTTTTTCAGAAGGTGGATTAAATTTGTTTGTAGAAAAATCATCAGCTACTCCATTAGATTCAATATAAATGCAAGGTGTAGAGTAATTAGGTGATTTTTGAACAAAGAATTTACAGTTATCAATATCATGTGTTGATAGGATTCTTTCTACATCAGGATAAAAATCTTCTAAAAAATCCTTTAAATCTGCAACATATTCAAGATTATTAATATAGCATTTTTCATCAGAAATATGGGAATTTCTAATTTCTTTCATTCGCTGAAGAAATGCAGTTTTAGTTGGATATATAACGTTACGCCTTTTTAAGTAGCAAGGTTTACCTCTAGCCATTTTAAACATCCCCACTTAATAATTTAGGTAATAATAAATCTCTAATTTTAGCTAAACTAGAATTCTCTCTATCGTTAATGAAAATTTTTGAGAAACTCTCTTTTACATATTTTCCAAATAGTGCTGTTAATTCTTTTGGTGGAACAATAATTTCCTTAATTAAAAAATCAGGGAAATGTCCTTTGTACTCTACAAACCCTTGCTTTCCTAGTGTGGCAAGATAAACCCAGAATACATCGCATTCTTTTCCTTTAAAAGCAAATACATTTTGAATAGCACTAAAATCGTAAGAAATTAAACGCATATAGCAAGTGTGGTTGGCAAATACAATAATTGGATCTTCAATGCTTGCTTTTACGCCTGGTTCATCATTGTGATAACCAATAACGCCCGATCTTCCTTGATCCAAAATAGGTACCAAACCTTCGGAAAATGCAGTTTTTGAGCTGTATTTTTTACCCACAGGGATTTTTTTGATAACTTCCTCAATCCGCTTAACCTCCCACCCCTTCGGCACTTTCCCCCCATCAACTTCCACCATCTCACACGGAAACGCTTTGGCGGTTTCGGCTAGTTCGGCGTAGCGGTCAGGCTGTGTTTGTGAAAGTGCGGTCAGTTCTTCGGGTGTTTTTCCGCTGATAGCCTGCATGGCTGCCAGCTCCGCTTGTTCAAGGCTAAGGCCGTCTGAAAGGGCTTGGACTTTAGCACGTACGGGATCGAAATCGACAAACCAGCTTTTAAACAGGGCTTGGGCGATTTGTTCCAAGGTTTGGTTGATTTGGGTGTTGAGTTGTATTTTATTTTCAAGATCTTTCAATTGTTTATTAATAAATTTTCTTTTTTCATATGTAGGAAAATCTATCTCTATTTTTTCTAATACACCTTTACTTAATTTAGGTTGAACCGCACCAGTTAAAAATGGTAATAAATTAAACTGAGAAAAGTAAAATTTAAGATAATCAATTGTTTCATCATCTTTGCCTTCTACAATATGAGCATGATTATTTACCCAGAATTTTCCTTCTGCAATAAAAGCTATTGGTGTCTTTCTTGTTTTTAGATTCTCACCATCTTCTGAAATTAATAAATATCTACCATCAAAAATGAATTCATCAATATAGTCAACAATATCAGAAGCACCATAATAAGGATAAACCCCTTTTTTATTTTCTCTTTCTTTAGAACTTAGAGGTTTTCTTCTTTTATTTAGAAATTCAATAACAGTACCGAGTGCTACTTTAGTCATTGTCTATCTCCATATTAAATCCCAATCCCCCTAAATTCTTCTTAATCTCCGCTTCTAATTCCGCACTTTTCGCAAATTGTTCCTTCAAAAGCGCGGTCAGATTTTGCATTTTTTCTGCAAATGGTACGCCGTCGTCTTCTTGTTCTGCGGTGCCGACGTAGCGTCCCGGTGTGAGGACGAAGTCGTAGCCCGCAATGTCTTCTAAAGTCGCGGATTTACAGAAAGCGGCTTGGTCTTCATAGCCGTCTGATGTTTGCCAAGCGTGGAGGGTGTCGGCAATTTTTGCGATGTCGTCAGCGGTGAAATCGCGCAATACGCGGTCTTTCATATAGCCGATTTGGCGGGCGTCGATAAACAATACTTCGCCTTTGCGCTTTTTGTTGCGGTTTAAAAACCAAATGCAGGCGGGGATTTGGGTATTGGTGAAGAGCTGGCCGGGCAGGGCAACCATACATTCGACCAAGTCGGCATTGATGATGGCTTTGCGGATTTCGCCTTCATTGTTGGTTTGGCTGCTCATGGAGCCGTTGGCCAGCAACAATGCCATTTTGCCGTTGGGCGAGAGGTGGTAAATCATGTGTTGCAGCCAAGCGAAGTTGGCGTTGCCTTTGGGCGGCGTGCCGTATGCCCAACGTGGGTCATCGGCAAGGGATTCGCTCCACCAATCGCTGATGTTGAATGGCGGGTTTGCCATGATGAAATCCATCTTTTTGTCGATGTGTTGCGGCTGCGTGAAGCTGTCGGCGTTGTGTTTGCCGAAGTCGTAATCAATGCCGCGGATGGCCATGTTCATGGCGGCGAGTTTCCAGGTGGTGGGGTTGAATTCTTGCCCGTAGATGGAAACGTTGTTGATGTTGCCTTGATGGGCGGTGATAAAGCGTTCGGTTTGCACGAAAAAGCCGCCGCTGCCCATAGCCGGGTCATACACGCGGCCGGAGTATGGCTCGAGCATTTCGACAATCAGGGAAACGATGGATTTGGGCGTGAAATATTGTCCGCCGCGTTTGCCTTCGGCTTGGGCAAAGCGACCGAGGAAGTATTCGTAAACGTGACCGAGAATGTCTTTTGCGCCTAAATGTACGGGCTCGCCATTGTAAGTTGGACGGGTAAAGTTGGTATCGGAGAAGAGGATAATCAGCCCGCGCAGGGTGTCTTCGTTTACCGCATAACCGCTGATGCGTTGGAGTACGCCTTTGAGTTTTTCGTTGTCTTTTTCAATGGCATCGAAGGCATCGTCAATGAGTTTGGCCACGCCAGAAAATTTCCCACCCCAAGGCAATTCTGCCCCAGTGTTGAGAATAGAGACTTCTTGTAAGGCTTGCCAACGAGCAGAAACTGGCACCCAAAATACGTTATCCGCGGTGTAATAATCACGGTTTTCTAGTTCTGTGGTTAAAGCTTCTTGATATTCTTCTTCAGTATCAAAAAAAGTGCGGTCAAGATAGAGGGGATTTTCAGGTGTGGAGAGTTCCGCCTGAATTTTTTCCTGTTGATGGGTGAAACTATCAGAAATGTATTTTAAGAAGATTAGACCAAGAACGATATGTTTATAGTTCGCGGCATCAAGTTGTTGGCGGAGCTTATCGGCAGATGCCCAAAGTTTTTCATCTAATTCATTTAAAAATGCTTGTTGTAATGCGTGATTTTCATCGACAATCTTGGTCGTCTCGTCTCGTCTCGTCTCGCTTGCATAAATTATGCCCTCTGTAAAGTGATTTTTATCGGAAGTTTGAATATTCAAACAAATTATCAGGTGTCATTTTATCGAAAAACGGTATTAGATTGAAAGGGATTTTTGCGTGCTAAATTCAATGATTTCCAGTAGAATGGGGCGCTTTTATAAATAAGGAATAACTATGGCAAGAGAATTTAAACGTAGCGATCGCGTCGCTCAAGAAATACAAAAAGAAATAGCAGTCATTTTACAACGCGAAGTGAAAGATCCCCGTATTGGGATGGTGACCGTTTCTGATGTGGAAGTGTCGAGTGATTTATCTTACGCAAAAATCTTCGTGACTTTTTTATTTGATCACGATGAAACGGCAATTGAGCAAGGCATGAAAGGCTTAGAAAAAGCATCGCCTTATATTCGTTCATTACTAGGCAAAGCGATGCGTTTACGTATTGTGCCAGAGATTCGCTTTATTTACGATCAATCCTTAGTGGAAGGGATGCGTATGTCAAATCTTGTGACAAATGTTGTGCGTGAAGATGAGAAAAAACACGTTGAGGAAAGCAACTAATGTCTAGACCTCGTAAACGCTGGCGTGATGTTGATGGTGTGTTTTTGTTGGATAAGCCACAAGGCATGTCATCAAATGACATCATGCAAAAGGTAAAGCGTTTATTTCAAGCGAACAAAGCCGGGCATACTGGCGCGCTCGATCCTTTGGCAACGGGAATGTTGCCGATTTGCTTGGGTGAAGTAACTAAGTTTTCACAATTTTTGCTTGATGCAGATAAGCGTTATCTTGTTACGGCAAAATTAGGCGAACGTACCGATACTTCCGATGCGGAAGGGCAAGTAGTGGAAACTCGTGAAGTTCATGTTGAAACTCAGCAAATTTTGACCGCTCTTGAACAATTTCGTGGTGATATTTTGCAAGTGCCGACAATGTTTTCTGCACTAAAACATAATGGTAAACCGCTTTATGAATATGCCCGACAAGGTATTACGGTTGAGCGTGAGGCGCGTCCAATTACGATTTTTGAACTTAATTTTATTGAATATAACGCTCCTTATTTAACCTTAGAAGTACATTGTTCAAAAGGCACTTATATTCGCACCTTAGTAGATGATTTGGGTGAAGTGCTAGGTTGTGGCGCGCATGTGACAATGTTACGCCGTACAGCTGTAGCGGATTACCCCGTAGCAGAAATGATGCCAATCGATGAGTTACAACTACTTGCTGAAAGTTTTCCATTAAGTGAATTGGATCGTCTATTATTGCCAACCGATACTGCAGTAAGTAAATTGCCCGCTTTGCATTTAGATGTAGAGCAGAGTAAAGCCATTGGTTTTGGTCAGCGAGTGAAATTTGCTAATGACCTGCAATTAAGCGGTCAAGTGCGGTTATTTTCAGCGGAGAATTTATTCTTAGGCGTGGCATTGATCGATGGGAATATTATTCGTCCACAAAGGTTAATCACGCAATCCGCATAACTTAATTGCCTTTCCTATAAAATTCTAGTAATCTCATCTGTAATTAATTTTTTACAATATATGTAAACTAAATTTTGCAGGTGAGTTTTATGGAAGCCCTTAAGGATTTACGTTCTGAAATTGATTCGCTTGATCGCGAATTTATCCAACTTTTTGCTAAACGTCTTGAGTTAGTTTCTCAAGTCGGTAAAGTTAAACATCAACATGGATTACCTATTTATGCGCCAGAGCGTGAAATAGCAATGCTCCAAGCGCGTCGTTTAGAGGCTGAAAAAGCAGGCATTTCAGCAGATCTGATTGAAGATGTCCTACGCCGTTTTATGCGCGAATCCTATGCCAATGAAAATCAATTTGGCTTTAAAACCATCAATTCTGATATTCACAAAATTGTTATTGTGGGTGGCTATGGTAAATTAGGTGGCTTATTTGCTCGCTATTTACGTGCATCTGGCTATCCAATTTCTATCTTAGATCGAGAAGATTGGGCGGTGGCTGAAAGTATTTTAGCGGATGCTGATGTCGTGCTCGTTTCTGTTCCTATTAATCTCACCTTAGAAACAATTGAACGCTTAAAACCTTATTTAACGGAAAACATGCTACTTGCAGATTTAACCTCTGTTAAGCGTGAACCGCTAGCTAAAATGCTTGAAATCCATTCTGGTGCTGTTTTAGGTTTACATCCAATGTTTGGGCCAGATATTGCAAGTATGGCAAAACAAGTGGTTGTGCGTTGTGATGGCCGTTTTCCTGAACGTTACGAATGGTTACTTGAGCAAATTCAAATTTGGGGCGCAAAGGTTTATCAAACCGATGCCTCAGAACACGATCACAATATGACTTATATACAAGCCTTGCGCCATTTTTCAACTTTCGCAAATGGTTTACATCTTTCCAAACAGCCCGTTAATCTTGCTAATTTATTGTCGCTTTCTTCCCCTATTTATCGCTTAGAACTTGCGATGATCGGTCGTTTATTTGCGCAAGATGCAGAGCTTTACGCAGATATTATTATGGATAAGCCAGAAAATTTAGCGGTAATTGAAACACTAAAACAAACTTACGAAGAAGCCTTATCTTTCTTTGAAAATAA
Organism: Haemophilus haemolyticus; assembly: GCF_003351405.1. GTDB lineage: Bacteria > Pseudomonadota > Gammaproteobacteria > Enterobacterales > Pasteurellaceae > Haemophilus > Haemophilus haemolyticus_N. The sequence continues at coordinate 1,641,291 of NZ_CP031240.1, forward strand.
TGATCGTCAAGGTTTTATTGATGCTTTCCATAAGGTGCGTGACTGGTTCGGCGATTATTCAGAACAATTCTTAAAAGAAAGCCGTCAGCTATTGCAACAGGCAAATGATTTGAAACAAGTGTAGGGAAAAGTGCGGTGAAATTTCACCGCACTTTTCTGTTTATTTTAAGGAAATTTCGTCAGCTGTATTAGCGTATAATATTTTTTGTCTTAAAGCAGCTACTTGTATAACGGCGGGAATAGTGACTCGATATGCTGCGCCAGCAATATCAAATGCAGTCCATAATCCAGTAATTACCCATCCAATAGGTCCACTTAATACAGCAAAAACTCTTGTTGCTGCAGCATTTCCAGCAAAAGATAGTCCTCTTCCAATTAATGCTTTTAAAACTGCATTTACGACAATGACAGTTAATTGGTAAGATTTAAACCCACCAGCTCTAAAAATAGTTTGGAATGAACCTAGTAAGACTTGTTTAGTAATGTTTTGAGTATTTTTGATTCCGAGTTCAGTAGCAAGTCGTCTGATTTCATCAGGAGACATTTTTTCCAATGAATCTTCCAATACTTTTGATATAAGTCCATTTTCTATTCTCTCAACAGGAGAATTTTTGTTGTAATTAACTTTCATTTTATCGCATACGTCACAGAGTACTTCTTTATAAAGTACTCCTTTACCACCTCGAAACATATTTGCGAAAGTATTTCCACCAAAACATTGAATTTCTGCGGCAATTTCTTCCCAATATAGATTATGATAAGGATAATGCTTTTTATATGAATCACTTAATGTTAATTCCTCAGTTAGTCTTTTACTGCCATCTTTATCGTGTGTTAAACAATACACAAGATCATTAAGATCTTCATCTGTACATTTAGATAAAAATTCAAGATCTGGATCATATCTATAAGCCATAATTATTTTCCTTATATAATTAATGATGTTTTTAATAGTCAAATCCTATATTATGTAAATATAAAAGTCAATTATAGTTAACTTTTATTCGTTTTTAGTTTGTTGTTGTTTGCTGCTGAATTTTACAAACTAAAAAAATGAATAATGTAAAACAATCAGCACATAAACAGCGTTATATTTTTGCTAAAAATATGAGAAAGGTTCGTCGCTGGAAAGATATATCTCAAGAAACATTGGCTTTAACAGCTGGTGTTAGTAGAACTTATATCGGAGAAGTTGAAAGAGGCGAGAGAGCTGTATCAATAGATATAATGGGTAAAATAGCAGATACGCTAGAAATTGAACTATTTGAGTTATTAAAAGAAGAATTTGATAAAAATTTCTTATAGTTATGAATTTAATGGCGAGGTATCCCTCACCATTAGGGGATTTTTATATTTACTGTCTCGCTAATCTTAAATTTTTAGGTAAATTCTCAAAATTAGAACGGAATGGATTAATGTCTAATCCGCCACGACGGGTATAGCGCGCGTAAACGGTGAGTTTTTCTGGTTTAGCGTAGTGCATTAAATCACAGAAAATACGCTCGACACATTGTTCGTGGAATTCATTATGTTGGCGGAACGATACAACGTAACGCAATAATTTTTCGTGATCGATTTTGTTACCAACATAATGAATATGCAAGGTGCCCCAGTCTGGCTGATTGGTAATGAGGCAGTTAGATTTCAATAAATGACTGACTAATTTTTCTTCGACAATTTCATCCGATACGCAATCTTTCAGCCAATCAGCATTAAATTCGTAGCTGGTAATTTCAATATCTTGTTCATCAATGCAATCACCTTGTAAATGATCAATTTTTTGAGAATCATAGACTGTCACTGGATTTAACCGCACTTTTACATCGCCTTGCGCACATTCGCTTAAATCGCGTTGCATGGTTTGTTGAACGGTATTGAAGTCGGCAAATTTGCTTTGGTTGAAGCTATTTAAATAAAGTTTAAAACTTTTTGATTCAATCAAATTTTGGCTTTGATAATCCAGATAAATATCTGCGATAGCCACTTGCGGTAAGCCTTTTTCGTTGAGCCACGAGATTTCATAAGCCGTCCAAATATCGGCACCAATGGTAAAAGGCTGGTTTTGGGTAATGCCCAATCCATCGCGATTTAACGCGCGTGGCACAGGCTGTAATAAAGTGCGGTCATATTGAGAAGCGTATTCCGTTTTTTGACCGAGTTTTAAGGATTTTAAGCTGTTGTCTTGGTAATTCATCTTTTCTCCGATTAGGTGTTCGAGTTTTGCAAATTTCGACACTTTATAAATTAATTACAAATAATTCCACGATAGATTCGAAACTAATCGACAGGTATCGCATTTAAAATGAAAGGTATCAAAAATCGCGTCTTTTAACGCCCAGTTTGCACCACAAGAAGGGCAGCAACGAGATTTTTCAGATTCTAAAGATTGCCCACCTACACGATATAAATAATAGTAAGTCGGTATGCCCGTTTCTTTTTCGATTTCTTTCGCTAAATAGCGCCCATGTTTTGAAAGTGTGCTTTGATGATCCGAAATTTCTACCAAAGATTGTTGTTCTAATACCGCTCCATTCATTTGTAGTTGATCGCAGGCTTGCCAATTTTCTTGCCATTTAATCAGATCTTGGCTTAAGTGCGGTTGATTTTTTAGTTGTTTATACAAAGGGATTGGTGCGAAATTTTCTCCGCTATGAATCGGTGAGCAACTTTGTAAATGGGTTGTGTAAAGCATTTGCCAAGCTGGCGATGCATTTTCTGCCGTTTGATCTGAATTTAAATCATCGCCCACAAGTTGAAAACCATCAAAAATTACACCGCACTTTTCTGCTTCTTGTAATGTGCGATTCACTTCTGCGTTATTATTTTGCGGGAAAAGACTATCTTGCTCAGGGCAAATGACGCGCATAGCAAAGCCTTGTGCACCATCTTCTTCCGCTAAATATAAAGGAATTTCACGTCCGATAATCTGCCCGTTATACCGCCATTGATCAATAACCGCATTAAGTAAACAGCTTTGTGATTCAATGTTATTTTCAAGGGCAGTCAGGCGAAAATAAGTTTCGATTAAATACATAAATTTTTTAATTGCTGTTCGATTTGGTTTAAGCCGTTTAAACGCGTTTCGCTTAAACGTTGTGAAATACCGAGTTCGCTAAAAAATGCAGTAATATCAAATGTATTCAATTCATCCGCTGTTTTACCATTGATTTGATTGAGTAAAATCCAAAGCAAGCCATTCATAATTCTGGCTTCGCTAAATCCGTTGAATTGAAAAGTGCGGTCATTTTTAGGCATAATTTGAAACCACATTTGTGCTTCGCAGCCAGTAATGGGTTGCATTTGAGCAAGTTCATCATCGCTTGGGCGAGATAAATTTTTGCCAGCTTGAATAATCAGGCGATAGCGATCTTCCCAATTTTTAGCTTGTTTTAATTGTTCTATCATTGTAATAAATCCAGCGCTTTGTCTAAGGCGGTAAAAAATGCCTCTACATCTTCCTGTGTATTATAAGGGGAAAAAGACAGGCGTAATGTGGTGCGTTCGCCTAAGCGTGCTAAATAAGGCTGGGCACAATGTTCGCCCACACGAAGCGCAATATTTTGTTCGCTCAAAAGTGTAGAAAGATCAGAACAGTCAATGCCATCAAATACAAAGCAAACGACGGTGCTTGGCTGAGGGGAATTGAATAATCGGCAATTTTCGTAAGATTTTAATCGCACTTTGACGGATTCAGACAAGGATATGGCGTGCTGTTCTGTTGCGGTAAAATCCCATTTTTGTAACCACTCCAGTATGGCATTAAAGCCAATAACTCCAGCAATATTGGGCGTGCCAGCTTCTAAACGATAAGGCAATTCGGCAAAAGTAATACGATCATTTGATACACGATCAACCATTTTTCCGCCGAAAAAGAGCGGTTGAAGTTGAGAAAGTGCGGTCAATTTTCCTGTTAAAACGCCAAGCCCATTTGGACCATAAATTTTATGGGCAGAAAATGCAAGAAAGTCTGCATCTAAATCTTGTAAATCAATTTTGATATGACTAATCGCTTGTGCAGCATCCACTAAAACCAACGCATGACTATGTTTTCTAATTAGTTGAATCAGGCATTTAATCGGCTGTTCTGTGCCAGTGACATTTGAAACAAAATTCAGCGCAACGAGTTTTGTTTTTTCAGAAAGGGCAGAAATAAGCGCATTTTCATCAATTAGCCAATTATCTAAAATCGGTAAAACTCGAATTTTTGCACCGCACTTTTTCGCCATTTCGTGCCAAGTGACAAAATTAGCGTGATGATCTGCTTGGCTAATCAGAATTTCATCTTCTGCGTTTAATTGTGGTAGTAATCCATTTGCCACTAAATTAATCGCGTGAGTTGTACCCGAAGTCCAAATAACAGCGCGTTTATCTTCTGCATTAATTAATTCTTTAACTTGTGTGCGAGCCTGTTCATATTGCGCAGTTTGGGCAGCATCATATTGGCTACGATGGACTGAACCTGCAGAAGCATAAAATTCAGCGGTGCGATCAATTAACACTTGTGGTTTCAACGCAGTAGCGGCGTTATCTAAATAAATAACTGCATCTTCACGTTGGAAATAAGGAAATTCTTGACGGAACGTTTGATAATCAAAAGCCATATTGATTTTTCTCTTGTCTGCGCCATTGACTTGGTTCAATCGGATTATTGTCCGCCCAAAGACCAATTCGTTTGGCTTGTGCATTTTCTTGCGCTTGAAGATAAATCGGATCATGGGAATATTGCTTATAAGCCCATGCCATACCTTGTTTAACCATTTCTAAATTAATATTTTTATCTTGATAATAAACAATCGCCAATGTGCGTTGATAGCGATCTTGGCCTTTTAAAAAAAGACGTACATCACGGAGATAAACCATATCAGACAACGCTTTTTTAGATTTTTGCCCAAAAGCTTGTTTTTTCTCTGGCGCATCAATTTCAGCTAGTCGCACTTTGATTTGTTGATTATTTTTAGCAAGACAGGTAAGCGTATCACCGTCACTAATGCCAACGACACGGCAAGTATTTTCTTCACTAGAGCACGCCGAAAGTGCGGTGAAAATTAGTAATAAAATAGCAAATAGCGATTTTCGATTTATCATTTTGCAAGGTTCTTGATCTAAGTCTGGTTATTTTACCGAAAAAAACTGGTCAATTCAGAAAAAAAAAGCGTAAAATAATTTTGAAACATTATGAAAAAAGTTGAAAAAAGGTTGTATATGGTTCAAAAATCATTTTTATTGGCCCGTTCGTTGGTCATTTTGTACATTATGTTATATCTCGGAAATCTTATCGCTCATTATGTGCCTGCCGGTGTACCTGGAAGTATTTGGGGATTATTATTGCTCTTTTTAGGTTTAACGACACGATTAATTCATTTAGATTGGATTTATTTAGGCGCGAGCTTATTAATTCGTTTTATGGCGGTGCTTTTTGTGCCGGTAAGTGTTGGAATCATTAAATATTCAGATTTATTAATAGAACAAGTGAATATTTTATTGATTCCTAATGTTGTCAGCACTTGCGTAACTTTGGTCATCATGGGCTTGTTAGGGAATCATTTATTCCATTTACAGTCTTTTACACACAAGCGTAAAAAAGTGGTTAAGCGCCGTGAGAATCAAGCCAAACAAATGAATGAATCAGCTTAATATAGTGGGAAAGTTTTATATGCAGCAGTACATTATTTATCTTTATACATTTTTGACAATTTTCGGATTTTGGCTCGCACTACAAATTAGCAAACGTTGGAAATCAATGATTTTTAATACTTTTATTTTAACGGTATTAATTTTGGTTGTGATTTTAGTGATAGGCAAGATTCCTTATGATGATTATATGGCAGGAAATGCGCCTATTAATAATTTACTTGGCTTGAGTATCGTCGCTCTTGCACTACCTCTTTATGAACAACTTCGCCAAATAGCCAAACAATGGAAAATTATTTTATCTATTGTAGTGATCGCCTCTTTTTTCTCGATGCTAAGCGGGGCAGTGTTAGCACTCATACTTGGCGCATCGCCTGAAATGGTGGCGACGGTATTACCAAAATCAATCACTACACCAATCGCTATGGAAGTTTCGCATAATCTAGGGGGAATCCCTGCCGTTACTGCAGTTGGGGTTGTTGTTGCAGGCTTGCAAGGCTCTGTATTTGGTTATTTAGTGTTGAAAAAATTACGCGTTAAACATCAAGAAGCGATTGGTTTATCTGTCGGGGCGGTATCCCACGCACTTGGCACTGTAAGTTGTATGGAAACTAACCCAACAGCAGGCAGTTACAGTTCTATTTCTCTTGTGCTTTGTGGGATTATTAGTTCTATTCTCGCGCCATTTGTATTTAAGCTGATTTATTTCTTTGTTTAAATATCAATAAAAATTAAACCGCACTTTATTTATTCTAGATTGTGTTTGTTTCAGATAAAGTGCGGTTGTTTTTTGTGCTAAATGATTAGATAATGCAGAAAAACGAAATAAAACAAAGCGATATGAAACCACTTATCATAGATTCTTCTTGGACAGAACGTTTTCTTCCTGATCCTCCACGCGAAAAAGATAATCGTCCACCATTTCGTCGTGATCGTGGGCGAATTTTACATTCTGCCGCCTTTCGTTGCTTGCAAGCGAAAACCCAAATTCACGCGATTGGCGAAAATGATTTTTACCGTACTCGCTTAACTCACTCTTTGGAAGTTGCACAGATTGGCAGTAGTCTCGTTGCACAGCTTAAATTTTTAGAAACCTTTGAAAGCCTTTCGCAAACATTAAATATTGATAAAAACGAATTACAAAAGCAGCTGAAACTTTTATTGCCGAGTAATGATCTTATTGAAAGTTTGTGTTTTGCGCATGATATAGGACATCCACCTTTTGGGCATGGTGGCGAAACGGCATTAAATTATATGATGGCAGAGCAGGGCGGTTTTGAAGGGAATGCACAAACCTTTAGAATTTTAACGAAACTTGAGCCTTACACTGAAAATGCAGGGATGAATCTAACGCGTAGAACGCTATTGGGTGTAGTGAAATATCCAGCATTGTTAGATGTGGCCTCTCCTCAGTATTCAGAACTTAATTTTTCTCGCAATATTGATCCGCGTTTTGTGCGTATTCATGATTGGATTCCAGGAAAAGGCATTTTCCGCGATGATTTAAAAATGTTTAATTGGTTGCTGGAAAATCTTTCTGAAAATGACCGCTCTTTATTCTGTCAATTTAAAAAAGTGCGGGAAAAACCAGCTGAATCTTTACATACTCGGTTTAAATCGCTGGATTGCAGCATTATGGAATTGGCAGATGATATTGCCTATGGCGTACATGATTTAGAAGATGCCATTGTAACTGGCGTGGTAAATCCTCATCAATGGCAAGCGGCTCATTCTGCATTAAAACAAATTACGTCAGCTTGGTTGCATGAAAATATTGATTCAATTAGCCAACGGCTTTTCTCTGATAAACATTTTGAACGCAAACAAGCGATTGGCGCATTGGTGAATTTCTTTATAACCAATGTGCGGTGGAAATTAACGGCAAATTTTGATGAACCTTTGTTACGTTATAACGCAGAGTTACCACCTGAAGTGATTGCTGCACTTGGCGTATTTAAAAAATTCGTTTGGGATTATGTTATTCGCAATGTGGATACCCAACGAATCGAATATAAAGGGCAGAGAATGTTGACAGAAATGTTCCAGATTTTTGAATCTGATCCTGAGCGTTTATTACCAAGAAATACTGCAAATCGTTGGCGTCATGCACCAGAAGAAGGGAAAAAACGGATTATTTGTGATTATATTGCAGGTATGTCGGATGCGCACGCATTGCGGGTATATCAACAACTTTGATTTAAGAGAGAATCCCATCGAATTGATGGGATTTTTTATGCAAACCGTATAGAATAATGCGGTTAATTTTTACAGAGTTTTATGGGGCAGTTGTGGCATTAATTAGTTTAACCAATGGATACCTTTCCTTTAGTGATGCACCTTTATTAGATCACGCAGAACTACATATTGAACCGAATGAACGCGTTTGTTTAGTTGGGCGTAACGGCGCAGGTAAATCAACTTTATTGAAAATCATCGCAGGCGATGTACTCATGGATGATGGCAAAATCCAATATGAAAAAGATCTTGTGGTTTCTCGTTTAGAGCAAGATCCACCGCGTAATGCGCAAGGCAATATTTTTGATTATGTTGCGGAAGGTGTAGGGCATTTAACGGATTTATTGAAAGAATATCATCATATTTCTGTTCAATTGGAAGAAAATTACAGTGATCAAATTTTAAGTCAATTAGAGCAAGTTCAGGCTAAATTAGAACACGCTGATGGCTGGCGATTTGAAAATAAAATCAATGAAGTGTTGTTAAAACTAGGCTTGAATCCAAACACAAAATTATCCGCACTTTCGGGAGGTTGGTTACGCAAAGCGGCACTAGCACGTGCATTGGTGTGCGATCCTGATGTGTTATTACTTGATGAACCAACCAACCACTTGGATGTGGAAGCCATTGAATGGTTAGAAAATTTCTTACTGGATTTCCAAGGTAGCATTGTGTTTATTTCCCATGACCGTTCTTTTATTCGAAAAATGGCAACACGGATTGTGGATTTGGATCGCGGTCAATTAGTCTCTTATCCAGGCAATTACGATTTATATTTAACCACGAAAGAAGAAAATCTACGTGTTGAAGCCTTGCAGAATGAATTATTTGATAAACGTCTTGCACAGGAAGAAGTGTGGATTCGCCAAGGTATCAAAGCGCGCCGTACAAGAAATGAAGGGCGAGTACGTGCATTAAAAGCGATGCGTGAGGAACGCCGCCAACGCCGTGACGTAATGGGAACAGCCAAATTACAGTTAGATACCTCAAGTCGTTCAGGCAAAATTGTCTTTGAAATGGAAGATGTGAGCTATGAAATCGCAGGAAAAACCTTGTTAAAAGATTTTTCAACAACGATTTTACGTGGAGATAAAATTGCGCTTGTTGGGCCAAATGGCTGTGGAAAAACCACTTTCATTAAATTATTGTTGGGTGAAATTCAGCCAACATCAGGAAAAATTCGTTGTGGCACCAAATTAGAGATTGCTTATTTTGACCAATATCGAGCTGATTTAGATCCTGAAAAAACCGTAATGGATAATGTGGCGGATGGTAAACAAGATATTGAAGTCAATGGTGTAAAACGCCATGTGCTAGGGTATTTGCAAGATTTCTTGTTCCCGCCAAAACGAGCAATGACACCAGTTAAAGCCTTATCAGGGGGAGAACGAAATCGTTTATTACTCGCAAAATTGTTGCTCAAACCAAATAATTTATTGATTCTTGACGAACCAACCAATGACCTTGATGTAGAAACATTGGAGCTTTTAGAAGAAATTTTGACTGATTATCAGGGCACGTTGTTAATTGTGAGTCATGACCGTCAATTTATCGATAATACTGCGACAGAATGTTATTTATTCGAAGGTGAAGGGCGTTTGAATAAGTATGTGGGGGGATTCTTTGATGCGAAACAGCAACAAGCCAATTTCTGGGCAAGTAAAGCGACAGAAGAACAGGCTAAATCGAAGAAAACTGAACCACTAAAAGAAGAAAGAGCGGTGAAAAATGACCGTACTTCTAAGTCGAAATCAGTAAAACTTTCTTATAAAGAACAACGTGAGCTAGAACAACTTCCACAATTATTGGAAGAGTTGGAAACTAAAATCACTGTACTGCAAGCTGAAATTGCCGATCCCGCATTTTTCCAACAGGCTCATGATATTACCGACACTAAATTAAAAGAATTGGCGGATACTGAAGCCGAATTAGAAACAGCATTTTTACGCTGGGAAGAATTGGAAGAAAAGAAAAATTTGGCTGACGGTAAAGCTTAAAAAATAACGCCCGAAAGGGCGTTTTCTTTAGATATTTTCAAGATGATCTTTTTTCAAAATGCTTTCTTCATCAAGCGTTGATAAACGGGAGATAGCATTTCGGTAAGAAATTTCAAGGGTTTCTCTACTGGTTGCCATTACGCCTTGATCCACTAAAAATCCATCATTTACATCATATACCCAGCCGTGTAATGAGAGTTTTTGCCCGCGTTCCCAAGCACTTTTTACAATTGAAGTGCGCCCAAGATTGTAAACCTGTTCCGCTACGTTAATTTTAGTCAACATATCCGCGCGTTTTTCTGGGGAAAGTTTACCGAGAAGATGGCCATGTTTAAACCAAATATCACGAATATGAAGGAGCCAGTTGTTGATAAGTCCTAAATCTTTATCTGCCATAGCGGCATGAATACCACCGCAGTTGGTGTGGCCACAGATAATAATATGTTTAATTTTCAGTACATCGACGGCATATTGTACAACAGAAAGGCAATTAAAATCTGTGTGAATTACTTGGTTAGCAACATTACGATGAACAAATAATTCACCTGGTTCAAGATTCGTCAATTTCTCAGCGGGTACACGGCTATCTGAGCAACCAATCCAAAGGTAATGTGGCGTTTGATGATCCGCAAGTTCTTTGAAGTAAGTCGAATTTTCTTCTTTCATTCTTTGCGCCCAACTGTAATTGTTGGCAAAGAGTTGTTTAATTTTATCCATTTTACTTTCCTTAAAATTCTGAAAAAATTGACCGCACTTTGGCGTAAGTGCGGTCAATATTAACGTTAAATTTAATTAGAAATTCGCATTTCTTGGCGCGCGAGGGAATGGAATTACATCACGAATGTTTTGCACGCCAGTTACATAGACGATTAAGCGTTCAAAACCAAGACCAAAACCAGAATGTGGAACGCTACCGTATTTACGAAGGTCGCGATACCACCAATAATCATCTGGATTTAATCCCATTTCTTCCATACGTTTATCAAGCACCTCTAAACGTTCTTCACGTTGTGAACCACCGATGATTTCACCAATTCCTGGGGCTAACACGTCCATTGCTGCCACAGTTTTTCCATCATCATTTAAACGCATATAGAATGCTTTAATGTCTTTTGGATAGTTTTTCACCACAACAGGTGATTTAAAATATTCTTCCGCTAAGAAACGTTCATGTTCAGAAGAAAGATCGATACCCCAAGAAACAGGGAATTCAAATTTCTTACCAGATTTTAATAACACATCAATGGCGTCAGTATAGTCAATTTGCGCAAAATCCGAGTTCACAAAGTTTTCTAGACGAGTAATAACATCTTTATCTACATGTTTTTCAAAGAATTGTAAGTCATCTTTACGCTCAGCCAATACTGCACGGAATACGTATTTCAACATATCTTCTGCAAGTTTTGCGTTATCCGCTAACGTTGCAAATGCTACTTCTGGTTCAACCATCCAGAATTCAGCTAAGTGACGGGTGGTATTTGAGTTTTCTGCACGGAATGTTGGGCCAAAAGTATAAATTTTGCTTAATGCACAAGCATAGGTTTCACCGTTTAACTGACCTGAAACCGTTAAAAATGATTCTTTTCCGAAGAAATCTTGGCTGAAATCAACTTTTCCATTTTCACCACGTGGAAGATTTTCTAAATCAAGTGTAGAAACACGGAACATTTCACCCGCACCTTCAGTATCTGATGCAGTAATTAATGGGGTTGCTACCCAGTAGAAGCCTTGTTCGTGGAAGAAACGATGAATTGCTTGAGATAAGCAATGGCGAACACGTGCGACCGCACCAATGATATTGGTACGAGGGCGTAAGTGAGCTACTTCGCGTAAATATTCAATAGAGTGGCGTTTTGCTGCCATTGGGTAAGTATCTGGATCTTCAACAAACCCTGTCACTTCCACTTTTTCTGCTTGTAATTCAACAGCTTGTCCTTCTGCAGGTGATTCAACGACTTTACCTGTTACAATCACAGAACAGCCAGTTGTTAAACGTAAAATTTCGCTTTCGTAATTTTCAATATCGTTATTAATAATCGCTTGAATTGGATCAAAGCAAGAACCGTCATAAACCGCTAAGAAAGATAAGCCTGCTTTAGAATCGCGACGGGTACGCACCCAACCACGCACAGTGACGGTTTCACCAATCGCCACTTTCCCTTGTAATACATCAACAATTGATGCCACTTTAGACATATTAAACCTCTGTAACTGAATGTAATTCACATAAAATTGCCGATAGTTTACCTTAATGAAGGAAATTTTCCATAAAAATATAGCGTTGGTGCGGGCTATGAACAATAAAATAGCCTTAAAAATGCGCCCTAAATAAAATAGGGTAAAGCCTTATTAATATTGAATATACGCGATTTTATGCTAAAATCTCGGGCCAAAATCATTATGGCTAATAATAGGAAAAAATATGAAAGTTTTAGAAGGCTCAGTCGCAGCACCTAATGCAAAAGTTGCAGTAGCAATTGCTCGTTTTAACAGTTTTATTAATGAAAGTTTATTAGAAGGCGCAATTGATGCATTAAAACGTATCGGCCAAGTGAAAGATGAAAATATCACTATCGTGCGTGCTCCTGGTGCGTATGAGTTGCCATTAGTTGCTCGTCGTTTAGCAGAAAGTAAAAAATTTGATGCGATTGTGGCATTAGGTACAGTTATCCGTGGTGGTACTGCGCACTTTGAATATGTAGCAGGGGAAGCAAGCAGCGGTTTAGGAAAAGTTGCAATGGATGCCGAAATCCCTGTCGCTTTTGGTGTATTAACCACAGAAAATATTGAACAGGCGATTGAACGTGCTGGTACTAAAGCGGGTAATAAAGGTGCAGAAGCAGCCTTAACCGCACTTGAAATGGTTAATCTTATTCAACAAATTGATGCGGCATAAATCATGACAGAACAAAAACAAGTGAAAAAGCCTTCTGCTCGTCGTCGTGCGCGTGAATGTACTGTTCAAGCCTTGTATTCTTGGGCGGTGTCTGGCAATACTGCAGAACAAGTTGAATTAGCCTTTGTGTTAGATCAAGATATGGATGGGGTAGATAAACCTTACTTCCGTAAATTATTTCGTCAAACAGTAGAAAATATTGAAACCGTTGATTTTTCAATTTCGCCTTATATTGACCGTGCTTTTGATGAGCTTGATCCTATTGAAACTGCAATTTTACGTTTGGCTGTTTATGAATTGCGCTTTGAATTAGATGTGCCATATAAAGTGGTTATCAATGAAGCGATTGAAGTAGCAAAAGTATTCGGTGCAGACGAAAGCCATAAATATATCAATGGCGTACTTGATAAAATCGCACCAGCATTAGGGCGTAAATAATCCTTTTAAACTGAAAATGGCGCGCGTTTTTAACGCGTGCCTTTTCTTTTATAAGATAAGTGAAAATAGCAATGGGTGAATTTGATTTAATTAAACGATATTTTCAGCAACAAATATTAGTTGATGATTCCGTACAATTGTCTATTGGCGACGATTGTGCGCTGGTCTCCGTGCCAGAGAATTATCAGCTTGCCATTACGACCGATACAATGGTGGAAAATACGCATTTTTTACCAACCATTTCACCCGAAGATTTAGCTTACAAAGCCGTTGCAACAAATTTAAGTGATCTTGCTGCAATGGGGGCACAGCCCAAATGGGTTTCTCTGGCATTAACTTTGCCAAATGTAGATGAAAATTGGATTTCAACATTTAGCCAAAGTTCATTGCATACATTAAAACAATACAACGTCACATTAATTGGTGGCGATACTACAAAAGGTAACTTATCCATTACCATTACAGCACAAGGTCTTGTTGAAAAAGGGAAGGCGATTTGTCGGCATAAAGCGCAAGTTGGTGATTTAATTTATGTTTCAGGCACTTTAGGCGATAGCGCAGCAGGTTTAACACAAATTTTATCAGGTAAAAGTGCGGTTGATTCTGATGATGTTTTTCTGCAACAACGTCATCTTAGACCCACACCTAGAATTGAACTTGGGCGGGCGTTAATTGATATTGCTCACGCAGCCATTGATCTTTCCGATGGGTTAATTTCTGATTTAGGGCATATTCTTGAGCGAAGCCAATGTAGTGCTGAAGTTGAACTTATTGCATTACCTCTTTCATCATCGATTTTAAATAAATATGATCGCACTCAAGCGGAACAATTTGCCTTAAGTGGTGGAGAAGATTATGAACTTTGTTTTACCATACCGCCCGAATATAAAGATGAATTAGAATTACGCGTGAAAAAACTGAACGTGCCTTGCACTTGTATTGGTAAAATTAATGAAAAGTGCGGCGACTTTTCTCCCCGTTTTTTACGGGATGGAAAATCTGTGAATATAACTTTTTCAAGTGGTTTCGATCATTTTAAGGAATCAAAATGACAGAAAATAATCCTCTTAAAAAAATCTCTCTTTTAAATCCTATTCATTTGCTTGCCGTTGGTTTTGGATCGGGCTTAATTCATCCTGCTCCAGGCACGTGGGGGAGTTTGGCTGGAACAATTTTAGGCGTGATTTTACTTTCTTTACTAGGCGTAAAAATCTTTTTAATTTTTACCGCACTTTGTTTCCTACTCGGTTGCTACCTTTGTCAAAAAACCACAGCAGATATGGGCGTGCACGATCATGGTTCTATCGTTTGGGATGAATTTGTCGGTGTATTTATTGTATTAGCGGCGATCCCGTCATTATCTTGGCAATGGATTTTGGCTGCTTTTGCGTTATTCCGCTTTTTCGATATTTTAAAACCATTCCCAATTCGTTATTTTGACGAAAAACTAGAAAGTGGTTTTGGCATTATGGTCGATGATGTTTTAGCGGCAATTTATGCAGTAATTGTCGTATTTGCAATTCAGTATTGGATGTTGTGATGCTGAATTTAATCATTGTGCATTTATTTGGCTTAATGACGCCGGGGCCTGATTTCTTCTATGTAAGCCGAATGGCAGCGAGTAATTCTCGTCGTAATACAGTTTGTGGCATTTTAGGCATAACGCTTGGTATCGCTTTTTGGGGGATGCTTTCTATGTTGGGATTGGCGGTGTTATTCGTTACTATTCCCGCATTACATGGCGTGATTATGTTGCTAGGCGGTAGTTACTTAGCATATATCGGCTTTTTAATGGCTCGCAGTAAAAAATACGCTCAATTTGAACCGCACTCTGATACTGAATTTAATCAGAAAACCACAATCAAAAAAGAAATTGTGAAAGGGCTTTTAGTGAATTTATCCAATGCAAAGGTCGTGGTGTATTTTAGTAGCGTGATGTCACTTGTCTTGGTAAATATCACTGAAATGTGGCAAATTATCTTGGCTTTTATGGTAATTGTGGTAGAAACATTTTGTTATTTTTATGTGATTTCATTGATTTTTTCACGTAATATTGCCAAGCGTTTATACAGTCAATACAGTCGTTATATTGATAATATGGCGGGTATCGTATTTTTATTTTTTGGTTGTGTGCTTGTTTATAGCGGCATCAACGAAATAATTCATTAATAAAAAAGGAAGTAACATGACATTAAAAATTGCAATCGCTGGTGCTGGCGGAAGAATGGGGCGTCAATTAATTCAAGCGGTTCATTCTGCGGAAGGCGTAGAACTAGGTGCAGCGTTTGAACGCAAAGGATCATCTTTAGTTGGGACGGATGCGGGAGAATTGGCGGGAATTGGTCAACTTGGCGTAACAGTTTCAGACGATCTTGAAAGCCAAAAAGATAAATTCGATTTATTAATCGATTTCACTCGACCAGAAGGCACCCTTGAACATATTGAATTTTGCGTAGCGAATAATAAAAAAATGGTGATCGGTACAACTGGTTTTGATGATCAAGGTAAAGCTGTAATTAAGGCTGCTTCAGATCAAATTGCTATTGTGTTTGCATCAAATTTCAGTGTTGGTGTGAATTTAGTCTTCAAGCTTTTAGAAAAAGCGGCAAAAGTGATGGGGGATTATTGCGATATTGAAGTGATCGAAGCTCATCACCGTCATAAAGTCGATGCGCCATCTGGCACCGCACTTTCTATGGGCGAACATATCGCGAAAACCTTAGGTCGCGATTTAAAAACTCACGGTGTATTTTGTCGTGAAGGAATCACTGGCGAACGTAAACGTGATGAAATTGGTTTTTCTACTATTCGTGCTTCGGATGTGGTGGGGGAGCACACGGTGTGGTTTGCTGATATTGGCGAGCGTGTAGAAATTTCCCATAAAGCATCAAGTCGTATGACCTTTGCTAATGGCGCAGTGCGTGCTGGTAAATGGTTAGAAAATAAGACGAATGGCTTATTTGATATGACGGATGTATTAGATTTAAATAATTTATAAGTCAATTTCAATATCACTTTCTACGTGACAACAGCATAATAAAATCTCATCAGGTTGAATAAAGGCAAGGGGCGCATCTTTATAGGATACCTTGCCTTTTTTAATTTTCACACGACAAGAACCACAATAGCCACTACGGCATTGATATTCATGATGAATATTATTTTTCTCGAGATGATCAAGTAAACTTGTTTCATTATTGAATTCTAATGTGGTTTTACTGTAGATTAGATGAATTTTCATAATAACAATGCAGTGAAATTTGTTGGCTATTATATAAGGAAAAAATGAAATTTTTGATAAAAACTTCATTTAGTAAATAGGGTAGGCTGGATACGATGAATGCTTATGTAAGGCTAAAACGCCATATTCTCAAAATACTATGTATGACAACCGCACTTTTGATTACGGCTTGTAGTTCTATTAGCAAAGAACCAGTGAAGACAGTGGATGTTTATATTAAACCTTATTATTCTGCTGAAAATGGAAAAGCAGAAAATGTATTTGTACATAAAGAAATTGATCCTATGCTACGTGAAAATACGGTAAAAGGTTATGAAAGTGCGGTGAAATTTGTAGAAGAAAATCCGGCTCGCATTTCACCAATGACGATGTTCACATTAGCCGCTCGGGCTTACGATTTTGACTTAAGAGATGAAGCAGTTAGTTGGTTTTATCGTGGACAAAATCGTTTGATCACCGCACTTTATGTGTTGGATTTGCCAAAACAAACGGTGCAAGATAATACAGGGTTTAGCCACGTAGTAGGGCAGTTTGTTAATGCTTATGCGTTTTGTGATTTTGATAAACAAAGCCGTGCTGCCGAAAATGCGGTGAAATGGACAATTACTCATCCTTATGAAGTGATTTTCTTACCAGCATTGCCCGCAAAATTTGCGGATCGTAGAAAAGCGTTAAAAGAAGCAGAAGAAAAATTAGTTCAACGTTTACAGGAACAAGCACGTTTTTTTGCTAATCCAAACAATAAAGAAAAATGGCAAAAAGAGCGGTCAGAAAATTTTGTGAATGAGCGATTTTGTTGGTAACAAGAAAAAATGGAATAGCGATAACGTTATTCCATTTTTATTTTTGATAAACCAATGATTTTTCGTATTATTCTTTTACTTTTTAAGTACTTGGTATTATCATTACTCGGTTTTTTATTTTATAGAGAAAAGAGAAGCAGGGGAAACTATGCAACATCTGAACGAGCTTGTTGAGAAAGCGAAATTAGCGATTGAATCCATTCAGGATAAAAGTTTAACGGCTTTGGATGAAATCCGTGTCGAATATTTTGGTAAGAAAGGGCATTTTACTCAATTAATGCAAGAATTGCGTAATGTGTCAGCTGAAGAACGTCCAGCTATGGGCGCAAAAATTAACGAAGCAAAACAAGCTGCGTTAGAATTTTTAAATGCAAAAAAAGCGGAGTGGGAACAGGCAGAACTTAACGCAAAATTAGAAAAAGAACGTGTAGATGTCAGTTTACCTGGTCGCAAAGTTGAAACTGGTGGCTTACACCCAGTTACCATGACGATTAATCGCGTAACAAAGTTTTTCTCAGAACTTGGCTTTTCAGTTGAAAATGGCCCAGAAATTGAAAGTGATTATTACAACTTCGATGCTTTAAATATTCCTAAACATCACCCAGCACGTGCCGATCACGATACTTTTTGGTTTAATCCAGAATTATTACTTCGCACTCAAACTTCTGGCGTGCAAATTCGTACTATGGAAAAAATGCAGCCACCAATTCGCATTATGGCTCCAGGACGTGTATATCGTAATGACTACGATCAAACGCACACGCCAATGTTCCACCAAATTGAATTGCTTTATGTGGATAAAAAAGCAAATTTCACAGAATTGAAAGGTTTATTGCACGATTTCTTACGTGCTTTCTTTGAAGAAGATTTACAAGTGCGTTTCCGTCCATCTTATTTCCCGTTTACTGAACCTTCAGCGGAAGTGGATGTGATGGGTAAAAACGGTAAATGGTTAGAGGTGTTGGGCTGCGGTATGGTGCACCCAAATGTGTTGCGTAACGTTGGTATTGATCCGAATGAATATTCTGGTTTTGCAGTGGGGATGGGCGTTGAGCGTTTAACAATGTTACGTTATAACGTAACAGATTTACGTTCGTTCTTTGAAAACGACTTACGTTTCTTAAAACAATTTAAGTAATTTCTCGGATTTGAATTAAAAGGATAATAACAAATGAAATTTAGTGAACAGTGGGTAAGAGAATGGGTGAACCCTGCGGTGTCCACCGAGCAATTATGCGAGCAAATTACCATGCTTGGCTTAGAAGTAGATGGCGTGGAAAGCGTTGCGGGTAAATTTAACGGTGTCATTGTTGGTGAAGTGGTGGAATGTGCACAACATCCAGATGCGGATAAATTACGTGTAACTAAAGTGAACGTAGGCGGTGATCGTTTATTGGATATCGTGTGTGGTGCACCAAATTGTCGTCAAGGCTTAAAAGTCGCTTGCGCAACAGAAGGTGCGGTATTACCGGGCGATTTCAAAATTAAGAAAACGAAATTACGCGGTCAACCATCAGAAGGAATGCTTTGTTCATTTTCTGAATTAGGTATTGATGTTGAAGCTGACGGTATTATTGAATTGCCAGCTGATGCGCCAATCGGTACAGATTTACGTGAATATTTAGGTTTAAATGATAATGCCATCGAAATTAGCTTAACGCCAAACCGAGCGGATTGTTTAAGTATTGCAGGTATTGCGCGTGAAATTGGCGTGGTAAATAAACAGCCGGTAAATCAACCGCACTTTGAAGCAGTTCCAGCAACAATTTCTGATAAAGTTCAAATTGATTTACAAGCTCCAGAAGCGTGCCCTCGTTATTTATTGCGTGCGGTGAAAAACGTTAATGTGAAGGCTGAATCGCCAATGTGGATGCAAGAAAAATTGCGTCGTTGCGGTATTCGTTCTATTGATCCAATTGTTGATATTACTAACTACATTTTGCTTGAGCTTGGTCAGCCAATGCATGCGTTTGATGCGGCTAAAGTTGCACAACCTGTTCAAGTTCGCTTAGCGAAAGAGGGTGAGGAATTAGTATTATTAGATGGCTCAACCGCAAAACTTCAATCAAATACTTTATTAATTGCTGACCAAAATGGTCCTTTAGCAATGGCAGGAATCTTTGGTGGTGCAGCCAGTGGCGTGAATAGCGAAACGAAAGATGTAATTTTAGAATCCGCATTTTTCGCTCCATTAGCGATTGCAGGCCGAGCAAGACAATATGGTTTACATACGGATGCATCACACCGTTTTGAACGTGGTGTAGATTTTGAATTAGCGCGTAAAGCAATGGAACGAGCAACCGCATTATTGCTTGAAATCTGTGGTGGTGAAGCGGGTGAGATTTGTGAAGCAAGCAGTGAAGCTCATCTTCCTAAAGTTAATACTGTTCAACTTCGCCGTAGTAAATTAGATGCACTTTTAGGTCATCATATTGAAACAGAAAGCGTAACAGAAATTTTCCACCGTCTTGGTTTCGATGTTACTTATGCAAATGATATTTGGACAGTAACTTCTGCAAGCTGGCGTTTTGATATTGAAATTGAAGAAGATTTAATTGAGGAAGTGGCACGTATTTATGGTTATAACAGCATTCCAAATAATGCACCATTAGCGCATCTCCGCATGCGTGAGCACAAAGAATCTGATTTAGATTTAGCTCGAATTAAGACCGCACTTGTGGATGCAGATTATCAAGAAGCCATTACTTATAGCTTTGTGGATCCAAAAATTCAAAGTTTATTACATCCACATCAAGAAGCACTTGTTTTGCCAAACCCAATTTCTGTGGAAATGTCCGCAATGCGCGTGTCTTTAATGAGTGGTTTATTAGGTGCAGTGCTTTATAACCAAAATCGCCAACAATCCCGCGTTCGTTTATTTGAAACAGGATTACGTTTTGTGCCAGATGCCAATGCTGAATTTGGCGTGCGTCAAGAATTTGTTTTAAGTGCGGTGATTACTGGAACGGCAAAATCTGAACATTGGGCAGGTAAAGCAGAGTCTGTTGATTTCTTTAATCTTAAAGGCGATTTAGAATCAGTACTTTCTTTAACAGAAGGTGGTAATAGAGTTCGTTTTGTTGCAAAACAATTTGATGCATTACACCCTGGCCAATCTGCTGCTATTGAATTAGATGGTCAAGAAATTGGTTTTATTGGTGCAATTCATCCATCTATTAGCCAAAAACTTGGCTTAAATGGCAAAACTTTTGTATTTGAAATTCTTTGGAATGCAATTGCGGCACGTAATGTGGTACAAGCAAAAGAAATTTCTAAATTCCCAGCAAACCGTCGTGATTTAGCTTTAGTCGTAGCAGATAACGTACCAGCAGGGGAATTAATCGCAGCCTGTAAACAAGCAGGTGGCGAAAAATTGGTGCAAGTGAACTTGTTCGATGTATATCAAGGTGTGGGTGTTGCTGAAGGCTATAAGAGCTTAGCTATTAGCTTAACTGTCCAAGATAATGAAAAAACACTTGAAGATGAAGAAATTAATGCAGTGATTTCAGCAGTATTAGCGGAGGTAAAACAACGCTTTAATGCTGAATTAAGGGATTAATATGGCTACGATAACCAAAATTGATATTATTGAATATTTAAGTGATAAATATCAGTTATCTAAATACGATACGAAAAATGTGGTGGAGAACTTTTTAGAAGAGATTCGTTCATCGCTAGAATCTGGTCATGATGTAAAATTATCAGGATTTGGTAATTTTGAACTACGTGATAAGTCATCTCGCCCAGGGCGTAACCCGAAAACTGGTGATGTTGTGCCGGTTTCTGCTCGCCGAGTGGTGACATTTAAACCAGGGCAAAAGTTACGTGCTCGTGTGGAAAAAACTAAATAGTAAGCAACAAAAAGTGCGGTGAATTTCTACCGCACTTTTCATATGAAAAGGTATGAAAGTATATAAATCATTTTTAATCGCTACTGCCTCGCTGTTTTTATTCGCTTGTTCCAGTTTTCAAAACGATGATTATGCGATGAACTATAAAGGCCAAATAGGCGATCCTATTATGGCCATAGCCATGTTGAGCGAACAACAACATGAATGGGCAGGAACGCCTTATGTGCTCGGTGGTGTTTCACGTCGTGGCGTAGATTGTTCTGGTTTTGTGCAGAAAACTTTCTTCGATCGTTTTAATCTTCGTTTACCAAGAAGTACAACTGAGCAAGCCAATTATGGTAAACATGTCCGCAAAGAAGATATTCAAACGGGTGATTTAATTTTCTTTAAAACCGGCCGCGGCCCTAATGGCTATCATGTGGGGATTTATGTAAAAGAAGACAAATTCCTTCATGCTTCCACTAGAGGGGGAGTCGTCTATTCTTCAATGAATAACCCTTATTGGTCGAAAGCCTTCTGGCAAGTCAGACGGATTTAAAAAGTATAATGCTGGAATTTTCCAGCATTTTTTATAATGATTTTTTTCAAATTTGGGAGATAAAATGTCCTCAAACTTAACAGCACTTCAAATTCAACTTGAAATTTTACGCCTTATTCCAAAAACACGTTTTATTACTGCCGAAGAAATCTTACAAAAACTTGCTGATATTGGCGTTCAACGTGATATTCGTTCAATTCAACGCCAGCTAGAAAGTTTGTCTCAACAATTTGAAATTGAGCGTGATATGCGTGATAAACCTTATGGCTACCGATGGAAATCAAATGCTAAAGGCTTAGATTTACCGATTTTAAATGAACAGCAATCACTTGTGCTTATGCTTGCTAAACAATATCTTAATGGCATTTTGCCTTCTAGCATTATGAGCTCAATGGAAGCGTTCTTTCAACAGGCCGAATATAATTTGGTTTATGACAGCCATAAAAAATCAGGGGCAGAATGGCTTAATAAAGTTGCTATTGCGCCAACTAGTCAGCCGTTATTACCTGCCAAAATCAATCCAGAAATTTTTTCTCAAATTAGCACCGCACTTTATCAAAATCGATTTTTACAGGTGCATTATCGGAGTATTCACGGTAAAGAACATAAGGCACAGGTTAAGCCATTGGCTTTGGTACAACAAGGACCAAGCAGCTATTTAGTCGCACAATATGAGAATGGTGATATTTTACACTTGGCTTTGCATCGTTTGCTTAAGGTAATAGTGAGTACAATGATATTTGAACGCCCTGATTTTAATTTGAAATCTTATGTAGAAAGCCAAAAGTTTGGTTTTACCTATGGTCGAAAAATTCGATTAACTTTCCGTATTAATAAAGATATTGGTGGATTTTTAACAGAAACACCATTATCAACAGATCAAACAGTAAAAGATTCTGGGGATGATTATGAAATTTCAGCAACTGTGATCGAAAGTCAAATGCTGGAGTGGTGGATAGCTCACTTTGGTGAAAATTATCAAGAAATTGAGCGAGTATATTTAGAAGAAACAGTATAACGACATAAATTGTCGCTTTGCGCTTTATGATAAATCTATCTGAAGAGAGGACATTCAAATGAAACAGATTGTGTACATTGATATGGATAATGTGATGGTAGATTTTCCATCAGGTATTGCAAAACTAGATGATAAAACCAAGCGAGAATATGAAGGTCGATATGATGAAGTAGAGGGTATTTTTAGCTTAATGGAGCCAATGCCTAACGCGATTTGTGCGGTGCATAAATTGATGAAAAAATATCATATTTATGTGCTTTCTACTGCTCCTTGGCATAATCCTTCCGCTTGGAGTGATAAAGTAAAATGGATTCAACATTATTTCGGTGAAGAAAAAGGTTCAGCCTTATATAAACGATTGATTTTATCCCATCATAAAAATCTCAACCAAGGCGATTATTTAATTGATGATCGCACTAAAAATGGTGCTGGCAAATTTCAAGGAGAACATGTTCATTTTGGTACAGAACAATTTGCTAATTGGAATTGTGTCTTATCTTACTTAGGCTGTGGACCTTTTACACCAAGTGATGTGTTGCAAGATTGTTTGAAAAAGCCAGCCGCCCTCGTGCAAGTTGAAACTGAGGAGCAAAGCCGAGTCATTGGTACTTTTGCGGATCGCTATAAATGGCAAGTGTTTAATTTGGCATGTGTTTATGCAGATGAAACAGCAACCGAACACAGAACGATTTATTTAATTATCAGCCCTTATCTCAGTGATGAATTTAAAATGCGTATTGAAGCTATGTGTGCTCATATTCAAGCGAAATATGAAGTGTTATTACGCTCAAAATCACTGCTAAAACAATATTTCCAACGCCTTTCAGAGAAGCCATTCTTGCATATTGAAAGCTATAATTATCAACCACTTTATAAAGCGGGAAATTCTTTAGGTATGATGGGAAGGGATAGAGCGATTGATGAAATTTTACAACAAAAAGGAGCGTGAAAAATGACAGTGAAAAATAAACCAATTTGCGTGGTATTAACGGGCGCTGGAATTAGTGCTGAAAGTGGTATTCCTACTTTTAGAGCGGAAGATGGCTTATGGGCTGGGCATAAAGTAGAAGAAGTTTGTACACCCGAAGCCTTAAAGAAAAACCGTGCAAAAGTATTGGCGTTTTATAATGAACGACGCCGTAATGCTCAAGCTGCAGAGCCAAATGCTGCACACTTAGCTTTGGTTGAATTGGAAGAGTTTTATGAAGTTCATATAATTACCCAAAATGTGGATGATTTACATGAGCGAGCGGGAAGTACTAACGTACTCCATTTACATGGTGAACTGAACAAAGCTCGCAGTAGTTTTAATACCGATTACATTGTTCCATGTTTGGGTGATCAACTGTTAGAGGATAAGGATAATCACGGTCATCCAATGCGTCCACATATAGTCTTTTTTGGGGAAAATGTACCCATGTTTCCTAAAGCAGAAAAGCTAGTGAAAAAGGCAGATATTGTGATTGTTATTGGCACTTCATTACAGGTTTATCCCGCTAATGGATTGGTAAATCTCGCTCCATATGGTTCACTTATCTATTTGATTGATCTAAATCCCAATACAGGATTTGTCCGTAAGAAAGTGATTGCAATAAAAGAAAAAGCGGGTGAGGGCGTTCCGAAAGTGATCGCTGAGTTATTGGAGAAAATTAAAAAATCATAGAAAAACAACCGCACTTTTTAAATAAATAGCGACTTCGGTCGCTATTTATCATTACTTATCTTGCTTATGTTTAAGCATATGCATAATAAGCCTAATAAGCGTTTCTTTTTGTTTCGGATCAGATTCTGCAACTAATAAAGTGAGCGCTGCAAGCCCAGTATCATTGATAACTGGATGCCCATTATGATCAAACAAACGCACATTTCTATGTAAGAAATCTACAAATAAAAATGCACCACTACGTTTATTACCATCTGAAAAAGGATGATTCTTGACGACAAAATAAAGTAAATGCGCTGCTTTTGCTTCAATGCTTGGATAAGCGGGTTCACCAAATACACTTTGATCTAAATTACCTAGAATCGCAGATAAGCCATTATCTCGTTCACGTCCAAACAGATCACTTGCTTCACCTTTTTCCATCAGCTGTGATTTTAACTCTGCTAGTGCAGAACAGGCTTCGGCATAAGTCGGTAATGTACCACCTTGCTGTGTTTGTGGTTCAGTAAGTAAACCTTCATCATATTGTTGTAGCCATAAAAAGGTATGCGTATAACGGCTGACAATATCCACTAATCCACGACCGCTTTCTAGCGTTAATTCCGCTGAATTTGCCGTTTTTTGAATAAGCGCAAGTGCTTGTTCTAATTCGTGAGCATTTTGCTGTAAACGTTTTTGGTTAATAGTATAGCCTTGAGTCAGATACTCTTTTAAACGTGCAGTTGCCCAAATTCTAAAATTTGTTGCAGACTTAGACTTCACTCGATAGCCTACAGAAATAATAGCATCCAGATTATAATGTTTAACCTTACGAGTAACTTGCCTTTTTCCTTCTTGTCGAACTACCGAGAAATCCTCGGTAGTTAAATTTTCATCAAGTTCTGCTTCATTAAAAATATTTTTTAAGTGTAGGCTTATGTTATCTGAGCTAGTATCAAAAATATTTGCCATCTGCGCCTGGGAAAGCCAAACGGTGTCATTTTCAAATCTTACTTCCACTTGCGTTGTGCCATCTTGAGCTTGGTAAATTTCAATCGGATTTTGGTTATTCATATTTTTTCCTTAATAAAGTTACATGTATATATAACCAGATAAATATACATATTGCAATAAGGATAATCTTATTTGTAAAAGATCTTTTAAAAATAACCGCTTTCAACATTCGCAAACGACACAAATTGTCGCTTCCTTTCATATAATTTCTCCATAAAGAGAAATTCTTTACTTCTTACATATTTATAAAGCCTTTAATTAAGAAAAAGGAGCAAATAATGGCAATGAAAGTAATTATGGCAAGAGATCCACTTTTTGAGGATGTAAAAAAATATGTGCAACAACAAAAATTTGCATCTTGTTCAATGATTCAACGCAGATTTATGTTGGGTTTTAATCGAGCTGGGCAAATTTTAGAACAGTTGGAACAAGCGGGTATTATTTCACCAATGAAAAATGGACAGAGAAAAGTATTATGAAAAATGATTTAAATTATGCACTAGAACTTATTCGCAAAGCGGATGGCATTTTAATTACAGCTGGTGCGGGTATGAGCGTGGATTCTGGGCTGCCCGATTTCCGCAGCGTTGGTGGATTTTGGAATGCTTATCCTATGTTTAAAGAACATAATATATCTTTTGAAGACATCGCGACACCACTAGCTTATAAGCATAATCAGGAACTTGCCTATTGGTTTTATGGGCATCGATTAGTTCAATACCGAAATACTATTCCTCACGAAGGGTATCAGATTTTAAAACGCTGGGCGGGAGCTAAATCTCACGGATATTTTGTTTTTACGAGTAATGTTGATGGGCATTTTCAAAAGGCTGGTTTTGATGATAGCCATGTTTATGAAGTACACGGTACTTTGGAGCGTCTTCAGTGTGTCAATAATTGTCGAGGATTAAGTCGGTCTGCATCAAGTTTTCAACCTGTCGTGGACAATGAAAACTTATGTTTAACCAGTGAAAAACCACATTGTCCTTATTGTGGGGGCTTTGCTCGTCAAAATGTACTAATGTTTAATGATTGGAGTTACGCAAGTCAATATCAGGATTTTAAAAAAGTGCGGTTAGAATCGTGGTTAAAAGAAGTGCAAAATCTCGTCGTCATCGAACTGGGGGCAGGGAAAGCCATTCCAACTGTGCGTCGCTTTTCTGAGCGTACGGCGAAAGCAAAAAAGGGCGGATTTATCCGTATTAACCCACAAGATGAAGGTGTGCCGAAAATGCACTTTTTAAGTCTAGAAATGAAAGCGTTAGATGCCCTAAAAGCGATTGATAGCCTTCTAAATCCTTCTCAACAAGCGGTTGAATAATGGAAAATTTTTGCGAAATTACCTTCTGCCAACAAATTGGCAGCAACAAGCGACACAACCAAGATGCTCTTTTTAATGGCGAAGCGGTGTTTCAATATAAACTCAAAACAGCTGAAAAATGTCTTGAAAACCGACCGCACTTTATTGTGGGCGTGGCAGATGGAATTTCCAATAACAACCGACCTGAAAAAGCGAGCAAATTGGCTATGCAATTATTAAGCAAAATGGAAAGCCTAAGTCGCCAAACGATCTACGATTTACAATCCAGTTTATCAGCAGAATTAGCGGAGGATTATTTCGGTTCGGCGACCACGTTTGTGGCTGCCGAAATTGATCAAATTACCCGTAAAGCGAAAATTCTGAGCGTAGGCGACAGTCGTGCTTATTTGATTGATACTCAAGGAAACTGGCAACAGATTACCCAAGATCATTCAATTCTTTCTGAATTATTGGCTGATTTCCTCGATAAAAAAGAAGACGATTTTGCCACGATTTATGGTGGCGTTTCTTCTTGTTTAGTCGCCGATTATTCTGAATTTCAAGATAAAATTTTTTATCAAGAAACTGAAATTCAGCAAGGAGAAAGTTTATTACTTTGCTCTGATGGATTAACAGATGGCCTTTCTGCTGAAGTAAGAGAAAAGATTTGGAAACAATATGATAATGATAAATCAAGATTGACTGTTTGCCGTAAATTAATTGCTAAACAAGGATTTTATGATGATTTATCGGTTATAATCTGTGCATTTTGATTTATATTATAAAAATATTCTAAGGAACCCAAATTATTATGAGTGAAGAAAAAGCAAAAATACTCAAGATTAAAGATGTATTTGATTTGAAGTTGAGCATTCCTGATTATCAAAGACCATATAAATGGACAATAAAACACGTTCAACAATTACTTGATGATTTACTGACACATTTCCGTAATCAACAACAAGTTTATCGAATTGGAACAGTGGTAATACATAAATATAATGAAGAAAACAAAGAAACTAAAAAAATTGAAGAAAAGTTAGATATTGTTGATGGTCAGCAACGTTTAATTACGCTTTCATTATTACTTTATTATTTGAATAATGAAAAAAAATTCATGGATAAGTCTTTATTAGATGAGGGTGTAGCACATACTCTTAGTAAGAGTAATATAATTAATAATTATAATTTTATTAAAAATTATTCTATTTCCCATAAGGAAGCATTTAAAAAGTATCTTTTAGAAATTTGTGAGATGGTTTATGTTGAATTAGATGATTTAGACGAAGCCTTCCAATTTTTTGACTCACAAAACTCAAGAGGGAAACCTTTAGAATCTTATGATTTGCTGAAAGCTTATCATTTACGAGAAATGGAAGATAAGCCAAAAGAGATTATTCATCATTGTGTTGAACGTTGGGAGAAATCTGCACTTTCTCAAGAAATTAATAACTTAGATAAAATTATCAACTATATTCTTTTTAGATTACGCCGATGGCACTATCAAGAAAGCGGAGAGGTTTTTACATCGGACGAGCTAGAGACATTTAAAGGTGTATCAGAAGGTGCTACCTATCCTTATCTTAGTCCACTGTTTTCAACAAAGGTTGTAGAGAAATTAGCACAACAAAATCCTATGTTTTATCATCCAAGATTTGTGAAGACAAGTTTTCAAACAATACAAACTCTAATAAATGGAGAGCAATTTTTTGATTATGTTCAGTATTATTCTGAGCTCTATGAAAAATTATTTAAAGAAGGAAGTGGGCTTGTTGATAAAGTGAAAAAAATTAACGGTAAAGATATAGAAAAAGGCGTAAATACTTTTCTTAACAATCAAGAGTATTGCTATCGAGTAGGGGATAAATATTTGAAAAATTTATTCGAATGTACCGTATTATTCTATTTTGATAAATTTGGTGAAGTATATTTAGATGAATTTATAAGTAAAGCATTTTTATGGGTTTACCTGATTCGCTTTAAACATCAACGTATCCCATTTAAAACAGTAGAAGATGAAGCTTGCTCAAAAAGTGGATTACTTTCCCATATAGAGCGTTCTTTAACACCATCTCAAGTATTAAAATATCCTTTAAGACTCTCGTTAATTAAAGATACAGTAGCTTTTCCAAATGTAAATGGAAATATAGATGGTAAAATAAAAGAAGTTTTTGGAGTATAAGATGACTAATAATATAAAATATGTAAAAACATTAACCGTGTCTGATTTATTTGATAATGATAATAAATGTAACTATATTATTCCAATCTACCAGCGTAATTATGCTTGGGGTGATAATGAAATTAGTTCATTACTTCAAGATATAAAAAATGCTTGTGAAAAAAATAAAGAACAAGATAAAAAATATTATATTGGAAGCTTAGTTGTCTATCGCCGAGAAAATGATGATTTTGAAGTGATTGATGGCCAGCAAAGACTAACAACACTTACGTTAATAATGCATCATCTTGGCAAATTAGGTTTTAGAAATGTTTTTTTTGAACATCGAGATGAATCTGAACAAGCATTATCCAATCTTAATTCTGAAAAATTACCAAGTAATTTTTCACAAGCATTAAAAACAATTAAGAAAGTAATTGATGAATGGGGGAATAATAAAGATGAAATTGTAAAGTTCCTTTTGGATAAAGTTGAAATCATTCGAACTGAAGTGCCAGAAGGTACAGATTTAAACTATTATTTCGAAATTATGAATACACGTGGAGAACAGCTTGAAAAGCATGAAATTCTAAAAGCTCGTTTGATGAAGGAGTTGCCAATATCTGAGCAATCATTATTTGCAAAAATCTGGGATGCTTGTTCTGATATGAGTCGTTATGTTGTTACGGGGGTTAACTCTGAGTTAAGAGAAGTCATTTTTGGTAATGATTGGCAGAAAACACCTAGAGTTTTTAGAAAGGAAATTTTAAAAGTAGCCAATGAACTTAATAGAGGTAAAGGAAATAAAGAAGAGGACGGAAAGAAAATCGTAGATCTTCTTGATAGCAAGAAAAAAATAGAAATAAAAGATGGGTATTTAGAAGATAAATATGATGGTGCATTTACTTCAGTAATTAATTTTCCTAATTTCTTAATGCATGTTTTAAGAATTTATTTAGAAGAATATAATAAAGATCAAGATTTTACTCAAAATGTGTCATTAGATGAGAAGTTCTTATTAAAGTCTTACGAAGAAAGCTTTAAAGATAATGATAGGGAAGTTAGAAAGTTCATTTTTGTTTTATTTACTTGTCGCTATCTTTTTGATCGTTATGTTATCAAATCTAGCACAATTAGAACTGGAGAAGAAAATTGGTCGTTATGGAAGATTATGCGTAGTAGTTCAAATTATTACTATAAAAATTCATTTAGTGACAATACTGAAAATAAAAATGATGATGAAGAACTTAAGGATAGTGATCCTACAAAAAAAGCAGTGATGTTACTTTCAATGTTCCATGTTTCTAACACATCTCATAGTTATAAAAATTGGTTGTATGCTGTATTACGTTGGTTATTTAAGAATAAGGATAATATAACTCCCAGTAACTATATTGATTTTCTAGAAGATCTTTGTGATAAATTCTATTTTGGTAATAACTGCCAAGGAAAAGATATTACAGATATTATATTGGATAAAGTAGAATTTGAATTAAACTCAGGAGATAAAAAAGATTGGGATGATGGAGTAAATGTTCCTAACTTTATATTTAATCGATTAGATTATCAGTTATGGAAATTTTTCCACGAACAAGAACAAGAACAAGAACAAAAAGTAGAAATTTTGTCAGAAAATGACAAATGGTTAACTATTAAAAATAAAGAGGCTATTTGGAAAAAATTTAGATTTACATTCAGAAGTTCTGTTGAGCATCATTATCCACAGCACCCTTCAGAAGAACATGAGTTAGAGAGATTAGAGAAAAAGACTTTAGATAATTTTGGTAACTTGTATTTGTTATCTCAAAGTAAAAACTCTCGTTTAAGCAATTTAACACCTGAAGCTAAATGTACTTATTATCAAGATGAAAATTATGATAGTCTAAAACAGGCTTTAATGATGGAAAAAACAAAAGAGCTTAATAATTGGAAAACTGAGGAGATATTAAAGCATGGGGAAGAGATGTGGATGTTGTTAAACACACCAATTCCCAATATTTCTAAATCATAACGACACAATCTGTCGCTCTACTTCTTAAACTATGCTCAAACCCATTAGGTTTGAGCATTTTTTATTGGAGTAATGATTATGTCTAAATTCAAACTTAACCCACCATCAGTTTCCCCTTATACCGAAAAATTAATGTTGCAACTTTTATTAGAATATCAAGGATTCGCAGAGGTTTTTAATGAAAATGTTTGGCACTATGACAATATTGCAGCGGCTTTAGGTTTACCGAGTGAAATGGAGCGTTGCGATGATTTTCGTTCGAAAGTAAAAAAATTATTACAAGCACGAAATAAAACGTTGCCAAAATTGACCGCTCTTTATACAAACGAGAATCCAATTATTGAACAAAATATTGATACGCTGACCCAATTATTATCATTGAATACTACTGAGCAGACGCTTTTCCGTTTATCGGTTCAGCTACGCTTAGATGAGCCGTTGAAAAAATTGAGCGAGGCATTACCAAAATCTAATTTG
This sequence comes from Haemophilus haemolyticus, assembly GCF_003351405.1. Taxonomy (GTDB): domain Bacteria; phylum Pseudomonadota; class Gammaproteobacteria; order Enterobacterales; family Pasteurellaceae; genus Haemophilus; species Haemophilus haemolyticus_N. Next base: position 1,672,544 of record NZ_CP031240.1, read on the forward strand.
GTAGGGGTAAGTGAGTTATTATCAAATTTATTTGGTTTGCCAAAATCAGACATTATTTCTGCCTTAAAAGATAAGGGAAAACTATTAGGTTATGGCTTGCTTGAACGAAACTATAATCCAGATAGGTTCCATGACTATTTGGATTGGGGAAAAATGTTAGATTTTGATGAATTCATCTCAGAACCATTAAATGAACAGGTGTTATTAAAAGTTTGTACAAAACTAGCTATTGAGCCTAGTTTGAGTTTAGACGATTTTGCTCATTTAAACGAGATGAAAACAATGATGTTGGATTATCTTCAGTCCTCATTTGCTACTCATAGAAAGGGGGCGAATATTTTAATTTATGGTGCGCCAGGTACAGGCAAAACGGAGTTGGCCACTTTGTTGGGGAAAGTGTTGAGCGTTTCGGTAAATAATATTACCTACATGGATGAAGATGGGGATGTGATTAGCGCTGAAGATCGTTTGAATAAATGCCGTTTTGCGCAAAAGGTATTAGAAGGGCAATCTTCGTTATTGATTTTTGATGAAATAGAAGATGTTTTTCGTGCTGGTTTCTTTGAGTGTTCAATAGCGCAGAAAAATAAAGCTTGGATGAATCAGTTATTGGAAAATAATAACGTGCCGATGATTTGGTTATCGAATTCGGTTTCTGGCATAGATCCTGCTTTTTTACGTCGCTTTGATCTTATTTTAGAAATGCCACCAGATTTGCCATTGAAAAATAAGTCAGCACTGATTACGCAACTGACTGAGGGAAAATTAAGCCCGGCCTATGTGCAGCATTTTGCTAAAGTGCGGTCATTAACGCCTGCGATTTTAAGTCGCACAATTCGGGTGGCAAAGGAACTCAATACATCAAATTTTGCGGAGACGTTGCTCATGATGTTTAATCAAACATTAAAATCGCAAAATAAACCGAAAATAGAACTACTTGTTTTAAGCAAAGCCGACTATAACTTGGATTATGTAGCTTGTAATGACAATATTCATCGTATTAGTGAAGGGTTAAAACGGTCGAAAAAAGGGCGAATTTGTTGCTATGGTCCGCCAAGGAACTGGAAAAACTGCTTGGGCAGCATGGCTTGCAGAACAGTTGGAGATGCCGTTGTTGCTAAGACAAGGCTCAGATTTACTTAATCCTTATGTGGGCGGAACAGAACAAAATATTTCTCAAGCCTTTGAACAAGCGAAAGCTGATAATGCGTTATTGGTGTTAGATGAAGTGGATACGTTCTTATTTTCTCGAGAGGGTGCAAATCGAAGCTGGGAACGTTCACAAGTGAATGAAATGTTGACACAAATTGAACGCTTTGAGGGCTTGATGGTAGTATCGACAAATTTAATTGAGGTACTCGATCCAGCTGCCTTACGTCGTTTTGATTTAAAATTGAAGTTTGATTATTTAACTCTTAAACAACGTTTAGATTTTGCTAAACAACAAGCGGAAATTTTAGGGTTGCCATTGTTATCGAAAGAGGATTTAAGTCAGATTGAATCGCTTAATCTGCTGACGCCTGGAGATTTTGCTGCGGTGGCTCGTCGTCACCAATTTTCTCCTTTTCAAAAGGTGCAGGATTGGTTGAGTGCATTACAAGGTGAATGTGAAGTGAAACCAGCGTTTTCTGCAACGACAAGGCGGATAGGGTTCTAATTAAAGTGCGGTCAAAATTTTTATGGTTTTTTGACCGCATTTTTTATTGTTTCTTCAACTGCCAGAAAATAAAAACCATTGAATTTATCTTCAATTATTATTTCTGTGATCCACCTCACAATCTTAATATGACAATTATCATAACCCTTTAGAGAGCATTATATTATCTTTACGCTATGTTGATCGATATAGGGAGGACAACATATGCTCATGACGATACTCAGCTTCCTCATTGTAACTGGTGTGGTTGCTTATATTTCTTGGTTAAAAACAAAAGGGGATGATTTAAGTACATCCAAAGGGTATTTCTTAGCTGGCCGTGGGTTAGGTGGGTTAGTGATAGGGTGCTCAATGGTATTAACTTCACTCTCAACAGAACAACTGATTGGCGTAAATGCGGTCTCTTATAAAGGAAACTTTTCAATTATCGCATGGACCGTTCCAACGGTTATTCCACTTTGTTTCTTGGCGCTTTATATGTTGCCGAAATATTTGCGTAACGGTTACACAACAGTGCCAGAATTTTTTGAAAGCCGTTTTGACCGTCAAACACGCTTGATTATGTCAACATTATTCTTAGTGTTTTATCTTTTCATCGTAATTCCAACCGCACTTTACACTGGTGCAATCGCCTTCAATAAAATCTTCAACTTAGAAACCGCATTTGGTTTAAGCTATGGGGCAGCTATAACTTACACGGTCATTGCCATTGGTGTTGTAGGCGCTATTTATGCGATTTTTGGTGGTTTGAAAGCGGTGGCGGTATCAGACACGATTAATGCGGTGATTTTAGTCATTGGCGCATTGCTTGTCCCATTCTTTGCTTTGATGTATTTAGGCGATGGCAGTTTCTCTGAAGGTTTACATACAATCACAACAACGCACATTGAAAAATGGAATGCGATTGGTAGCGAAACCGATGCCACACCTTGGCCAACGATTTTCACCGGTATTATGGTTGTTCACTTTTTCTATTGGACAACGAACCAAGCTATTGTACAACGTTGCTTAGGTGCGAAAGATTTACAATCAGGTCAAAAAGGTATTTTGATCGCAGCATTATTCTTATTAACTTTACCGATCATTTTAAACCTTCCTGGTTTATTGAGTTTCCATATTTTAGGTGAAGGCGTAAATCCAATTGATGCCTCTTATCCATTATTAGTAAACAAAGTATTACCAACTTGGTTACAAGGTTTCTTTATTGCCGCATTATTTGGCGCAATTTTAAGTACCTTTAACTCATTCTTAAATTCAGCAGCAACCATTTACTGTAAAGACTTATTACCTTCTATCAGCAAAAAAGTGCGGTCAGAAGAAGAATTAATTTCTTATGCGAAAAAAGTTTCTACCATTATGGCCATTGTCACTATGATTTTCGCTCCGTTACTCATGTTTGGTACAGATGGTATCTTCTTAATCACTAAACGTTTTGCAGGATTTGTGAATATTCCAATCGTTGCTTTATTTGCCGTAGGTATGTTTAACAAAACTGTATCTGGCAAAGCAGCACGTATCGCTTTACTTGCTCACGTTATCTTGTACTTCTGCATCGTTTGGGTGTTTAATGTCAAAATCAACTTTGTGTATGTTATGGGCGGATTATTTGTATTTGATGTCGTATTAATGCTCATCTTAGGACAATTCTTACGCCGTGAACCTTACATTGAAAACAAAGAAAACTTAGGTAACGTAGATTTAACTAACTGGAAATACTTAAAAGTAACCAGCGTATCTTTAATCTTGGGTTTACTTGCGCTTTACACTTTCCTTTCACCACTTGGTATGGCATCAGAATCTGGCAATCCATCAATGGTACTTGGCGTATGGGCGGTATTACAAATTATCGTGTTATTTGTTGTACGAGATAAAGAGGCTAAATAATGAACATTATTTATATTCTACTGGATCAAATTCGTAAAGATATGTTGGGGCCTTATGGTCACCAAATTGTGAAAACCCCGAATTTAGATCGTTTGGCAAAAGATGGCGTTCGCTTTAATAACGCCTTTACTCCAGCATCTGTTTGCGGGCCTGCACGCACTTCACTTTTTACTGGATTAATGCCGTCGTCCCACGGCATTATTAAAAATGGGGAAAAAGGCGGTATAGGTGAAATTAGTCAAGAAAAACCGAATATCGGTAAATTAGCTGGCTATAACACTTATGTTGTAGGGAAATGGCACGTAGGTACTAAATCCGTACCCGAAGATTACGGGATTAAAGGCCATAACTTTGATGGTTATGGCTATCCCGGCAGTGGAGTATATAAAAATTTAGTCTTCAACCAACCACCAACACATTCTAATCGTTATAAAGAATGGTTAGAAGAAAAGGGGTATGAAATCCCAGAAGTAAGCCGCGCCTACTTTGGTGATAACCCACATTTAAGAGTACAAGAACTCTGCGGTTTACTCTCAGGCACAAAAGATCAAACTATCCCTTATTTCATCATTGATGAAGCGAAAAAATATATTCAAGAATCATTAGATGAAGGCAAACCATTCTTTGCATGGATAAACTTCTGGGGACCTCACACGCCTTGTATCGTGCCAGAACCTTATTATTCTATGTATAGAAAAGAGGATGTGATACTTGATAAAAGTTTCTTTAAACCGTTAGAGGGCAAACCAGGGCATTTCCGCACAATTTCAAAAATGTGGGGAATGTGGGAGGCGAGCGAAGATCATTGGAAAGAGGTCATCACAAAATTCTGGGGGTATATCACCTTAATTGATGATGCAATCGGTGAATTATTCGATTACTTAGAAAAAAATGGCCTTTATGACCGCACTTTCTTGGTAGCAACCGCAGATCATGGTGATGCAATGGGCGCGCATCGAATGATTGAAAAAGGTGAATTTATGTTTGATGCCACCTACAACATTCCGATGATTATCAAAGACCCAAATTCAGACCGAGTCAATCAAGAAGATGATAACTTTATCTATCTTCACGACTTAACCTCGACAGTTTTTGATTTAGCTAATCAAAAAGTTCCTGAAAGTTTTGAAGGGCAGAGTATTCTCCCGATTATGCGCCAACACCAAGATAACCAAAGAAAAGGTGTACTTGGTCAGCTTGCGGGGCATTTTGTGTATTTTGAACAACGTATGTGGCGTCGTAAAGATTACAAACTCGTATTTAATGCGACTGATGTTTGTGAACTTTACAACATCCGTAACGATCCGGAAGAAATGCACAATTTATTCTATGATTCACAATATAACAGCATCAAAAAAGAGATGTTGGAAGAAATGCGCGCAGAGATGAAACGTTTGAATGATCCACTGGAAAATTGGGTTTATCGAATTATTGACGAAATTTAATCAAAGTCGTAGATTAAGGGCGTATCTAATACGCCCTTTGTTATCTCTGAACCTTATTTATCTTTTAAAACCACAGGAATAAACATGAAAACAACATTACTAAAAACACTGACACCAGAGCTTCACCTTATTCAACATAACAACATCCCAGTTCTTCACTTAAAACATGCGGTTGGAACGGCAAAAATTTCCTTGCAAGGGGCACAGCTTATTAGTTGGAAACCGCAAAATGCGAAGCAAGATGTATTATGGTTAAGTGAAGTAGAACCATTCGAAAATGGCAATGCTATTCGTGGTGGTGTACCGATTTGTTATCCCTGGTTTGGTGGCGTAAAACAACCTGCACACGGCACAGCTCGTATTCGTTTATGGCAGTTGAGTCATTACGACATTTCAGCACATAAAGTGCGGTTAGAATTTGAGTTGTTTTCTGATTTAAATATTATCGAAGCTAAAATTGTAATGGTATTTACTGACAAATGTCATTTAACTTTTACACATTATGGCGAAGAACCTGCGCAAGCAGCATTGCATACCTATTTCAATATTGGAGATATTAATCAAGTGGAAGTACAAGGTTTACCTGAAACTTGTTTTAATAGTTTAAACCAACAACAAGAAAACGTTCCGTCACCGCGTCACATTTCTGAAAATGTGGATTGCATTTATTCTGCAGAAAAAATGCAGAATCAAATTGTAGATAAAAGTTTTAATCGTACGATTGCACTGCATCATCATAATGCAAGCCAATTTGTCCTTTGGAATCCTTGGCATAAAAAGACGAGTGGAATGAGTGAAATTGGCTATCAAACGATGTTGTGCTTAGAAACTGCTCGCATTCATCATTTGCTTGAATTTGGCGAAAGTTTAAGCGTAGAAATTTCGCTCAAAGGCTAAATTTTGTTGCATAAGTGGTGTGAATACTATAGAATTCGCGGGATTTTGCTCGTTCTTTGCGGGCAATAAATTTGAAATCTTTTATTTTTAGCGAAAAGATTTTTACTATTAACCAATAGAAGGAATACGATTATTAAAACCGTAAAAAAAGCGCCGGCAGTAAATCGCCCAAACCGTATCAATGAAGAGATTCGTGTAAAAGAAGTTCGTTTAATTGACCAAGATGGTGAACAAGCAGGGATTGTTTCTATTCAACAAGCCCTAGAAATGGCAGAGCAAGCAGAGCTTGATCTTGTTGAAATTAGCCCAAATGCTGAGCCACCGGTTTGTCGCATTATGAACTACGGTAAATTCCTTTACGAAAAAAGTAAAACCGCTAAAGAACAAAAGAAAAAACAAAAAGTTGTGCAAGTTAAGGAAATTAAATTCCGTCCAGGCACAGATGAAGGTGACTATCAAGTTAAATTACGCAGCTTAATCCGTTTCTTAGAAGACGGTGACAAAGCGAAAATTACCGTGCGTTTCCGTGGTCGTGAAATGGCTCACCAAGACATTGGTTTTGATGTGTTAGAGCGCGTAAAAAATGATTTAGCTGAAATTTCTGTCGTTGAATCTGCACCAGGTAAATTAGAAGGCCGTCAGGCTGTAATGGTGTTAGCACCTAAGAAAAAATAAGAATTTTGCTGAGATTTCTCAGCAAATCTTTTTGTTTAAGTTTGACTTAAATGAAAAGACAACTGCATGTTGGGCACACTACGCAGCCTAACTGCTTTTGAAAAGGCAATTTAATTTGCCTTATGATGGAAATGATCAGTGCTTCCAAGTAACTTTTTAAGTTCGCCTGATTATGTTGTTTTAAACGAAAAATGCGGAGTTATTTTAACAATGCCTAAAATCAAAACAGTACGCGGCGCAGCGAAGCGCTTCAAAAAAACTGCTTCTGGTGGTTTCAAGCGTAAACAATCTCACTTACGTCATATTTTGACTAAAAAAACAACTAAACGTAAACGTCATTTACGTCATAAATCAATGGTTGCGAAAGCAGACCAAGTTTTAGTAGTAGCTTGCTTACCATACGCATAAGCCGTTATTTAAGCAAAACGTACGATTAGTTCATTTTAGAAAAATATTACATAGGAGATTAAATAATGGCTCGTGTAAAACGTGGTGTTATTGCAAGAGCACGCCATAAGAAAGTTCTTAAGGCTGCTAAAGGTTATTATGGTGCACGTTCACGCGTGTATCGCGTTGCTTTCCAAGCGGTGATCAAAGCTGGTCAATACGCATATCGTGACCGTCGTCAACGTAAACGTCAATTCCGTCAATTATGGATTGCACGTATCAACGCTGCAGCGCGTCAAAATGGTTTATCTTACAGCAAATTCATCAACGGCTTGAAAAAAGCATCTGTTGAGATCGACCGTAAGATTCTTGCTGATATCGCTGTATTCGACAAAGTAGCGTTCGCTGCATTAGTTGAAAAAGCAAAATCTGCACTTTAATTTTTTAAAGTTTAGATAAAAAAGAATTAGGACGCTGAAAAGCGTCCTTTTTTTGCATTTTTAACTTCAAATTTTGTAAAATAATGCCATTAGTTCTCATCTGTTAAAATCTATGTCCGAAACAATCCCACTAAATCCTATCACGTTGCCTTTAAATCAAATTAGCTTAATCGAAGCATCCGCTGGTACAGGGAAAACATATACTATTGGCTCTTTATATCTACGACTTTTATTAAAGGCGGGGGAAAATAACTTTTCTCGTCCGTTAAATGTGGAAGAAATTCTGGTGGTAACCTTTACGGAAATGGCGACAGAGGAACTTAAGAAAAAAATTCGTGAGCGTATAACAGATGCGATTGATAAACTCACAGCCTTTGCAGAAACCCAAGATAAATCCGCATTTAAAAATGATGAATTTCTTATCGCACTTTGTCAGGATTTGGATATTTTTGAGGCTATTCATCGCTTAAAATTAGCTGAGCAAAATATGGATTTGGCGGCGATTTATACCATTCACGGTTTTTGTCGCCGTATGTTGATGCAATATGCTTTCCATTCTGGCATTCACTTCAATTTAGAATTAATTAAAGATCAATCTGATTTATTAGCTCGTTTTGCTAATGAATTTTGGCGAGAACATTTTTATCCGTTGGATTTTGAATCTTCGAATTTTATTGCGGCAGAATTAGTATCACCAGAAAATGTGTTGTCTTTGTTGAAAGCGGATTTAGGTAAAGATTTGAATGTTGAGATTGAAAATAAACAGGCGTTATCTGTATCTATGCAAATTTTTTTACAGCAATATCTTGGTGGTCGTCAAAAGGCTTTGAATGAATTAAAGGCCTTTTGGTTGGAAAATGCGGATGAAATTTCACTGATTATTACCAATGAACTGGAGAAAGATTATCCAAAAGATCAGTTGAAATCGTTAAATCGTAAAAAGTACCAAGTAAAGCGTTTAGAGGATTGGATTAATAAAATCAATCAATGGTCAAATAATTCTAGAGATTATCAAATTAATACCACATTGAAAGAGTATTTTCTACAATCATCTATTGAGAAAAATTACGAAGAACAAACTGATAAAAATAAAGATAAAAAACCGGCAACGCCTTTTTATGCACCGATTTTTGAAGAGCTTGAAAAGAGAGTTAATGCTTTAATATCCCCAGATTTACTTCGTAGAATCATTCTTTATTATTATCGACAAGGCTTACAACAAAAACTTTTAGACTATAAACTTAATCATCAAGAAAAATCCTTTGATGATTTATTGCGTTTGCTTTGTGAAGCCTTGCAAGGTGCGCAAGGAGATAAATTAGCGGAAATGATTCGTTTCCAATATCCTTTTGCGATGATTGATGAATTTCAGGATACGGATTCACAACAGTACGCTATTTTTTCAAAAATTTATCGTGATAATCCCGAAAAAAATACCGGTTTTATTATGATTGGCGATCCGAAGCAGGCGATTTATCGTTTCCGTGGCGCAGATATTTTTACTTATCTAAAAGCATCGGACGAAGCCGAATCTCGCTTTGAACTCACTAAAAATTATCGTTCAGAGAAGCATTTGGTTGATGGCGTCAATGCTTTATTTGATTTTCCTCAATCGCCATTTATTTATCAAAATATTAACTTTACTGCTGTTGATTCTCGTGATGATCATCTGCGATTTTATTTAAACGGTAAGGCAGAACCTGCTTATCGTTTTTATTTAACTGAAAGTGACAAAGTGAATAAAACTGAAATGGCAAAAATATGTGCTATTTCTATTCAACATTGGCTAAAAAGTGCGGCAGAAAATCAGGCAGTTTTTCAAAACGAAGATACCTGTAAAACATTGCAACCGGCAAATATTGCTGTTCTTGTAAAAAATCGTTACGAAGCTGCTGATGTTATTCAAGAGTTACAAAAACTTGGTATTGCCTCCGTTTATCTTTCAGATCAAAGTAGTGTTTTTGATAGCCATGTGGCAGTGGAATTACTCAGAATTTTAAAAGCTTGCCTAAATGTTGCTGAGCGTCCAATTTTGAATGCGATTGCGACCGCACTTTTCGGTTTAAATGCAGCGGATATTCATCAAATTCAGCAAAATGAGGCAGACTGGCAGCGTTGGGCAGATAGCTTTGCTCAATACCAACAAACTTGGCAACGCCAAGGAATATTGGTCATGCTCCACCAAATTTTATTGGAACAAGGCATTTCAGAACGCTTATTAAGCCAAGCAACGGGCGAGCGAGATTTAACGGATTTCCTACATTTGGCAGAAATTTTACAACAAGCTGCCACGCTACACGAAAGTGAAGCGGCATTACTCAGTTGGTTTGAAAAACAAATTCAAGGCGAAGGTCGGCAAGAGGCTCAAATTCGTTTAGAAAGCGAACGCCAGTTGGTAAAAATCGTGAGTATCCATAAATCCAAAGGCTTAGAATACGATTTAGTTTGGCTACCATTTTTAGCTGTACCAAGCAAAATTCCAACGGCTGGTGACATGAATATTTATTATTCTAAAGAACGAGATGAAACCTTATGGGATATAGAAAATCGCAATTTGAAGGCACTTTATGAAGAAACTTTTGCGGAAGAGTTACGTTTACTTTATGTGGCTTTAACGCGTGCCAAATATCAAATGGCATTCGCTTTGCCTGCGCAATTTGATAAAAAATGGAATGCCTTACATTATGTATTAAGCCAAGGTGAAATAGGTAAGGAAATAGCCTTATCAGCACCTAAAGATACCGAGACGTTGTTGCAAGCCTTTAAAGAAAAAATGCAAGATAATGTGGAAATCTGCACTAAGCCAAATCTAGAGGCTTTTCCGGCTTTATCAACCAATACAAAAAATGATGATCTTAAAGCCGCAGAATTTACGGGCAATATTGAGCAAGATTGGCGAATAACCAGTTTTACTTCAATTGAACAAGGTCATCGCCGCCAGCATTATTTCACTGAAAGTGCGGGTAAAAAACACGCTGTTTTTGATGACGCAAAAGATTACGATAGCCAAAATGCTATTGAAATGTCCACCGCACTTTTAAACGAAAATGAATCAAATATTTTAGATTTGCCACGAGGTAAACAAGTCGGGACTGCATTACATCGTCATTTTGAAAATTGCTATTTTTCTGATTTAGCAAATACCGAAGAAATTGACACATTAAGACAATCCCTACAATTAGATGAAACCTTTACAGAACCGCTACAATATTGGCTACAACAGATTTCACGTACACCACTTTCTAATGAAATAGGAATAGCATTGGCTGATTTGGCAAATAAAGATTGCATTAAAGAAATGCCATTTTATCTGGCTATTCGGGAACATTTTGATGTTGATGCGTTTAATCACGCGTTGAAAATCCATCATCATTTGCCAAGCGAGCCACTTCAATTTGAACAAATTCAGGGCATGGTGAGAGGTTCAATTGACTTAGTTTTCCGCCATAATGGGAAATATTATCTTGTCGATTATAAATCTAATTTCTTAGGTTCAACTCTGTCTGATTACAATCACGAGGCATTAAAAAAAGAAATGTTACACAGTCACTATGATTGGCAATATTTAATTTATACGCTGGCATTACATCGTTATTTGCAAAGCGTTGTGCCTCATTACGATTATGCGCGAGATTTCGGTGGGGTATTTTATCTTTTCTTACGTGGAATGAATGGTGAGCCACAATCTGGCGTATTTTATGATCATCCAAGCGTTGAATTAATCACAGAATTAGACGGGGTGTTTTAATGTTATCCGTATTACAAAAACTTAAAGAGCAGGGCATTATTTCTCAAGGTGATTATTATTTTGCTAAGTTGATAGCTGATAAACAATGCCATACGGATTATGCAGAACCAGTCAAAAATTTAGCTATATTATTAGCCGCACTTTGTAACTGGCGTTATACACAGGGAAATACTTGCAGCCAATTAGATCGCTATTTAGAACATAATTTATTTGGCTTGGCTTATCGCACCACAGAAGAAGATTATTTAGCTGAAATTCGTGAAAAGATTGGTTATTTAGCTGTGGAAGATTGGCAAAATGCGTTGTGCGGGCATATGGCATTTACGCAAGATCCCCTCAATCAAATTGCGCCAATGGCATTTCAATTTGGCGCGTTGTATTTCTATCGCGCTTGGCAAGATGAATTCCGTATCGCGCAATATATAAAAAACACCTTAAAAAATAACCGCACTTTAGCCTTTTCTTATGATGAAATTCGTCAAAAATTAGATAAATATTTCCCTGAAAAACAGGAAAAAACAGATTGGCAAAAAGTGGCAGTAGCAACAGCGATTAAAAGCCCATTTTCGATTATTACAGGCGGTCCAGGAACAGGAAAAACCACGACAGTTACGCGTTTATTGCTCGTTCTACAAGAATTATTTGATTGTAAATTACATATCAAATTGGTTGCGCCGACTGGCAAGGCAGCCTCTCGTTTGGAAGACTCGATTAAAAATGCGTTAGGTTTTATGCAAGAAAAAATGAATTTATCCGATTCACTTTTCAATGCGATTCCACAAAAAGCCAGTACCTTGCATAGTTTACTGGGCGTGAATGCCTTTAATGATTACACTCGGTATAACAGTAATAATCCTTTGCAGTTAGATGTGTTAGTTGTCGATGAAACATCAATGATTGATTTGCCGATGATGGCAAAACTTATCAATGCGTTAAAGCCTGAAACTCGATTAATTTTATTAGGCGATCAGGCGCAATTAGCCTCTGTTGAGGCGGGGGCAGTATTGGGGGAATTGGCACAATTTGTTACTCAACCTTATAGTCATGAACAAGCTTCATATTTACAAGCGACAACAGGCTACAAAATCGAAGGTTCTGATTGTTCAAATCCTATACGTGATTGCTTATGCCATCTAACAGAAAGTCGCCGTTTTGATAAAGATTCAGGTATTGGTAAGTTGGCTGAATTTATTCAAAAAGGCAAAGCAGACGATAGTCTTGGGTTATTTGAATACTATCCACAAGAATTGCACTTTAATGCCTTAAATGATGAAAGCGATGCTGTTAATCAAGTGGTGAAAAGTGCGGTGGAAAATTACCGCACTTTCTTAAAAATGTTGGACGATTTGCGTAAACAAAAAATTGATCCTAATGCTAAAAATGAACAAGGCATTTCCTATGCCGAAACTATTCAAGCACAATTTAATTCTGTGAGATTTTTAACCGCACTTCGTAATAACAATTTAGGAGTTGAAAATCTCAATAAAGAAATCGCGTTAGCGTTGCGAGAGGAAAAATTGCTTTGGTTCCGTAATGAACAAGATTGGTATATCGGCAAGCCAATTATGATTACTGAAAACGATCATAATGTTCGCCTTTATAACGGCGATATTGGACTTTGCTTGGCAAATGGCAAAGTATGGTTTGGCAATCGAGAAGTGCTGACAAGCCGAATTCCAGCACATGAACCCGCTTTTATGATGACGATTCATAAATCTCAAGGTTCCGAATTTGAACACACTGTAATGGTGCTTCCAACAGAAGTGAATCCAGTATTGTCGCGAGAATTAGTTTTCACGGGCGTGACTCGTGCGAAAAAAGAACTCACTATATTTGCCGATGAAAAAATATGGAAAACAGCAATTCGCCAAACAGTGAGACGCCAGAGCGGATTGGGGAGATTATTGGAAGAGTTGAAATAGTCAAAAAGGCGGAATAAATCCGCCTTTAAATTTATAAGTCCATCACTTATTCATCAACAATATCAGTAAATTCTGCACCTAATACTTTTGCTAAATCTTGTGGCGCAATTTCTACGCTTAGCCCACGTTTTCCGCCTGAAACATAAATCGTTTCAAACTCAAGTGCAGTTGAATTTATCACGGTTTTCACGCGTTTCTTTTGACCGAGCGGGCTAATTCCCCCCACAAGATAGCCTGAGCTTTTTTGAGCCGCATCTTTATCTGCCATTTCCACTTTTTTTACACCAATAGATTTTGCTGCTTTCTTTAAATTCAGCATATTGGCCGTTGCAAGCACAAAACAAGCGAGTTTTTTCTGATCGCCATTTTCCGCTACAAGTAACGTTTTAAAAGAGCGCTTAGGATCAATGCTTAATTTTTCTGCCGCTTCATCACCAAAATGTTGATTGTGTGGATCATGATCATAAGTATGCAAGATAAAAGGAATTTTCTGTTTTTTAAGTAAATCAATTGCTGGTGTCATTATTTCGTTCCTGGTTTTGGTGTAAAATAATGTCGATTATTTTACAGTGGAGAGAAAAATGGACGCAACCTTAAATATTGCGATAGCAGCAGAATTTGAATTAAGTGAAAAAATTGTAGAGCGTTTAGAACAAAGTGCCCTTGAAATTAGTAACGTTTCTATTGTTGAAATGATACCTTTTGAAGAAGAACAAAATATTCGTTTTCGCAATAAAGGCGTTGAACAACTTTCGCCAAATGAAGTTGAGTGGGCTGATTTTAATTATGTCTTTTTTGCAGGAAAACTTGAGCAAGTTTCCCATATTGCGCAAGCAGCGGAGCAGGGCTGTATTGTCATTGATATGTTAGGCGTTTGCAGTGCGCTTTCTGATGTGCCCGTTGTTGTCCCAACGGTAAATGAATCACAGCTATTTGAATTAAGACAACGTAACATTGTTAGCTTGCCTGATCCACAAGTAAGCCAACTTGCTTTAACGCTTGCCCCGATTTTACAAGAAACGAATCTTAATCAAGTGTTTGTCACCTCTTTATTACCAGCCTCTTATACAGATGCGGAAACCGTGACTAAACTTGCGGGACAAACAGCTCGTTTATTAAATGGTATTCCATTAGACGAAGAAGAAACGCGCTTAGCGTTTGATGTTTATCCACATCAAACACCTAGTTTATCTAATCAATTACAACGAATTTTTCCGCAATTAGAGCGTGCTACATTCCACGCAATCCAAGTGCCTGTATTTTATGGATTGGCACAAAAAGTCACCGCACTTTCAGATTATGATTTCGACTATCAGCCTCAAAATAGCGAGCTTATCGCTTTAGAAGAAACATTAATTACGCCTGTTCTTAATGGAGAACAAGAAAATGGGGAAGAATCAGTAAAACTTCATTTAAGTCAAATAAGTGCGGTAGAAAATGGCGTAGAATTTTGGTCTGTGGCAGATGAACAACGCTTTAATCTCGCCTTACTTTCAGTGAAATTGTTGGAAGGAATTTATCAACAAGGCTATTAATACCTAATACCAAGGAAATTAAGGAGAAGAGTATGCAAAATATTCTATTTATTATCCATTCATCCCCTTATGGTGACGAACATTTTTTTAGTGCATTACGTTTGGCGTTACAGTTGCAAGAGCAGCATAAAAGTGCAGTTAATTTAAAAGTATTTTTAATGTCTGATGCGGTAACTGGCGGTTTAGCAAAACAAAATCCAGCAGAAGGATATAATTTACAACAAATGTTGGAAATTTTAACGGCACAAGGGGCGATAATTAAACTTTGTAAAACCTGTACAAATGCTCGTGGTATCACTGAATTGCCGTTGGCGGACGGGGTGGAAATAGGTACGTTAGCAGAGCTGGCTGACTGGACAATGGAAGCCGATAAAGTATTAAATTTTTAATTTTCTCAATAGATAAAAGAAACCCGCCACAAGTGCGGGTTCTTTTTTGCTTATTTTGTTGCAGCTTTCATCGCTTGAACAAATTTAGCTAATTCAGCTAAACATTGCTCGTGATTATCTAAATTCTGCTCAATGATTTTCACCGTGGCAGAACCTGAAATTGCACCGGCAGCCCCCAAAGACAACGTTTCTTTAACTTGCTCTGGTTGAGCAATACCGAAGCCTTGTAAAATTGGTGGGGCATTATGGGCTTTAAGCTGTTCTACAAGGGTGTCCAAATTTGCTGCGTGAGCTTGATTTTCAGCACTGGTTACGCCAGCACGTGAGACTAAATAAGTATATCCTTCGCTATTTTGTGCTACACCTTGGATCGTTTTATCGTCTGCATTTGGCGGGCAAATAAATACCGGTTGAATGCCGTGTTCTTTAGCTGCTTGTACATAATCTTCTTTTGCGAGTAACGGAATATCTGCCACAAGTACAGCATCAACACCGACTTCTGCACAACGTTGATAAAAAGCATCTAGTCCTTTGGCAAAAATTAAATTAGCACAAAGTAATAGGCTAATCGGAATCTCTGGATATTTTGACCGCAGTTTTTCTAATAACTTAAAGCTATCTTCAGTACTATAGCCCGCAGTTAAAGCTCGATTATTCGCAGCTTGAATAACTGGGCCATCGAGTAGCGGATCGGAAAAAGGGAAACCAAGCTCTAAAGCATCTGCGCCGTTATCCACAAGCGTACAAATAATGTCAAAAGAGCGGTCAAAAGTAGGGTCACATAAGGTGACGAAAGGAACAAATGCCCCTTCATTTTTTGCTTTAAGCGCAGCAAATTGAGTTTCAAAACGGCTCATTATTTCATTCCTTTTTCTGTCAAAATTTTATCTACGGTGAAAATATCTTTATCGCCACGACCAGATAGATTCACGACTAAAATTTGTTCTTTGTTAGGTTCTTGATGAATCATTTTTAGGGCTTGAGCAAGTGCGTGTGAGCTTTCTAATGCAGGAATAATGCCTTCATGTTTAGCTAACTCTTGAAAAGCATTCAATGCTTCATCATCGGTAATACTTGGATATTCTGCTCGTCCAATACTTTGTAAATAAGCATGTTGAGGCCCAACAGAAGGGAAGTCTAATCCGGCTGAAACAGAGTAGGATTCCTCAACTTGACCATCTTCCGTTTGCATTAAAGGGGATTTCATCCCGAAATAAATGCCAACCTTTGCATGACCTAATGGTGCACCATGTTCACCACTTTCAATACCTTTCCCCGCTGGTTCAACGCCAATCAACCGAACATTTGGTTCATCAATAAAATCAGTAAACATACCAATTGCATTCGAACCACCACCAACAGCAGCAATTACCGTATCAGGTAAACGACTTTCTCGTTCGAGAATTTGACGTTTAGTCTCAATCCCAATCATTTTTTGAAATTCTCTCACAATCGTCGGGAAGGGGTGAGGGCCTGCAGCGGTTCCAAGTAAATAATGGGTGGTTTCATAGTTTGCTGACCAATCACGCATAGCCTCACAACAGGCATCTTTTAAAGAACAAGAACCTTTTTGTACAGGAACCACTTCCGCCCCCATTAAACGCATACGAAATACATTCGGCGATTGACGCTCAACATCTTTTGCGCCCATATAAATACGGCATGGCATATCTAACATAGCACAAGCAAGGGCTGTCGCAACACCATGCTGCCCCGCACCTGTTTCGGCAATAATACGTGTTTTACCCATGCGTTTAGCTAATAAAATTTGCCCTAATACTTGGTTAGTTTTATGGGCACCACCGTGTAATAAATCTTCACGTTTAAGATAGATTTTCGCTTTAGTACCTTTTGTTAGGTTGCGACAAAGGGTAAGTGCGGTCGGTCTTCCTGCATAATTTTTGAGTAAATCAGCAAATTCTGCTTGGAATGTAGGATCATTTTGTGCTTCTACAAAAGCTTGTTCTAATTGTTTTAAAACAGGCACTAAAATTTCGGGTACATACATTCCGCCAAATTCGCCGAAATAAGGATTTAGAAGTGTATCTGACATATTTTTTCCTATTATTTTTTAGTTATCTTTTGCAACGCTCATTCCCGCAAAAGATTGAGCGGTTGGCATTACTTCAATGCGATTAATGTTCACGTGTTCAGGTTGTTGATGAAGCCATAATACAATGTTCGCAATATCTTCAGGCTGAACCGATTGTACGTTTTCATACACTTTTGCGGCTTTTTCATCATCACCGTGAAAACGTACATTAGAGAACTCCGTACCACCACATAAACCGGGTTCAACATTGCTTACTCGAATTTTTGTGCCTGCCAGATCAGCTCGTAAATTTAAGCTAAATTGTGTTACAAAAGCTTTAGTTCCACCATATACATTACTGCCAGCATAAGGATAAGTACCTGCAATTGAACTCAAATTGATAATCTGCCCGTGATTACGAGCCACCATATTCGGCAACACAAGACGAGTGATAGTAATCAATCCTTTAATGTTGGTATCGATCATCTGATGCCAATCTTGTAAATCCGCTTTATGTGCTGGCTCTAATCCCAAAGCTAAACCTGCATTATTCACTAATAAATCGACCGCTTGCCAGCCTTCAGGAAGGGTTCTTAGAGCGTTAATTGTGGCTTGTTCATCGCGAATATCAAAGGCAAGTGGTAGAAAATTGTTACCTAATTGTGAATGGATTTCTGCTAATCGATCTGCACGTCTGCCCGTGCCAATCACTTTATAGCCTGCTTCTATCAATTTCTTACAGATTGCCAAGCCAAAGCCTGCGGTTGCACCTGTAACTAATGCAGTAGTAGTTTTCATTTTTTCTCCTAGATCTTGAACTTATTTGTACTATTAAAGTAGTACAAATAAATTTTGATTGCAAGCAATTTCATTTTAATTTTAAAAATGACATTAAATGAATTAATTTAACAATACCGCAAACGTTTGCCTAGTGGTATAATCTGCCCAGTTTTTATTTCAATTGTTCGAGGTTAATCGTGAGCGACACACAACTTAGCCACAAAGATGCTGGTGTCGATATTCACGCTGGAAATGAATTAATCGAGCGTATCAAAGGCGATCTAAAACGCACTCGCTGTCCAGAAGTCATGGGAGGATTGGGTGGTTTCGGCGCATTATGTGCTTTACCAACCAAATATAAAGAACCAATTTTAGTTTCTGGCACAGATGGTGTTGGCATAAAATTACTCCTAGCGATTGACTTAAACAAACACGACATCATCGGTCAAGATTAAGTCGCAATGTGTGTAAACGACTTAATCGTACAAGGTGCAGAACTGCTTTTCTTCTTAGATTACTATGCTACAGGGAAATTAGACGTTGATGTGGCAGCAAGCGTGATCAAATTGCAGACGGTTGCGAAATGTCTGGCTGTGTGTTAGTCGGTGGCGAAACCGCTGAAATGCCAGGAATGTACCACGGAAGGCGACTATGATTTGGCGGGTTTCTGCGTAGGCGTGGTAGAAAAATCAGAGATTATTGACGGCACAGCAGTGAAAACAGGCGACACCTTAATCGCACTCGGTTCAAGCGGTTATTCGTTAATTCGCAAAGTGCTTGAAGTAAGTGGTGCAAATCCAGCGGATTTATTAGAAGGCAAATCGCTTAGCGAACACCTTTTAGCACCAACCAAAATCTATATAAAATCGATTTTACAGCTGATCAAGCAGAGCGAAGTTCACGCCATTGCTCACTTAACAGGTGGCGGTTTCTGGGAAAATATCCCGCGTGTATTGCCTGACAACACCAAAGCAGTGATTGATGAATCAAGCTGGCAATGGCCTGCGATCTTCAATTGGTTACAAGAAAAAGGCAATATCAGTCGTTATGAAATGTATCGGACCTTCAACTGTGGCGTAGGTATGGTAATTGCATTACCAGAAAAAGAGGTTGAAACCGCTCTTGCATTGCTTGAACAAGCGGGCGAAAAAGCGTGGGTTATCGGCAAAATTGTACCTCTTGGCGAAGGCGAAGCACTGATTGAGATTCAATAATAAAATCTTAAATTTCAATTCAGCCCTTTTGGACTGATTTCTATAAGGAAGAAAATGAAAAAAATTGCCGTCCTTATTTCTGGTCAAGGAACGAATTTACAAACTATTATTGATGCCTGCCATTCAGGCGATATTCCCGCCAAAATTGCTTGTGTGGTAAGTAACAAAGCTGATGCTTACGGCTTAGTTCGAGCCAAACAAGCACAGATTCCGCAAGCGGTATTTCTTCGCAAAAATTTTGCTAATAACCTCAAAATGGACAACGCCATTGGCGATTATTTGCAAAGCCTAGCAGTAGATTTGCTCGTCCTTGCTGGTTATATGAAAATCCTTACCCCAGAATTTACTCAACGTTTTGCAGGAAAAATTTTAAATATCCATCCTTCTCTTCTTCCTAAATACGCAGGCTTAAACACCTACCAACGTGCGATTGCAGCAGGCGACAATGAACACGGCACAACTGTTCATTTTGTCAATGAAGATGTCGATGGTGGTGCGATTGTCTTACAAGCAAAAGTGCCAATCTTTCCTGAAGATAGCATCGAAGAAGTAGAAGCTAGAACCCGTGAGCAAGAATATAGAATTTATCCGATTGTGATTAAATGGTTTATCGAAGAGCGGTTAAGACTTAAAGATAATTTGGCATATTTAGATGGGAAACCCTTGCTAAAATCAGGATATGCAAATGAATAATTTAGGATTTAGGTAGACTATTTCTGTATTTTTTATTTAATTAGGGTATAAAAGTGCGGTGAAATTCCACTGCACTTTCAAAATTAATGATGATGGTGTTCTGGTTTTGGTGGTAATTTAGCTAATCCTTTACCAACTGGTAAAATTAATGTGCTATAGCTTGCAGATTGCTGACAAATTTGTTGATCTGCAAATGGTGTTTTATGAATAACTTTAATTTTCCAAATACCATCAATTAATGGAATGATATTTACACGTCCTTGACTATCTGTTTTACCTGAAAAACCTTGTGGTTCACGATGGCTTGTACTTGCCTCGAGATCTTTCACGACAATAGTATCAGCGGTTGCAATTACAGTTTCGCCTGCTAATGGCTGATCTTGGTAGAAAATTTGAACAGGGAACGGTTCACCTGATTTCGCTTTGCTTGGATCACGCAAAGGAACAATTTCAAGTGGTAAACCAACTCTTGTCATTGCCATTTCTGCATTTAATGGTTTTTTACCAACTGTAACAAGACTTTTACCAAACATTTGAGTTTGTTCGCAATAAGTTGGATTTTCTAATCCTTTCAAATTATCCATTTTCCAACCTTCAGCATTTTGTGACCAAAATGTTGGTTTATAAGTCGCTGTCACCCAATAAGAGCCATCAGACAATGCTTTCTCTGATTGATATTGATAGTTTTCACCTTTTTGAACCAAGGTTTGTTTTTCACCATCTTGATGAATAATTTCCATTGGCGCAAAAATTTTTAAACGCGCTTCAGGGATTTTTTCTACGTAAGGGTAGTCTCCATAAGCTAATTCTGCTTTTAATACAGAACCTGATGCCAATTTTGCAGGCGCTTGAACCCAAACTTCATGAGCTTGCGCTGCACCCGCTAAAACCAATAAACTTGCAATTAATGTTTTTTTCATACCTTTCCTTAATGAAAAATAGAGATGAGCATTTATAAAATGAGTGCGAATATTAAATGAAAATAACTATCATTTAAATAGTGGTTTAGAGAAAATTTAATATTTGTGATCTAGATCACAAAAAATCTATATAAAGCATATAAAAAATTCCCTAAATACTTAGTACTTAGGGAATGTCTAAATGTAGATGGTTGTTATTGATCGTCTTTTTTAGATGGCTTAATGCCTAATAAATTACAACTTAATTTACTGATCACATGTTCCGCTGTATTGCCCAATAATGCAGCAGATAAACCTGTACGGCCAACTGTACCTAAAATCACTAACTCTGCTTCAATTTCTTTTGCGACGTCAGGAATCACTTCTTCAGGGAAACCTTCACGCACATGAGTATGGTCTTCACTAATACCAAATTTCTGACGTAATGCTTTCATATTAATGAGATGTTGGCCACGAATACCGTTTTCATAGCCCGAAGTATTAAATTCTGGTAAATCAATAGCCATATTGATTGGTGCAGAAGGGTAGGCGGCAACTAGGTGAACATTTCCACGATTTAAATTTTCAGCGAGTGACATGCCTGTTTCCACTAATTCTTGATTAAATTCATCTTGATAGTCTTGCTCACCAGAAACATTTACCGCCACAAGAATACGGCGTTGATGTTTCCAATCGCCATCGCGAACCATCAAAACAGGAACGGGGCATTTACGAAGAAGCTGCCAATCCACTGGTGTGAAAATAAGTGAGGTAAAACTTTCTTCATCTTTAGTATATTTCACCACAAGATCATAATTGTTGCCTTCAACTTCTTCTTTAATCGCCTCAGCTTCGTTACTATTCCAAACAATGTGAGATTGCAATTCAATTTCCGGATCTGCATATTTATCTAAGTAATATTGAACCGCATGGCGGTGTTTTTCAATTACTTGTTGATGCATTTCTGAACGTTCTTCAGAAGAAAGTAAAGCCGACATTTCATAAGATAAATCATATACAGACAAAAGTGCGGTGATTTTTACCTTAGTTTCATTTTTTTGTTCTTTCACCAAACGCACGGCACGCGCAAGGGCATATTGTTTTTCATTTTCAGGATTGAGAACAACCAGGATATTTTTAAATTTCATAACAACCTCCAAAATTTACCATAGAATAAGAAAGAATCTTTTGAATGGCAAGGTGCGATTTTCAAAAAGGTGATCTAGTGCAAAATTTATTTTTAATGAATACAAAAAAGGCGTGAAATTCACGCCTTAAAAATTATTCAACTAGTGTTATTTTGGTTTTACTCGTGCCGGTTAATTCAATTAAAGCATTGAGATCATTAATTGTAATATATTTTCCTTGCACTGTAAGAACGCCTAGTTTTTGAAAGCGTCCCAATAATCGACTGATAGTTTCAACTGTTAAACCTAGATAGTTACCGATATCGCCACGCGTCATCGTCAAGCGGAATTCTTTAGCTGAAAAACCACGAGCAGAGTATCGTTTCGATAGATTATGAATAAAAGCAGCCAAACGTTCTTCTGCATTCATTTTAGACAGTAACAAAATCATTTCTTGATCACTTTTAATTTCATTACTCATTAAGCGCAAAATCTGTTGGCGCAATTTTGGCATTTTACCTGCTAAATCATCCAATATATCATAAGGAATTTCGCATACCATTGCGGTTTCTAAAGCTTGTGCAAAACTAGGGTGTTGCATTTGAGTAATTGCATCAAAGCCAACTAAATCACCAGGTAAATGGAATGAAGTGATTTGTTCTTCGCCAGATTCGCTAATAGTGTAACTTTTAATCGTACCAGAGCGAATTGCATAAATTGAATTGAGGGAATCACCTGCTTTAAAAAGAACTTGTGATTTTTGGATGGGTTTCTTTCGTTCGATAATATTATCAAGCTGATCTAATTCATGTTCGTTCAGCGTAAAAGGAATGCAAAGTTGACTAATACTGCAATCCTGGCAATGAATAGCACAACCTCCCGATTGAACCCGGCGTCCTGCCTTGGTTTCTGCAACGAAATTTTTCATGTAAGCCTCAAATATTTCGAAAAATTAGTGTAAAATTGATCTAACTCAATAATTATACCACTAAATAGTCATTTTAAGAAGAGTAAAGCATTATGGTAGCAGAAAAATTAACAAAAAAACGGCTGATTCAGATTTTAATCATGTTATGTATTTTAGTTATTGCATTTATTTGGCGATATTTTTAAAAAACTAAAAAATCCTTGCTCATTTTTAAAACAAATGAATTGTTTCTAATAAATTTTACTTGTCACACATTTATATATACGTATAATTCAACACCACTAAGCCTGGGTGGCGAAATTGGTAGACGCAGCGGATTCAAAATCCGCCGTTGAATAAACGTGTCGGTTCGAGTCCGACCCTAGGCACCACATACAAACCCTTGACCATTGGTCAGGGGTTTTTCTTTTATGCATTTTAGCCAGTAAAATCAATACTTTACGTTCATACACGCTATAAATCCATCATCAATCCCAACCTCAAATATTGCCATTTTTTAAGTATTTTTATGCATCGATTACGCCAAAATTACGCCAACCAACCTTTAAATTTTGACGTACCCTACCAAAAAATAGGAGCAAAAAATGGCAACAATTCGCAAGCGTGGTGATAAATGGCGAGTAGAAATCTATAAAAACGACGTGCGTAAATCCAAAACCTGCGCAACAAAAGCAGAGGCTACATTGTGTGGGGCTCAGAATAGGAAATGGAATTGCAGGCGTAAGACACCACAATTATTTTAACCCCGCATAATTTTATGTGGGGTTTTTCTTTATGAAATTCCAATCTAAAAGAAAAAATAAGCCTAGTGTAATACTAGGCTCATAAATATTTTATGCTTTTAGACTAAGCTTCAGTAGCAAGATTACCTAAATCTTTATCAACTAAGAATAAACCTTTACCATCTTCGCCAAGAAGATTTAATTTATCCAAGATACCACTGAATAATTTTTCTTCTTCATGCTGTTCTGCTACATACCATTGTAGGAAATTAAATGCAGAGTAGTCTTTTTCTTCAAAAGTTTTACCTACTAATTCATTGATTTTACTGGTAATCAATTTCTCATGTTCATAGGTAATTTCAATCACTTCTTTTAATGATTTATATTCGTGTGATGGTGCTTCAATTGCAGAAATTAGAGCAACTGATCCTGTCTCATTTAAATAAGTGAATAATTTACGCATATGTTGCATTTCTTCAGCTGCATGAGTTGATAAAAATTTTGCAGCACCTTCAAAACCTTTTTGCTCACACCAAGCACTCATTTGTAAATATAAATTAGAAGAATAAAATTCCAAGTTCATTTGGTCGTTTAATAGTTTTACTACATTTGCTGATAACATTTTATTTCTCCTATCTATTATAAAGTTGCTAACTCACGATCAATAAAGAACAACGCTTTACCATCTTCGCCAACAAGGTTAAATCTATCAATAATGCCACTAAATAATTTTTCTTCTTCGTGCTGCTCTGCTACGTACCATTGTAAGAAGTTAAAAGTAGAGTAGTCTTTATTTTCAAAAGTAACTTCAACTAATTCATTGATTTTGGAAGTTACTAATTTTTCATGTTCTAAAGTTGTTTCAAATACTTCTCTTAATGAAGAATAATCGTGTTTAGGTGCATCGATTTTTCCTAGAAGCGGCATACCGCTAGTTTCACTTACATAATTGAACAATTTTTGCATATGTTCTAATTCTTCATCTGCATGACGAAGTAAAAATGCTGCTGCACCTTCATAGCCATGAATTGAGCACCAAGCACTCATTTGTAAATATACATTAGAAGAGTAGAACTCTAAATTTATTTGGTCATTCAGCTTGTTTGTGATGATTTGATTAAGCATAACTAATTCCTTTCCATTTGATTGATAAAGTGCAATAAAACTTGACTTGCAATTCTCATTTTAAACTCACAAATGAGAATTGCAAGTTTTTTATTAAAATAAAACTCATATAACCAATTAATTTTAAAAAGAAAAATTAAAAACAATTATTCTCATTTGTGTAATCTAGGCGTATAAAATAATTACAATGTCACAATTAAAACTAAAGATTTTAAATCTATTAGCAAATCTTCTGTCAATTTATTCAGATTTCACCTAGCGCAATTCAAATCCAGAATTAAATATTATTGCTTTAAATTAAATAGAGAAGAAGCAGAGTATCTCTTTTGGCACCTCTCAAAAGTTACTTTTACACTTTATTAATTTAACATAATATACATTATACGAAATTAGTTATCAGGTTAGCGGAAACTACGGATTAAATAAATCACACACTTATGCACAAGTCACAGGTACTAGTAAAACAAGACAAAATAAGGACAGATAACACGTTGTAACGCGTCATTTTATAGAGTTATTGAATGGATGAATGAAAATGTAAAGGTAATGTAAAGATTGAAATAAGCTAAAGATGCTTGATTGCGCTACGTAAAATCTGGAGAATTCCTTGGATAATTCTTCCCAGAAAAAAACAACAAAAAAAGCACATTTTTCTTAAAACGTGCTTTTTGATAAAATGTGACAACGTATCGACTAACCTAGTAGTTTTATACCATATTCATATACTTGTTGTAACAAAGATAGTTTTTCAGGATTATCTGAATGTTCTTCAGCTAAACGTTGTAAACTTGATTCAAAATCTACCGCACTTTTTTCAAGTTTATTCTGTCGGTATTTTTGCCATTTAATTTGTTCAGCACGTGTGAGGGTTTTATAAAAATGGCGCGCTCGATAATGGAATAATAATTCAGGGATACGTTTATCTTCAAAAGCTAAACCATGTTCAGATAATTTTTCTGCAGGTAAGCTACGTAAAATAGACATATTATTTTTATCAGCATTACTGAAAAAGCCATTGTATAGCTCAGTTTCTACATTATCATTCGATTTAAATTGACGTTCTTCATTAAAAATATCTGCCACTTTTTCGCGAATATCAAAAGATGCTCGTAATTTTGCAAGATTATCCAAGCATAATTGTCGATCAATACCCAAGCGATTTGCTGTTTCTGGCAACAAGGTTTTAGCTGGTGCTAAAATAGGACATTTATTGATATGCACAAGCTTTAATGGAACGGATGAAACTCCCCTTTCTTCTAATTCTGATTTTTTAGTATATAAATCTGTCCGCAATTCATCCGCACTTTTGGCTAATAAATTATCGATATCGCCAGTTAAATCACAAACAATGAGTGCATTTTGATTTGTTGGATGCCAAGCTAAAGGCGCAACCCAAGTGCAATTTCCACGATAATTCCCTAACATGCCAGAAACATGCACTAAAGGCGCCATTGCGCCTATATCAACCAACTTTTCGATTTCTTTTTTACCTCGATTTTCAAAGAAATATTGGAATAATTTAGGCTGTTTTTCTTTAATTAATTTCGCCATAGCAATAGTTGCATATACATCAGCCATTGCATCGTGAGCATTTTCATGCTCAATACCATTTACTTTAGTGAGTTTTTCTAAACGGAAACTTGGCATTCCATCATCGTCATAAGCCCAATTAATCCCTTCTGGACGCAAGGCATAACAAGCTCGTACTAAATCTAACAAATCCCAGCGTGAATTCCCATTTTTCCAACTATATTCATAAGGATCAATAAAATTACGATAAAACGTATAACGCGTCATTTCATCATCGTAGCGAATATTGTTATAGCCCATGACACAAGTATTGGGTTGGGAAAACTCTGCTAAGATATTTGCGGCGAATTCAGGCTCAGAAAGCCCCTTTTCATTACATTCTTGTGGTGTAATTCCTGTCACCATTACGGCTTCAGGAGCCGGTAAATAATCGTTGGTTTGTTTACAATAAAACATTATTGGTTCACCAATGATATTAAAATCAGCATCTGTGCGAATACCTGCGAATTGCGCAGGGCGATCTGTTGCTGGATTTACACCAAAACTTTCATAATCGTAAATAAAAAAGCTGAAATCTTTTGCCATGACTACTCTCTTTTACGCGATAATTTTATCTAAATAATATAGGCAGAAAATAGCTGATAAACTAAAAATAATACCAATCCAATTTAGCTTACTAATTTTTTCTTTAAAAACTAATGCGCCAGTTATCGTGCCTAAGCAAATTACGCCAATGTTCATTCCCGCGAAAACAAGCGTCGGATTTCCAGCAAAACTTTGATGTGCTTTTATATAGAATAAAATATTAAAGAAATTCAATACACCTAAAACGATGCCACCAATTACACTTGATGATGTCCATTTGGCACGTTTTAAGAACAAATAGATAAACATAACGCAAGCTGCAAGCGAGAAGGAAATAAACAATGTTGCAGGAAATACACCGCCGCTTTTCGCCACTTGTTTGAATAAAATATCAATAATGCCATACCCAAACCACACGCCGATTAATCCTAAAACACCTTTAAAATTCACCGCACTTTGCCCTTGATTTGGCTTAGTTAATAAACAAAATAAACCAATAAACGCTAATACAACGCCAATAATTTTAGATTGGCTTAGTGTTTCATGAAAAATTAAAAATGCCGATAAAATAGGAAGAAACAACGAAAGACGTTGTGCTGCGTCAGAACGTACAATTCCAGCAAACTCCACCGCTTTTGACATAATAATAAACACGCTAGGTAACAATAAACCTAGCGCTAAAAAAATGGGTGAATTTTCGCTTTGTACGATGTAATCAGTAAATTCTAAACCTTTAAAATCAGGTTTGAGTAAGAAATAACTGAAAGTGATGGCCGTGATGTAGTTGAATGCGATAGCTTGTTCAATAATGATATTTTTTTTACGGGCTATTTTAAGCAAAACTGAAACAGCTACGCTGCAAAGAATAGCAAGAATAAGATTGTGCATTTAAATTCCTTATATAATTAAAGTGCGGTCAAAATCTTAAAATTTTAACCGCACTTCCCTTCTATTTTTTATTCTGTCGCCCCGAATCCACGTAAACCAACAACATGTACATGTTCTTGGTTGCCTGCGATTTTACGCACGAGTTTATAGGTTGTACCTTTTTCCGGGCTAATGTTTTCTGGTGCAGCGATAAGTAACTGCATATCCAAACGTTCGCAAAGTTCGAATAAGGTAGAAATAGATTTACCGTCTAAACGTGCTGCTTCATCTAAGAACAACAAGCGACAAGGCACAATATCTTTACCACGGATTCGACGGCTTTCTTCTTCCCAGCTTTGAACAACCATTAAGAGAATTGACATACCTGTACCAATAGCTTCACCAGTAGAAAGTGCGCCACTTTCTGCACGTAACCACCCATCAGCACCACGGAATACTTCCACTTCAAGCTCAAGATAATTACGGTAATCTAACAATTCTTCACCGATTGTTTGCGCTGTGCGTTGCCCCATATCAATATGTGGATTGATGCGTTGATAGAGCTTCGCCATGGCTTCAGAGAAGGTGATGCGATTGTCGTTGAATAAATCTTGATATTCATCTTGCTGACCAGAAAGTGCGTCCAACAACATGGCATGGGTATCACGAATATTCACTACCAAACGAACAGATTTCACCTGACCGAACGCTATGTTTTGTAAGCCTTGGTTGAGCATACGAATACGATTTTGTTCACGCTGAATCGTTTTACGCATAATATTTGCAACACTTTCAGAACTGATCGCCAATTTTTTCTCACGGCCAGTTAATTCAGTGGTTAAACGAGAAAGCTCAATTTCCATTTGTTCAATGGCATCAATTGGATCATCCGTTTTAATAATGTCTTGACGAATACGTTCACGTAGATGCTGATACACCGCAATAAAGAACCGCACTTTATTTTCAGGTTTGCGACTATCTTCCGACACTCTTAGACTATCACGTAGATATTCATTATCAGCTACCGCAGTACGCAACGCACCTAATGCTTTATCCGACATTGAACGTAACTCATCTGCAGATAAATAAGCGAGTTCTCGGCGATTGAGGCGTTTTTCCATATCAGAGTTACGTGATAAACGTAAAACCACACACCAACTCACTTTCGCTGCTACAACTAATTCACGTTGAGTTTTATAATCACGTTCGGTTTTGCGGATTAGACGATTTAAGTTGTCCGCTTCGCTTTCAATTAATGTCAGTTGTTTTTCTACATAAGAACGACGCTGACGGCTCGTTGAAAGTTGTTGATGTAATTCATCACGACGGATACGAGCACGTTCTTCGGCGCCATCATCAGCTCTCACGCCAAGATCGCTAATTTCACCAATCAACTCATTTAAGAGCTGATATTTACTATCGTAAGAGCTTTGTAACTGAATCAATACGCGATTATATTCAGCAAATTGACTTTGTTTTTGACGAACTTGCTCACGTTGCGTATCTCGCTGTGCCTGCATTTGTTCTAAACGTTGACGAAGTTTTTCGTTTAGTTCAGAAGTTTCAGCCTGCCCTGCATCTTCATAACCAAAATGCGGTTTACGTTGTACAACATCAGCTAACGCAAATACTCTTTGTTGAACTTGTTTTTGACACTCAATCGCTTGAGTTAATTCATTTTTTAAGCCTTCGTAATTTTCTGGATCACTTTGTAAACTATTTGCAATCGGCTCTAATTGTGACAACGTTACGCCATGCTGACAAATAAAATATTCATCTTGCTCTGCAATATCTAATTGCTCACGACATTCTTCAATACGATCAATTAAATCTTCATCAGCTAATACATTTAGTTGTGGAATTAACTTGTTGAGTAATTGCAGTTTTTCTTTTGCATTATCTAATTGAATGCGTAATTGTTGTTCGCCGCTATTAAATTGGTTTAATTCACGATCAATTTCATTGCGTTCGCGATTAATTTCAGACATTAACTCTTCTGGATTTGGCTGGAACGCCAGCGCCAAATGCAACCCAACAAATTGGCTGAAATGTTCGTGTAAACGTTGGCATTTTTGTACATCAAACGCAATTTGGGCATGTTGTTCTGCCACTTCATCACGTTCAATTTGTAATTCTTCTAAACGTTTTTCACGTGCTGCGCGCCCAAATAACGGGATTTCAGGGAATCGTGAATAGCGTAATTCACGATCTGAAACTTGCACGACAACACCTAGCTCAAGTTCTTGTGCGGATAATACGCTGTCGTCAAATGCGGTAGGATCGCCTTCAATTAAGTACAAATCATCAGGGCAATCTTCTAATTGGACAAGTTGTTCACGCACAGCATTGAGATCACGCACAACAATAGCATGACGTGCAGGCCCGTAAAGTGCGGAGAAATAAGGCGCGTCTTCAATGGTTACATCATCGTAAAGCTCTGAAAGTAATACCCCACCAAAACGTTCTGCCAACATATTTAAACGAGGATCTTCTGAACCATCTGGCTGACTTAAACGAGAAATTTGTTCATCCAATTGCAAACGTTTTTGTTCCAGTTGATCACGCTGCATCGTGAGTTCACGCTCTTTCACAAGTTGTGATTGCATAAAATTCATCACATCTTGGCTATGTTCAAACCTCTCGCCACTTTGTTGTTCTAAACGTTCTAATGCAGCTTGAGCTGTCAGCCATGCTGGGGCTTTACGCGCATTTTCATCATAAAGTGCGGTTAAATTTTCACGTTTTTGACGAAGCGCAGAACGATTTTCCACTTGTTCTGAAAGTTCAGCAGAAATATCTTCAATTAACGATTCTTGCTCTGCGTGATAATCCTCTAATTCTTCTGCCGTTTGTAAACTTAAATTAGCACGTTGATTAAAATCATTAAGTAATTTGACCGCACTTTGTTGTTGTGCATAGCGTTGCTCAAGTTCATGTAATTTTGTGCGAAGTTGTGGCGTTTGTTGTGCCTGCAATTTTTGGCTTGGATATTCACGTAATAATTCTTTCGCACTTTCCCACGCCGCAGAACGAGGCATTTCACCCGCAATTTTGCATACTAATTGGTACGCTTTATCGAACTGAGATTTCGCTGCTTCAGAAATAGACATTTTGTGCTCAAGCTCAAGTACGGTTTCCGTTAAACTTTCAGCATGGACTTCAAACTCTGCGTGATAATCTTCTACATTTTTAACACTTAAATCCGCTAAACCACATAATGTTTTCGCTTTTTCAAGGGCTGCAATGGCTTGTTGATATTGAAGTGCGCGAGTTTGTTGGGCATCTAATGCTTGTTGATAATCTGCTAATTGGGCTCGTACCGCATCAATTTCAATTTCGGTTTGTTCAAATTGGGCTTGGCTTTCTTCTAACGCATCATTCGCATCTTCAACCACCATTTTTTGTTCTTCTAAACGCTCGGTAAGTTCTGTAATATCTTCTTGATAACGCATGATTTTTTCTTGATGACGCAAAGCATTTAGCACTAAGTTAAGATGATCAACCGCACTTTGGTGATCAACTTCTAAAATACGTTCATTTTCTGCCAATTCAGCCGCTTCTCGACTTAAATCAACTAAACGATGTTGAGATAAATTCTGCTCTGCTTTTGCTTTATACCACTCGCGACGAGATTCTAATGCAGCCTCAATATTGCCACGGCGTTCATTCGCATTACGCATATAATCCGAAGCTACATAGTTGGTGGTTTCAGTAATTAAATGTTTGAATAAATCGCGATCTGATTGCGTGACCTTAATCGCTTCTAAAGTCATACGGTTCTCACGCAATGCACTTTCCATATCTTGGAAAGCTTTGCGTACACCTAAATTTTCTGGCAATAAATAATCACGTAAAGAGCGTGTGATTGCACTGGAAATACCACCGTATAAAGATGCTTCGATAAGTTTATAGAATTTGCTTCGGTCAGATGCCGAACGTAAACGTTTCGGAATAATACCTAAATCGAACATCATGCCGTGATAATCAGTGATGGAATGATATTGTTTAAATTGCGCACCGATATTTTCAATTTTATCTTTGAGTTCGTTTAAATTAAGTACGCGTGCTTGACGTTCGCCCACGGTTTCAGTGAAAAGTGCGGTCGGATTTTGAGATAATTCTACACCTTGAATTGAAAACGTTTTTAAATCAACCTTTTTATCACGACCCGCAATTTGTTGCAGACGCACACCGACAAGAATACGTTGATGGCGAGAATTAATGGTATCTAATACCGCGTAACAAACACCCGGACGCAATTTACCATGTAAACCTTTATCACGAGAACCGCCTGTAGAGCCTGCTTCAGTAGTATTACGGAAATGTAAAAGGGTTAAATCTGGAATTAATGCTGTCACAAATCCAGCCATTGTGGTTGATTTACCCGCACCGTTACCACCAGAAAGTGTGGTAACTAATTCATCTAAATCGAAAGTACGCGCAAAAAAACCATTCCAGTTAATTAAGGTTAAAGAACGAAATTTACCACGCTCTACACCATTGTTTGCAGTCATGCTAAAAGGGATAGGTGTTTCAACGATTTCTTCGACGTTTTCATTTTCTATAATGACTTCATCGCTATCTAATTCGATTTCACTTTCTAATTCAAAAACATCAGACATTATTCTTGTTCTCCGTCAAATTCTTCGTCAATTTCATCCGCACTTTCCGCATCGTTTTCCATTAATTGCGCCTGTTTTTCCAACGCTAAGGATTCTGGTGTTGCCGCTTCCCCATCACGAATGAGTCGAGCTTGCGCCTCTAATGGATCATCTCCGCTACGCACTTCTGCACCAAAACGAAATACAGATTCAGAAATCGTAAATTTTCCACTATTTTGTTCGCCAACAGTTTGAATCATACCTAAACGACGCAAACGACCAATTGCAGCTCGCACTTTTTCTGCCAATTTTTGTTTATCTAAATCGGAACCACTTGAACGCTGATTAACCGCTTTTAATAATTTTCCTTCATCGGCAAGATTTAATAATTCATCATATACTTCTTGCGTGCTAAAAATGCCCTGTTGAGCTAAACGTTCTGGGCTTAAATAAAGATAACAAAGCACTTTACCAACAAGCATTTCCAACTCAGAAAGTACTGAACGCGCAATTAATGTCGTTGCTTTAGGACGAAGATAGAAAAATCCTTCTGGTGCACGAATTAGTTCCACATTATAGCGACGATAAAATCCATCTAATTCATTTTGGAAATCCATTAAAAATGCGTGATTATCTAAATGCTCCGTGCTGATATGGCGACCTGAGCGCAATAGACTATCTACCGCTGGAAATATTGGATTTGCAATCGCCACAGCGAGTTTTGGGGAAATTACATCTTGAAGGTTGTCTGTCATAGGTTATTTCTCTATTAAAACTTTATTCAGTTACTTTCTTCGTTAATCATTATTGCCAAATCTTCCCTAGCCCCTCTTTGCTAAAGAGAGGGATATTCTTTAGCAAATCAATTCTTGCTGATTCCTTCAGCATTTTCTAACACAATGAAATAATCTCAATATTGATTATTTCATTATTATTCCCCTATTTAGCAAAGAGGGATTAGGGAGATCTAACAGAAGTAATTCCGTCGAAATTAGCTTTTAAATTATCTTAAAATTAATACTTATCAATCACATGCGCTTGAACTTCTGCGCCACTTTTATTAATTGCTTGCCAATCTGGATAAATACCCGATAAATCATCATTTGCCATACCAAGACGTACGGCTTGATCAACAATGATTCGAGCCACATCAAAATGACGAGAAAGTGGATAATTTTCCAGTTGTTCTTTTAACACTAAACTCAAATCAATCGGACGGTTATTTTCACGATAAGCAATCAGTAAGCCTTGCATATGCTCTACAATTTGATCATGTAAATCAGAAAGGGATTCGTATTGCAATTCTTCTGGCAATTCACCCAATGCATCATCTTCACGCAACACCATTTCTTCATCGCGCAGATCAACTAAACGCTCAGCTTGCGCTGTCCATAAGAACCAAGGATGCTCAAAATAATGATGAATAGAATTACGTAAACGTTGTGAGAACACGCGATTTTTATCCATATCAATGGCTGTACGAATAAATTTATGTACATGGCGGTCATAACCAATCCATAAGTCTATGGCTTGTTGCCCCCAGCTAATAATTCGGTCAAGTTTAGATTGTAAATCGGTAATTAATTGATCGATAAAATACAAATCATCACGCCCAATCACACAATCTTGAATACGCAATAATTGTGCTTGAAGTTTATCCCCCGCGGCATTTAGCGTATCTTGCAATTCGCGCAAATTCCCAGATGTTTCATCTAATAAACGTTCACAGCTTGAAATTGCCGCTTGCCAATCTTTAGTAAGAAGCTCTGCAATTTCATCTTTAATGCTTTGCTGGTTTTCATCCATAATACGTTGTGAAAGATCGATGCTATCAAAAATCTCTGCAACGGAATATTTTAATGGCGCAAACACATTACGACGCCAATAATGTTCACTTTCATTATTCTCCACGCCTTCTTCTGCAGAATCAGACGCGCGTTGAATTTCATCTGCCACAATGGAAAGTTGCACTGAAAGACGCAATGCGGAAAATTCACGCTGACGAATGTAATAATCAGACACGCCAACACCTAATGGCGTTAAACGATAAATCGCCAAACCTTCAGTAAATTCGCTACTAAAACGATTTAACAAACGTTGTTTCACTAATTCATTAATTGCATTATTCGCTCGTGTTGCAATGGCATCCGTGGATTGCTCAAAAGCATTCATCGTGTGGCGGAAAATATCCACAAGATCGGCTTCTAACATTTCGCCGTCTAAACGTTCGTTGTTATAAATTGCAATCGCCAGCAGGAAAACCAAGCGCTCGGTAGGTAAATTCAAAGAAAACTCGCGATCTTTTGCCCAAGAGACGAGTTCAGGAATAGTTTGGGATGTTTCAATCATTGAATTGCAAAGCGTTAAAATTGAACAAAAAATTGGAAAGATTATACAGGATTTTTTACGGATCTTAAAAATCTTCTTTTGAATTGACCGCACTTTTCCTATTTCTAACGCAGGAGAAATACAAATATTACCTATTTATTGCCCGCTCATTAAATCTATCAATAACTCATTTCTAAATTCATTGGAAGAAGAAACGATTGTTAATTACTTTTCATACTTTCTTTTTTCGAATGTATATAGATTTCTAAAAATATAATACTTTAGATAATTAATTTCAGGAGATTTCTGCTGTGAATAGTGGTAGCTGGTAAAATAAAAGAAAGAATTTAATTTTTCAGAAAATTTTCAAACAATACCAGAAATAAAAAATATTTGAGCGTTTTTGCACAATTTTAGTTAATAAGATTTCCTATACTGATACCTCATGTACATCAGAAAAGGAAAAATCATGAAAAAAATGATCTCAACAGTATTTTGTTCGTTTATTGCTGGTACATCTTGTGCTAACTCATCAGTTTTTAGCATTAATGTGCCAGATTTACCTGAACACGGATTTCACGCTAAAAACTTGTTAAGTGCCGATTATGGTTTTGGTTGCAATGGAGGAAATCTGTCACCAGCAATATCTTGGGCGAATGCTCCGAAAGGGACGAAAAGTTTTGTGGTGACGATCTATGATAAAGATGCGCCAACAGGCATTGGCTGGATGCATTGGGTAGTTGCAAATATTCCTGCAAATACGACCGCTCTTCCTGAAGGCATTAAAGCTGATGGTACTAATTTACCACAAGGTGCGCTGCAAACCCGCACTGATTTTGGAGTGCCAGGCTTTGGCGGAGCTTGTCCACCCGAAGGACAAAAACATCGTTACGAAATTAAAGTCACAGCAGTAAGTGTAGAAATCTTGCCAAATGTGACGACAGATACAATGCCTGCTGTAGTCGGTTATTTTACTAAAGCTAATGCCCTTGCCGAAGCTTCTATTATTGTGGAACATAGTCGTTAAACAGCACTCGATTGCCGAACCTCTAACGGAGAACAACCAAAATGTTGTTTAAATTTCACGGAAAAACGTGAATGACTTTCATAGCCAACTTCATAGGCAATTTGTGAAATTGGGCGTTGAGTAAGTTGTAACAAATTCAACGCTCTCATCATTCGAACTGTAGTTAATACTTCCCGAAACGATGTTTTTTCTGCAGCGAGATGACGACGCAATGTAGCTTCACTGGTATTTAACAATTTTGCCATGTCTCCAATTTTCCAGTGATACTCAAAATTTTCTGAAATTTTCTTACTAATTTGACACTTTAAGGAAGGTGTAGAAAATGGATTAAATACACCACCCTGTTCCGACAACCAAGCCAGCAATTCCCACAAGCGAATTTCCACAATACGATCAGGAGTTTCATCACTGGAAAGTGCTTTTGAAACAATCGAAAAAGCTTGCTGTATAAAAGGATGTGCAGGCAAGTGAAACAGGCTTTCAAAGGGTTTTGGCTCAGAAAGCAGCCCAAAAAATCTCTCAACCACTGCATTATCAATAGATAACCAATCCGCTTGATATACACCTAATTCATCAGGTTCATTAATCACATCAAAGCGTTGATTTCCTGCCAACATTACCATTTCACCAGCTTGGATAATTTTCTCTCCATTTATCCAACGCAAAATTTTCCTACCACGCCTAACCCAAATAACGGTAGGTTGCGTAAAATAAGATTTATCTAGTTTCAATTTATGTCTTTGTATAATAGTACTTTTTTCAGCAAAATTAGGACGAATGAGCATAAAAATTCCTTGTAAAAGTGCGGTCATTTTAAGTAATTTTTTATGAATGTTCTAGATTAGGCTAAACACTCTCCCAATTTTTAAATGAAGGATCATTTAGAATTAATCTGCTACCTATAGCTATTTTCAACGTACAAATGCTCACTAGACAGATAAAACCATCGTTCAGTTATATAATCAAATAGACGTAGAAAATTACAGAGAATCTAACTAGTTTATAGAATTCCATTATTGTCAGCTCAGATCTAATCTTCTACAGTTTAAGAACATATTACTTCTAAATTTTAGGAAAATGCGATCTTACTCTGATTTTTCACGTATAATGTGCGCCTTTCATGAATAACTAAAGATAACAGAATGACCGAATTAACCCAGTTAGCCCAACAAGAAAAAAAACAAACCTATAATTTCAATAAATTACAAAAACGTCTTCGCCGTAACGTAGGCAACGCCATTGCGGATTTTGGAATGATCGAAGATGGCGATAAAGTCATGGTGTGTTTATCCGGAGGCAAAGACAGTTATACGCTTCTCGATATTTTGTTAAATTTACAGCAAAGCGCACCGATAAAATTTGATATTGTGGCTGTGAACCTCGATCAAAAACAACCGGGGTTTCCAGAACACGTATTGCCTGAATATTTGGAAAGCATTAGCGTAGATTACAAAATCGTACAAGAAAATACTTACGGAATTGTAAAAGAAAAAATTCCAGAAGGAAAAACCACTTGTTCACTCTGCTCTCGCCTACGCCGTGGAATTTTATATCGTACCGCCACAGAACTTGGTGCAACCAAAATCGCTTTAGGACACCACCGAGACGATATGTTAGCGACACTATTTTTAAATATGTTTTATGGTGGCAAAATGAAATCCATGCCACCTAAATTAATTTCTGACGATGGCAAACAAATTGTGATTCGTCCGCTTGCTTATTGCAAAGAAAAAGATATTGAGAAATATGCCATCGCGAAAGAATTTCCGATTATTCCTTGTAATCTATGTGGCTCACAACCAAATCTTCAACGCCAAGTGGTGAAAGAAATGCTAAATACTTGGGATCGCCAATATCCGGGACGCTTAGAAACCATGTTCAGCGCAATGCAAAACATTACATTGTCACATATGTGCGATCCGAAATTATTTGATTTCAAAGGAATCAAACATGGGCAACTAATTGATGGCATTGAAGGCGATACCGCATTTGATGAAGAACGAATCACGCCAATGCAATTTGAAGACGAAGATCAAACTGATTTTTCAAACAACGAAATGATTAACTTTAAAGAAGTAAATTAATATGTTGAATATCAATGGAATGGAAATTGAAACTGACAAAGATGGTTATTTGCTTAATAGTCAACAATGGAACGAAGATGTTGCTCGCTCTATTGCGCAATTAGAAAGTATCGAATTAACAGATGCCCATTGGGAAGTGATTTATTTTGTGCGAGACTTTTATCAAGAATATAACACCTCCCCAGCCATCCGTATGTTGGTAAAAGCCATGGCTGAAAAGCTTGGGGCAGATAAAGGTAATAGCCGTTATTTGCAACGCTTATTTCCTGAAGGCCCCGCAAAACAAGCTACAAAACTAGCAGGCTTACCGAAACCTGCAAAATGCCTATAAAAGTGCGGTCAATTTTTTGAAAATTTTAAACTCTGGGTTTATTTACGACTTGTTTTTTTGAAATAATAGATAAAATCTGCGTTCTTTTAAACCCTAACTAACAAGGAAATGTTATGAAAATTAGTGCAAGAAACCAATTAAAAGGTAAAGTTGTTTCAATCGAAAACGGTTCAGTAAACGCGATCGTTCACATTGATATCGGTGGCGGTAACGTACTTTCTTCTACTGTATCTTTAGCAGCAGTTAAAGAATTAAACTTAGAAGTTGGTAAAGAAGCATACGCAATCATCAAAGCAACTTCTGTAATGGTTGGGGTAGAATAATTTCTTCCATAAAAACAGAATTGAATATAACCGCACTTTTAAAGTGCGGTTTTTTTATGCCTTATTTTTCCAATCAACACATTTTTAGATAAAAAATAACGGCAATCGCTTAAACGATCACCGTTAAATTGAAATCACGGTTTAAATAGTAAATTATATTGGTTATTTTCGAGAAGTATTACTCTTCATTCAATAACTTTAATTCACGACTTCTTACTTGATTTTTCAAGATTTCCGCAAATTCTTCCACTGTAAATGTACCTAAATCAGCACCTTTACGGGTACGTACTGCCACTTTTCCTTCTGCGATTTCTTTATCACCACAAACAAGCATATAAGGCACTCGGCGTAAAGTATGTTCGCGGATTTTGAAACCCACTTTTTCGTTACGTAA
The DNA here is from genome assembly GCF_003351405.1 of Haemophilus haemolyticus. Lineage (GTDB taxonomy): Bacteria > Pseudomonadota > Gammaproteobacteria > Enterobacterales > Pasteurellaceae > Haemophilus > Haemophilus haemolyticus_N. The sequence goes on from NZ_CP031240.1 coordinate 1,711,113, forward strand.
ATCAGTTTTCACGCGTAAACCTACATCAGAAAGCTGTTTCGCGACTTTTTGTACATAGTCTGCTTGGCTATCAGTGATACTCATAACAACCGCTTGGGTTGGTGCTAACCATGCTGGGAAGAAACCTGCATATTCTTCAGTGATGATACCAATAAAGCGCTCAATAGAACCTAAAATTGCACGGTGAATCATGACTGGGGTTTTACGGCTATTATCTTCTGCCACATAAGTTGCATCTAAACGACCTGGTAATGCGAAGTCTAATTGAACGGTACCACATTGCCATTCACGGCCAATGCTATCACGTAATGCAAATTCAATTTTCGGACCATAGAATGCGCCTTCACCTTCTTGAATTTCATATTCAAGACCGTTGTGCGCTAATGCTGCTGCAAGACCTGCTTCCGCACGATCCCACATTTCATCTGAACCGATACGATTTTCAGGGCGAGTAGAAAGTTTTACTGCGATATTAGTGAAACCAAAGGTGCCATAAATATCGTACACCATTTTGATACAGCTAGTTACTTCGCTCTCAATTTGATCTTCAGTACAGAAAATGTGCGCATCATCTTGAGTAAAGCCACGTACACGCATTAAACCGTGTAAAGAGCCTGATGGTTCATTACGGTGACAAGAACCAAATTCCGCCATACGGATTGGTAAATCACGGTAAGATTTCAAACCTTGATTAAAAATTTGAACGTGTCCTGGGCAGTTCATCGGTTTAATTGCATATTCACGATTTTCAGATTGGGTTGTGAACATTAAATCTGCGTAATTTTGCCAGTGACCTGTTTTTTCCCACAATACGCGATCCATCATAAAAGGGCCTTTTACTTCTTGATAATCGTATTGTTTTAATTTAGTACGCACAAAAGTTTCAAGCTCACGGAAAATTGTCCAGCCATCATTGTGCCAGAACACCATACCCGGCGCTTCTTCTTGCATATGATATAAATCTAATGCTTTACCAATTTTACGGTGGTCACGTTTTGCTGCTTCTTCTAAGCGTGTTAAGTATTCAGCAAGTTGTTTTTTATCTGCCCAAGCCGTACCATAGATACGTTGTAACATTTTATTTTTGCTGTCACCACGCCAGTACGCACCAGCAACTTTTTGTAATTTGAAATGCTGACAGAAACGCATATTTGGCACGTGTGGGCCACGGCACATATCAATATATTCTAAATGATGATATAACGCAGGCGTTGCGGTGCGTTCAATGTTTTCATCTAAAATTGCCATTTTGTATGGCTCGCCGCGTTTTTCAAAGGTATCACGCGCTTCTTGCCAAGTAACACGTTTTTTCACGACGTCATAATTGGTTTTTGCCAATTCCAACATACGTTTTTCGATGGCATCTAAATCTTCTTGCGTTAAAGAGCGGTCTAAATCAATGTCATAGTAGAAACCGTTTTCAATAGTTGGACCAATTGCCATTTTTACATCTGGGAATAATTGTTTAATAGCGTGTCCGAGCAAATGAGCGCAAGAATGGCGGATAATCTCTAAACCGTCTTCATCTTTTGCAGTAATAATTTCTAACGTTGCATCTTGGTCGATAACATCGCATGCATCACGACGCTCACCATTTACACGGCCTGCGATAGTAGCTTTAGCAAGACCCGCACCAATATCTTGTGCGACTTCAAGAACAGAAACAGGATGATCGAATTGACGTTGGGAACCGTCAGGTAAAGTAATAATTGGCATTGTTTTTTCCTTATACAGTGGTCACCCATACGAAAGGTGACGTGTTCGTTTAAAATTCTATAAAAATTAACCGCACTTTTGCCCTACTTGGCTTCATTCCTACCATTGAACGAGCGAAATTAGGCAAAAAATGCGTGGCGAATTCTATCACTTTCTTAATGTATTGTTAAATAAATGCACATATTTTACAGAAAGGAAATAATGTTTTTCTGGCTAGGGGCTTTATATCCTAAAAATAAAGGCTAGAATAACCGCACTTTTAAATACCCAGTTAAGGAATAAAAATGAGCAACGTATTAGTATTAAAATCTAGCATTTCAGGAAATAACGCCCAGACCAATCAATTGGCCGATTATGTTATCGAAAAATTACAAGGTAATCACATTGTTGTACGCGATCTAGCCCAACAACCACTTCCATATTTTGATGCCACAGCAGCAACGGCTGTACGCGGTGAACCTAAAAATAATGAAGAAAAACAACTTCTTGCACTTTCCGATGAATTAGTCTCAGAATTAAAAAATGCGGAAACTCTGGTTATTGGTGCACCAATGTATAATCTTAGCATCCCAACACAATTAAAAACTTATTTTGATTTTATCGCACGTCCACGTGTCACTTTCCAATATACGGCAAATGGACCAGAAGGATTATTAAAAGGTAAAAAAGCGATTGTGTTATGTGCATTTGGTGGGTTGTATGATGAAGAAAATCTAGTGACACAATATATGAAGTCAATTTTAGGTTTTATCGGTATCACAGATGTGCAATTTATTTATGCGCAAGGCATTGGATTCGGACCAGAAGCGATTGAAAAAGCCCAAGCGTCCGCAAAAAATAAAATTAATGAAATTGTAGCAACCCTTTAATTCTTAGATAACCTATAAACATAAGAAGATTTATTACAAAAAAAGTGCGGTGATTTTACCGCACTTTTCTTCTTATTTTTTCCGTTCAACCCATTTTCCATTGGTGAAATCAACAATCCATTTCGTCGCTTTTCCATCTTTTTCAGAAGTCACATATTGTTTCTTCTCTTTACGACTAAAACGAACAATCGCTTCATTCCCTTCTGGGTCTTTTTGTGGTGCATCGGCTAAATAAGCCAATTTCTCAGGTAAACGCTCGCGATATTGCACAAGTTCAGCGATTTTAACTGGGCGTGTTTCGCGGGATTTCGGGAAGTTATGTGCTGACATAAATACACCACTCGCACCATCACGCAATACAAAATATGCATCAGATTTTTCACATTTTAACTCAGGAAAATGTACTGGCTCTTCTTTCGGTGGGGCGACTTCGCCATTTTTCAAAATTTTGCGCGTGTTATCACAATTTGTACATCCCATATACTTGCCAAAACGACCAAGTTTTAAATGCATATCAGCACCGCATTTATCACACTCAACAACAGGGCCATCATAACCTTTAATTTTGAATGAGCCTTCTTCAATTAAATATCCATCACAATTTGGATTATTACCGCAAATATGGATTTTACGATGGGCATCGATTACATAGCTGTCCATTGCCGTTCCACATTTTGTACAACGTTTACGATCCATTAATGCTTTGGTTTCTGAAGATTCATCTAAAACATTCAATAATTCCGCTTCAGGAATTAAATTAATCGTTGTTTTGCACCGTTCTTTTGGCGGCAATGCATAACCTGTACATCCTAAAAATACCCCTGTACTTGCCGTACGAATTGCCATATTTCTGCCACAGGTTGGGCATTTAATATCGGTTTCCACAAGGCTATTTGGGCGCATACCGCCTTCAAGTTCATCCAATTCAGCTTTAGAAAGCTGACTAGAAAAATCCTTAAAGAATTGATTCAATTCAGTTTTCCAATTCACCGAACCAGAGGCAATTTTATCTAAGGTATCTTCCATATTCGCAGTGAAATCGTAATTCATCAATTCACCAAAAGACTCATTGAGGCGATCAGTTACAATTTCGCCCATCTTTTCTGCATAGAAACGACGATTTTCAGTACGAACATAACCACGTTCTTGAATGGTGGAAATAATTGCCGCATAAGTGGAAGGTCGGCCAATACCACGTTTTTCCAATTCTTTTACTAAAGCCGCTTCAGTAAAACGAGCGGGTGGTTTAGTAAAATGTTGAGTGGGCTGCACTTCTTTTAAAGCAAGTTTTTCTGAAACAGCAACTAAAGGCAATTCTTGATCTTCAGGATTCTTGCCTATCTGTGGCAATACCTTTGTCCAACCATCAAAACGTAAAATTCGGCCTTTTGCTTTCAAGGTATAATCGCCAGCTGACACAGTCAATGTACTGCTATCATATTGTGCAGGCGGCATTTGACATGCTAAGAATTGACGCCAAATTAAATCATAAAGACGTACCGCATCTTTTTCCATCCCCTCTAAAGATTCTGGCAATGCTAGAATGTCTGATGGACGAATAGCCTCATGCGCCTCTTGCGCATTTTCTTTACTAGAATAGAAATTTGGTTTTTCTGGTAAATATTGTGCACCAAAATGATTTTCAATATAGCTACGTGCCATATTCAGCGCATCTTGACTCAAATTGGTTGAATCCGTACGCATATAAGTAATGTAACCCGCTTCATATAAACGTTGGGCTAGCATCATTGTTTTTTTAACGCCAAATCCCAAGCGAGTACTTGCAGTTTGTTGAAGCGTTGATGTAATAAATGGTGCACGAGGGCGAGAACTTGTTGGCTTAGTTTCTAAATCTGTGACAACGTAATCGGAAACATTAAGAAAATCTACCGCACTTTGTGCTTCTTTTTGATTTTTTGGATCAAATTTCTTGCCTTTATAATCCGTGACATCCAAGCGTATAGTTTGTTTATTCTGATTATTCGTAAGGACGGCAACTTCCCAATATTCTTCAGGCTGGAAGGCTTTAATTTCACGCTCGCGTTCGACTAATAATTTAACCGCAACCGATTGAACTCGACCGGCAGAAAGCCCTCGTGCTACTTTTTTCCAAAGTAACGGAGATACCATAAAGCCCACTACTCTATCTAAAAAGCGACGAGTTTGTTGTGCATTAACACGATCCATATTTAATTGTTCAGGCTTTTCAAAAGCCTGTTTAATGGCATTTTTAGTGATTTCGTTAAACACTACACGACTAAAGCGATCATCATCGCCACCAATCACCTCGCGTAAATGCCATGCAATCGCTTCCCCTTCTCTATCCAAGTCGGTTGCGAGATAAATGTGATCTGCTTTTTTAGCAAGCGACTTTAATTCGGAAACCACTTTTTCTTTACCAGGCAGAATCTGATAATTTGCTTTCCAATCGTGATAAGGATCAATCCCCATACGTTTAACTAAGGCATTACGTTCCTTCTCTGCCTTAATTTTTTCTTTTTCTTCGGCATCCATACCTTTGGTTGAAATTGGTTTAGCTTTTTCACCTGTACTAGAACCAACCGTCGGCAAATCACGAATATGTCCAACACTAGATTTCACCACATATTGGCTACCTAAATATTTATTGATAGTCTTTGCTTTTGCCGGCGACTCCACAATCACCAAGGATTTACTCATTTGATTACCTAATATCACTAGAATTTTGTAAAATTGGGGGTATAGTGCAAAGTTATGTAGGCAAAATCAAGCATTTTTTCAAAAAAGGTCTATAAATGGATAAACTCAACGCGATTTCTATTTTCTGCAAAGTCATTGAAACCCAAAGTTTTACATTGGCAGCAAAGCAACAAAATATTTCTGTGGCGATGGCAAGCAAATTAGTTTCACAGTTAGAAGAACATTTAAAAACACGCTTGTTACAACGTACCACTAGAAAAATTATGCCTACTGAGGCGGGGATGATGTATTACCAACGCTGCCAAGGAATTTTGCTTGATTTAGATGAAGCAGACTCTAGCATCACTCACCTCACTAGCTCATTACAAGGAAATTTACTTATTTCTGTTCCTCGTGATTTTGGCTTGCTTTTTATCGTACCGAATTTACCACTGTTTATTGCCGAACATCCTAATCTACATGTTGAAATTGAGTTTAATGATAAAAAAATTGACCTTGTGGCAGAAGGCTATGATCTTGCATTACGTATCGGCCATATAGCGGACAGTTCTCTTGTATCACGCAAAATCAGTACAAATACGCTACACTTTGTGGCATCACCAAGTTATCTTGAAGCGAATGGTATTCCACAAACGCCTGATGATTTAGAACATCACAATGGCTTACTTTATAAAAATGTAATGAATCAAGTGAATTGGGTTGGCTCACGCATAAATCAAACACAGCGCTTCAAAATCCAATCAAAGGTTGTGAGCAATAGTGGTTTAGCCTTATTAGAAATGGCAAAAGCAGGACTAGGTATTGTGAATTTACCGAGATTTATTATTGGTCAATCTCTCGAAAAAGGTGAACTGATTGAAATATTACCAGAATATAAACAACAAAAATTAGAAATTCATGTAGTCTATCCAAACAGAAGACATTTACCAATAAAAGTGCGGGCATTTATTGAATTTTTATCTGGCTTAGGCTTGTGTTCAGAAATTTTGGAAAATCCTGAAGATAGTCACTAAACGCCATAAAAAAATACCGCACTTAGGTAACTCCAAGTGCGGTTATTTTTATGCGTGTTTTTATAATGCTTTTAAGATATCTTCAACACGATCTTTTGCATCACCAAAGAGCATTTGCGTATTCTCTTTGAAGAATAATGGATTTTGTACGCCAGCATAACCCACTGCCATTGAACGTTTGAACACAATCACATTTTGCGCTTTCCATACTTCCAGCACAGGCATTCCCGCGATTGGGCTATTTGGATCTTCCATCGCAGCTGGGTTTACCGTATCGTTCGCACCGATAACCAATACCACATCTGTATCAGCGAAATCGTCGTTGATTTCATCCATTTCAAGTACGACATCGTAAGGCACTTTCGCTTCGGCTAAAAGCACGTTCATATGGCCAGGTAAACGTCCTGCAACAGGGTGAATACCAAAACGAACGTTCACACCACGTTCACGCAATTTTGCCGTAATATCAGCGACTGGATATTGTGCTTGTGCAACAGCCATACCATATCCTGGAGTGATAATCACAGAACTTGCATTTTTCAACAATTCAGCCACTTCTTCCGCTGTAGTTTCACGGTGTTCGCCTTGTTCTTCACTTGAAGAAACTTGAACATCGTTACCAAAACCACCCGCAATTACGCTCACAAATGAACGGTTCATCGCTTTACACATGATGTAAGAAAGAATTGCACCAGAAGAACCAACAAGCGCACCAGTTACGATAAGCAAGTCATTATTCAACATAAAACCTGCCGCCGCCGCTGCCCAACCTGAATAAGAGTTAAGCATTGATACCACAACTGGCATATCTGCCCCACCGATTGATGCCACTAAGTGCCATCCAAATGCAAGCGCAATCGCTGTCATTAATAACACAGGGAAAATGCTTTCTGGATTATTTAAGAATGCAACCATCAATAATGCAGATACCACAAGTGCAGCTAAATTTAATTTATGGCGATGCGGCAACATTAATGCTTTTGAATTAATTTTTCCGCTTAATTTACCAAATGCAACAACAGAACCAGTGAAAGTTACTGCACCGATAAAAATACCTAAAAATACTTCAACATTATGAATATTTGTTAATACCGCTTGTTCAGCTACAAATGCGGCTTGTGCTGCTGCATCTAATCCTTCTGGCATTAACGCCTCGTGGTGTAAACCATAGCTATTAAAGCCTACGAGTACAGCCGCTAAACCAACGAAACTATGAAGAATCGCCACAAGTTCTGGCATTTCAGTCATTTCTACTTTTAATGCACGTTGAACACCGATTGCACCACCGATGATCATCGCAATAATGATCCAAAATGTTCCTTCAGAATGAGGTCCAAAAATGGTTGCGATAAGGGCAATGGTCATACCAACAATACCGAACCAACAACCTGCTTTAGCAGTTTCATGTTTAGAAAGTCCTGCCAAGCTCATAATGAAAAGTAATGCTGCTAAAATATACGCAGCCTGTACTAAACCTTCAGACATTGTGCGCTCCTTAACCTTTTCTAAACATTGCTAACATACGTTGTGTGACACGGAAACCACCAAAAATATTGATGCTTGCCACCAAAATCGCCACAAAAGCTAAGGCATCGATAAATAGATTGCCTGTTGGCTGACGAATTTGTAATAACGCGCCTACAATAATAATGCCTGAAATTGCATTTGTTACTGCCATTAATGGTGTGTGAAGTGCATGGCTAACATTCCAAACCACGTAATAACCCACCACACAAGCTAAAACAAATACAGTGAAATGTGATAAAAATGCTGCAGGTGCAACAGAAGCTAACCAAAGGAATAACACACCAACACCAGCCATCACACTGTATTTCACACGAGGATCTGTTGGTTTAGATTCTTTTTTCTCTGCCACCGGTGCAGCTTTGGCTTCTTGTTTTGGTTGTGCAGACACTTGAATTTGTGCTGGTGGAATTTCTTCCCCATCACGAACAACTGTTACACCACGAAGAACCACATCTTCAAAATCAATATTGATATTGCCATCTTTCTCTTTGCACAAAAGTTTTAATAAATTGACTAAGTTTGTGCCGTACAGTTGGGAAGATTGCGTTGGTAAACGGCTTGGAAAATCTGTATAACCAATCACTTTCACTTGGTTTTCAGTTGTAACAACTTTCCCTGCTTGCGTATATTCACAGTTACCGCCAGTTGCAGCTGCTAAATCCACAATCACCGAACCTGGTTTCATTGAATCCACCATTTCTTTAGTGATTAAACGAGGCGCTGGTTTACCCGGAATAGCTGCCGTAGTAATAATAATATCGACTTCTTTAGCTTGTTCTGCGTAAAGCTCCATCGCACGACGGTTAAATTCTTCCGACATCACTTTCGCATAACCATCACCACTGCCGCCTTCTTCTTTAAAATCAATTTCTAAGAAGCTTGCGCCCATACTTTGAACTTGCTCTTTCACTTCAGGACGAGAGTCAAAAGCACGAACAATCGCTCCAAGGCTATTTGCCGCACCAATTGCCGCTAAACCAGCCACACCAGCACCAATCACCAACACTTTTGCTGGTGGAACTTTACCTGCTGCAGTAATTTGCCCGGTAAAGAAGCTACCGAATTCATGTGCAGCTTCAATGACAGCACGATAACCAGAAATATTCGCCATAGAAGAAAGCGCATCCAATGCTTGCGCACGAGAAATACGAGGCACCGCATCCATGGCTAACACATTAATTTTCTTCGCGGTGAGTTTTTTCATTAACTCAGGATTTTGCATACGCCAAATAAAGCTTACAAGCGTTGCTCCTTCCTTCATTTGAGCAATTTCTTCATCTGTCGGTGCATTTACTTTGAAGATAATATCCGATTGCCAAATTTCAGCCGACGTACCGATCTTCGCGCCTGCCTCTAAAAATGCTTGATCTTCAAAACTAGCTTTAAAACCTGCATCGTGTTCCACGATCACGTCAAAGCCCAATTTCAATATTTGCTGAACCGTTTTCGGCGTTGCCGCCACACGGCTCTCATTCTCAAGCAGCTCTCTAGGTACACCAATTAACATACTGTTTCCCTCTGATTGATGATTGGGTTGATGAGATTAATGAACAAACCTTCGCCTATTCATCGTTAAAATGACAAAAAGTCAAACGGATACAACTGTATCATTGATTGAATAAAAATAGGTAACGTTTTTAAGTGGTTTTACAAGATATTGTGATAGGGATCACGAAAAATTCTCTATTTATAATTTCCTGTTAAAAAATCAAAAATAATAAATCTATATATCCTATAAGTAATAATATTATATAGAAAAGGCCTCTCAACTTTTGCTGAGAGGCCTTTAAAAAAACTTTGGATTAAAGAAGTCTATTTAAAGAAACCAGATTCTTTTTTGACCTTAGCTTCCCCTTCTTTTTCCATCAGAGTTTTACTTCCACTTGAAAGGTTACGCGCTGAATCTGCTCCAGACTGGATAACATCAGTTTTGGCTGATTCTCTTTTTAATTCTTGCTCAATAAAATCATTTTCACGATTTACACGAGCTTTTTTACGAGCTAATTCCAACTTACGCTCTTCAATCTCAAGCTGACGCAATTCATCTTCATAAGATTGATCACGTTTTTTATCAGCCATTTGATTGTCATATTCACGTTGTTCAATAGCTTCTTGTTTACGACGAATTTCTGCTTGAGCTGCTGCACGCGCTTTTGCTGCTGCTTGAGCGGCTGCACGAGCTTTTGCCGCTGCTCTTGCCTCAGCTTGCTGACCACTACTTTCTGCCGCTGCCACAGCACTAATATCAGATCCTAAATCTGCAAATGCAGGAGAAACAACAGCACAGCCTGTTAAAAGAATAATTAAACTTTTTTTCATTGTTTAACCACCTAATTATTTTTTAGCTGGACATTCTGAATTTGGTTGAATACGAGTTTCATTTGCTTTAGTTGTAATAACCACAGCTAAACCAGGTTTAAATTGACATTTACGACCAGCTTGGGTTGAAGTATATACCTTAGAACCTTGTTTATAAGTTAAACTAACACCCTCAACTTGAACTTTATCTTTAACCATAGAACCAGCAATAACTCCACCCGTAGCTCCAGCAGTACCTGCTGCTGCTGCAGCAAGATTACTATGTTGATAACCTAGCACAGCCCCAGTAATACCACCTAAGATCGCACCAGCAGCCTGAGCCATTTGTTTATTTTCTTTATTATCAACAAGTACTTTAGCTGGCAACACAGATAAGATCGTGACAGTTTTAGTTTCTTGCTTAGTATTTAATTGAGTTGTGTCATAGACGTCAGCGCCTAAGTCTTCGGAAGAAACATTTGCACAACCGGCTAAAACCAAAGAAGAAGTTAATGCAGTTAAGAGAAAATATTTTTTCATCTGAATGATCCTCAAGTTGATTAAATTTTAAATCAATAAATTTAGGATAAAAATTATCCTAGCCAGGATTCTATAAAACTTTTATATATAAGTAAATTAAATCTAAGGGGTTGTACTAGATAACTAGACCAAACTACCCTTAACTAATTGTTTTAAAATGGATATTTGAGATTTTATTTCACTGTTGTTAAAACGCCATTCACATTCCTTTAAATATAGCTCAAAATGCTCTTTGGGAATGCCATTAAACTTGCGTAAATGGCGTTTTGCTTGATTCCAAAAATTCTCAATTCCGTTTATGTGGTTGTGGTTTTCAGTAAAATGCGTGCTGTGATTGATGCGAAAATGGCTAAATTCACTGACATCAAGCACATCATAACTACGAAAGGTATCCGTATACACAATGCTGTCAGGCTTAACTTTCTCTCGGATAATTGGCAATAATGTCGCTGATTGCGCATTAGGGACAACGACGGTATAAACCTTGCCATTTCGTTTGAGAAGCCCGAATACTGCGACTTTTCCCACGGCACCGCGACCACGTTTGCCTTTTCGAGTACCGCCGAAATAGCTTTCATCGGCTTCAATCTCTCCTTCAAACATTTCCAAATGTGGGCTTGTTTGATAGATGAGTAAGCGTAATCGATGAAAGTAATAAGCGGCTGTATTTTTGTTTACATTAACCAATTCACTGGCTGTTCTTGCTGTGACACCTGCGACAAACAGTTCAATGAGTTTATTTTGTTTATGCTGACTTAAGCGACTTTTTCTCATTGGTTTATTCTAACCTAAATGGGATTTTTAGTCGTTATCTAGTACAGCCCCAAATCTAATTAAAAACTATATCTAAAAAATTGATAAATAACGCCTATGAAATACTGCCTATTCATACTGATTCTGGCTTAAAAATTTATATAATTTTATCTGTAACTAACGCTCCAAAAATCTGCATCAAACTCGGGCTTGATGCAGATAATTTATTTATTGGCTATTAATATAAAATTAATCACCTAATTGAACAGGCTCAACTTTCCAAATTCTCTCTGCGTACTCTTTAATCGTGCGGTCAGATGAGAAGAAGCCCATATTCACGATATTTTGAATAGTGCTTTCAATCCATTGGTCGCGTTGTTTGTATTTTTCATCTACGGCTTTTTGAGTTTCTACATAACTACGGAAATCAGCGAAAGCTTGATAATAATCGTGGTATTGCAACCCTTGTAATAGTTGATGATAACGTTGAGGCTCTTCTGGTGAGAATTTACCCTCAATAATTTGATCCACGACTGTGCGTAATTGAGTATCATTTTGATAGTATTCAAATGATCGATACCCTTCACGACGAAGTTGCTCAACTTGTTCCACAGTGTTACCGAAAATAAAGATGTTATCTTCCCCCACGTTTTCCAAAATCTCCACGTTCGCACCGTCAAGTGTACCCAGTGTCAATGCGCCATTTAAGGCAAACTTCATATTACTGGTGCCAGAAGCCTCTGTGCCTGCAAGTGAAATTTGCTCTGAAATATCCGCTGCTGGAATAATTAACTGGGCAAGGCTTACGCTGTAATTTGGAATAAATACAACTTTTAAACGGCCTTTCAAACGCTCATCATTATTGATTACATTCGCCACATCATTGATTAAGTGAATGGTTTGTTTCGCCGCATAATAAGCTGAAGCCGCTTTACCAGCTAAAATAAATACGCGCGGTTGCCAATCTTGTTCAGGATGAGCAAGCATTTCATTATAGCGAGCAATAATATGCAATACGTTCAACATTTGACGTTTATATTCGTGAATACGTTTGACTTGAACATCAAATAACGCATGTGGATCAAGTTCAACACCTAATTCGGATTTCACGTATTCCGCCAATTTCACTTTGTTCGCAAATTTAATATCCGCAATCGCTTCTTTAAATGCTTTTTCTTGCGTAAATGGTTTAAGTTTTTCGATTTGACTTAAATCACAACGCCATTCTGAACCAATATATTTATCGAATAAGTCTGCCAATTGTGGATTCGCAACGGCTAACCAACGACGAGGGGTAATACCGTTTGTCACATTGGTAAAGCGTTCTGGGAAAATACGAGCGAAATCTGCAAAGGTTGAAGTCACCATTAAATCGGAATGAATTTCGGCAACCCCGTTGATTTTGTGTGAACCCACAACGGATAGCCATCCCATACGCACTTTACGTTGATAACCTTCTTCAATCAATGAAACACGACGAATAAAATCGTTATCCGTGGTGACGTAAGAACGAACATACTCTAAGAAATGATCATTGATTTCAAAAATCATCTGTAAATGACGTGGCAAGATTTTTGCCATCATTTCCACTGGCCAAGTTTCTAACGCTTCCGACATCAAAGTATGGCAGGTGTAAGAGAAAATGTTACGCGTCATCTCCCAAGCTTTTTTCCATTCAAAACCTTCATCATCCACTAAAATACGCATTAATTCAGGAATTGCTAATGCTGGATGTGTGTCATTTAAATGAATTGCCACTTTATCCGCCAAGTTTTCAAGGCTATCATGGGTGCGTTTGTGACGGCGTAAAATATCTTGAAGTGATGCAGATACTAAGAAATATTCTTGACGTAAACGCAATTCACGACCATTCCAAGTAGAATCATCAGGGTAAAGCACGCGAGATAAGTTTTTATTTGCAGAGTGTTCTTCTAATGCTGCTAAGTGTTCACCGCGGTTAAAGTCTGCAAGATTAAATACTTCACCTGCATGAGCAGACCATAAACGTAATGTTGCTGCAGAATTGTTTTGATAACCCGGGATCATTTGGTCGTAAGCAAGTGCGGTTACTTTTTCGGTATCTTGCCAAATACATTTTTTGCCTTCGAAATGAATGTTTCCACCAAATTCTACGGTAAAGCGTTTAGATGGACGAATAAACTCCCAAGGTGCACCTTTTTCAAGCCATGCATCTGGGCGCTCGACTTGCTGACCATTTTCGATTTTTTGGCGGAACATACCATATTCATAACGAATACCGTAGCCCATACCTGGTAAACCAAGGGTCGCAATAGAATCCATAAAGCACGCAGCTAAACGTCCTAAACCGCCATTACCCAAGCCAGGATCAACTTCTTTTTCTAAAACTTCTTCTAAATCGACATTTAATTCAGATAAGGCTTCTTGTGCTAATCCATAAATACCTTCTGCTATCATGGCATTAGAAAGGGTACGTCCAATTAAGAATTCCATTGAAAGGTAGTAAACACGGCGAGCATCTTCCGCTCGAGTTTGACGCGCAGTAGTGATCCAACCCTCTGTTACTAAGTCACGCACAGCGTGGAGTGTTGCGTTAAGCCAATCGCGTTGGCTCGCTTCACGCGGTGATCGACCAATTAAAAAAATAAGCTTATAAACAATTGATTTTTTGATTGCCTCAACAGTCATTTGTGGGCGATTGTATAGGAATGGAGAATCAAAATTATCCATCATCATAAGTAAAACCTCGGTTTGAATGTTAAAAAATTATCTATAATAAAAGAGATGTTGATTTAAAAATTCACGCACATTTCAAAAAATCAATCGAAATAGACCGCTCTTTGTATCCGAGAACCTTTATACCTCTAATAAATTCGGTTCAAATTTTATGCTTATCTTGTCGAAAAACAAGCATAATCACAGAGCTTGCAACAATAATCTACAAACAGACTGTTGCCCTTAACGTTTATAAATAAAACTACAAACGTTCATAAAGCGCACGATATTGTTCTGCTGCTTTACGCCAGCTGAAATCTTGTGTCATCGCATTCGCTCGCAATGCTGACCACACTCTCGGTTTTTGCCAAATATCAAACGCTTGTTGAATGCTTCTGCGTAAATCTTCAGCTGTCGCTTGCTCAAACACAAAACCAGTTGCCGTGCGATCTTTAATATTTTCCGGTGTGCTATCTACCACCGTATCGGCTAAACCACCCGTTTTACGAACAAGAGGAAGGGTGCCATATTGCAAACCATAAAGTTGTGTTAAGCCACAAGGCTCAAAACGGCTTGGCACTAAAATCACATCACCACCTGCCACTAATAAATGTGACAGTGTTTCATCGTAACCAATTTTGACTGCAACATTTTGTGGATAACGTTCAGCAAGCTCACGAATACCTTTTTCAAAGTGCGGTGCGCCAGAACCTAAAATCATCATCTGACCACTTTGTTTTACAATTTCATCCGCACTTTCAATCAATAAATCCACGCCTTTTTGCTCGGTTAAGCGGGTTACCATCACAAATGCCAATGCATTTTCATCTTGCGGTAAATTAAAATAAGCTTGCAGTTCAGCCTTATTCTGTTTTTTACCCGCCATATGTTTCAATTTGTAATGATGCTGAATATATTGATCGGCATTTGGATGCCAAATATTTTCATCTACACCATTAAGAATCCCCACTAAACGCCCTTGAGATTTTAAACCAGAAAGTAAACCTTCTAAACCATAGGCAAATTCAGGTGTTGTAATCTCTTTGGCATACGTCGGACTTACTGCTGTGCTAGCATCGGAGTAAAATAAGCCAGCTTTTAAATAGGAAATCTGTCCAAATAACTCTAAACCATCAACATTAAACATGCCTGCTGGCAATCCAATTTCAAATAAATGCTGATAATGGAATTGCCCTTGATACGCTAAATTATGGATTGTAAATACGGATTTTGCTGGACGGCCTTTATTAAATAAGTAAGCGGCACATAAACCTGCATGCCAATCATGAGCATGAACCACATCTGCACGCCACCAGCTATCTAAACCAGTGGATAATTCAGCACCAACCCAACCAAGTAAGGCAAAACGTTTATAGTTATCACCATAATCATTATAGTAACAATCGTGATATGGATTACCCTCACGCGCATATAAATGTGGCGCATCGATTAAATAAACGCCTACGCCATTATATTCGCCGTAGCGCAACACAACATGTCCCGCAAAATTATCAAATTCAGCCACAACTTGTGTATTAGAAATACCTGCAGAAATCGCTGGATACGCAGGCAATAAAATGCGTGCATCAAGCCCTATTTGATTTTGGGCTTGTGGCAAAGCTCCTAAAACATCGGCTAAACCGCCTGTTTTGAGGAGCGGATAAAATTCTGAGCAAACATGTAAAACTTTCATTTAATTTTTATTTTCCCTATAAAACATAAATAATGCTCGATCAACTCCCCTCTTTGCTAAAGAGTGGTTATAAAGTGCGGTCAAAATTCACCGCACTTTTCATCATTAATCTAAATGCTCTTCAGATACAACTTCTTCCCCTTCTAATTTTTTCAGCATTTTCGGGGTAACTAGAATTACTTTACCAGTTGAACTGATACGGAATCGTTTTTTATCTTCTTCCATATTCACACCAATTTCCATGCCATCAGGAATGATACATTCACGGTCTAGAATACAGTTTTTCAATATACAATTCTTACCGATTTTAACTTGTGGCAATACCACGCAATGATCCACTTTTGAGAAAGCATCAATTTTAACGCGATCGAATAGCACGGAATTACTGATAGAGGCATCAGTAATCACACAACCACCGCCAATTAAAGAATTATCGACTGGATGAACATTTGAATTTTTGTAGAAGAATTTTGACGGGTAAGCTTGAATTGGATTACCGCGAATTGGCCAACTTTGGTCATAAATATCAAGCTGTGGATTTTCAGATACTAAATCGATATTAGATTGCCAGAAGCTATCTAATGTACCCACATCACGCCAATAAATTTCACCTTCAGTATTACGTCCCATGCAAGAACGGCTGAAAGGATGCGCATAAAGGGTTTCTTCTGCTAAACATTTTGGTAATACATCTTTACCAAAATCGTGGCTAGTTTGTGGTGTATTGACCTCTCTCTCCAACATTTTGTAAAGATAATCTGCATCAAACACATAAATCCCCATTGATGCGAGTGAAATATCAGGTTTACCTACCATTGCCGGTGGATCTTTTGGTTTTTCAACAAAGGCTTTGACTTTTAAATTTTCGTTTACCGCCATGACACCAAATTCATGTGCTTCAGAGCGAGGTACTTCAATACAGCCCACCGTACATTTTGCACCACTGTTCACATGGTCCATCAACATGACGCTATAGTCTTGTTTGTAAATATGGTCACCCGCCAAGATCAAAACATATTTAGGGCGATAGTGATCACGAATAATCGCCATATTTTGATAAACAGCATCCGCCGTACCACGATACCAAGTTGAATCATCAATTTGTTGACGAGCAGGAAGCATATCAACAAACTCCCCTTTTTCTTGTGGTAAGAAAGACCAACCTGTTTGCAAATGACGAAGTAAAGAGTGTGCCGCGTATTGAGTCACTACCCCAATACGGTTCAAACCAGAGTTAATACAATTAGAAAGTGCAAAGTCAATAATACGGCGATTACCACCAAAATAAAGGGCGGGTTTTGCACGTTTATCGGTAAGTTCATGCAAGCGTGAACCACGTCCACCCGCAAGAATAAGCACCAAAGTATTTTTAACTAAATCATATTTGTTAAGGTCGACAGCTTTCATAAGGATCTCCATAGTCTTATAGTTATTCGTCACTCAGCATACAAAAGCCCATTGAGCTAAGCTCTGCTTGTTGTGCATCGAGGGTTAAATTATGTGTGCCGATTTGAGGTGTCCATTTTCCATCGGGTAAGTGAAAAACCTGTCCTTCGGCTTTGGCATTAATCAATAAAAGACAATGCTTATCTAAAACTACTTGTAATGCTTTGGTTTGTTGATTTTGCCAATCGTCAACTGTCATCTGGTTACCGTGAATGTTAAGCCATTGCACATTGTTACCTGACCACCATTGATTCCGATTTAAACTACCAATTTGCTTACGTGCTGCAATCGTTTGCTTGGTAAGTTCAAATAATTCCTTGTTAAAATTTGCCCATTTAAGCCAAGTAATCTTGTTATCTTGGCAATAGGCATTATTGTTACCATATTGAGTGTTGCCAAACTCATCACCTGCTAAAAGCATAGGCGTGCCATTCGCAAGTAATAAACTCATTAATAATCCGCTTTGTGCAAAAGTGCGATTATTTTCCACCGCACTTTTTTGCGGTTCAGAAAGGCATTCAGTAGAACCTTCTACTCCATGGTTATAACTGTAATTTTCATTGCGGCCATCACGATTTTCTTCGCCATTCGCTTCGTTATGTTTTTGGTTATAACTCACCAAATCTTGCATGACGAAACCATCATGGGCGGTAATAAAATTAAGCGTTGTGTGTGGTAAGCGATCATTTTTCTTAAATAAATCGCTAGAACCTGCAAAGCGTTCTGCAAATGCGCCAATTTCACCACTTTTCCATAACCAAAAACGGCAAAGATCATCACGAAAACGATCATTCCATTCCGCAAAGTAATTTGGGAAATTCCCGACTTGATAGCCGTAATGTCCTATATCCCACGGCTCTGCAATCAATTTAATATTTTGTAAACTTGGCTCATTTTTTATGTCAGTAAAAAGCTGAGCTGACGAGTTAAAATCTGGTGTATCACGCCCAAGCACCGAGGCTAAATCAAATCGAAAACCATCAACATGACACTGTTCAGCCCAATAACGTAAACAATCTACAACCCATTTTCGCCCAACATCAGAGGATAAATTGAGCATATTGCCGCAGCCTGTCCAATTGATATAACGCCCTTGCTCGTTGCGCCAATAGTAAGTTTGATCATCAATACCACGCTGGCAGAATGTTGGGTAAGTTTGCTCTGATTCTGCAGAATGGTTAAATACCACATCTAAAATAACTTCAATGCCCGCTTTGTGAAACGCCTTCACCATCGATTTAAATTCAGCTAATGGATTATTTGTTGCCGCATATTTAGGTTCCACTGCAAACATCGCTAAGGGATTATATCCCCAATAATTTTGTAAGCCTCGAGCTTGTAAGTGCGGTTCATTTATATAAAAATTTACAGGCAGCAACTCCACTGCTGTCACGCCTAATTCTTTTAAATAAGCTAAATTGATAGGATGACTTAAGCCCGCATAGGTGCCACGAAATTCAGCGGGAATCTTGTCGTTAAGTTGGCTAAAACCTTTAACGTGCAATTCATACACAATGGTTTCCGCCCAAGGCGTATTGGGTGCAGTTTCATTTTCCCAATCAAAATCTTCAGAAATAATCACCGCTCTTGGCGCAATATGAGCATTATCGCGATGATCATTCATCAAGAACCAAGAACGACTTTCTTCAGTAGTTAAATCCGGTTTACCATTCACCGCTTTTGCATAAGGATCGAGCATTAATTTATTCGGGTTAGCATGTTCACCGTGAATGCGGAATCCATATTCTGTCCCAACCTCAACGCCTGCTACAGCTAAATGCCATACATTATTTGTGCTAACCATAGGAAAGCGCGTTTCCTTATCGCCATTAAACAGGCAAACTTCAACACCACTCGCCGCAGCAGAAAACAATGCAAAATTAGTCACCTTCACACCATTCTCGGTGAATATTGAATAGCCCATTGGCGCTGGTTTGCCGTTGTTATAAATCGTAAACATATCTTACAAATTGTATTTCAAATAAACTGTCGCCAATGGTGGAATAGAAATCGAAATAGAATTTTCTCGTCCATGGCTTTCAATTTCTTCACTTGTTACATAGCCAAAATTGCCCACGTTAGAGCCTTGATAATACATAGAATCAGTATTCAGAATTTCTTCATAAGTGCCTGCAACATTTACCCCAATACGGTAATTATGGCGAGGCACAGGTGTGAAGTTACTGATGACAATAATGCGCTCACCATTTGAGCTGCGACGCTCAAAAGCAAATACAGAATTTGCCGCATCATCAACGACAAGCCAATCAAAGCCTTCAGGTGAATAATCCAATTCAAAGAGCGGTGAATTTTCTCGGTAAATATGATTCAAATCTTTTACTAATTTCAAAACGCCTTTATGCCAGCCACCACCGATATTTTCATCAAGCAAGAACCAGTCCAAACTTTCTTCGTAATTCCACTCACGACCTTGAGCAAATTCATTGCCCATAAAGAGCAATTTTTTACCCGGGTGCCCCCACATATAGCCGTAGTAAGCACGTAAGTTCGCAAATTTTTGCCATGCGTCTCCCGGCATTTTATCGAGGAGCGAATATTTGCCATGCACCACTTCATCATGCGAAAGCGGTAGCACAAAGTTTTCGCTGTATTGATACATCATCCCAAAAGTCATTTTATTGTGATGATATTGGCGGTAAATTGGGTCAAGCTGCATATAGGCGAGCGTATCGTTCATCCAGCCCATATTCCATTTGAAATTGAAACCTAATCCGCCGTTTTTGCTTGGGTGGGTTACGCCAGCAAAAGAGGTAGATTCTTCCGCAATAGAAATTGCCCCCGCCATTTCACTGTGAATTTTCCAGTTGGTATGTTTTAAAAACTCGATGGCTTCTAAATTTTCACGTCCGCCATATTGGTTTGGAATCCACTCACCTTCCGCTCGGCTGTAATCGCGGTAAATCATCGAAGCCACGGCATCCACGCGAATACCATCTACACCAAAACGTTCAAGCCAATACAGTGCATTACTGGATAAGAAATTTTTGACCTCATTACGCCCATAGTTATAAATCAAGGTATTCCAGTCTTGATGATAGCCTTCGCGAGGGTCTTCATGCTCATACAAAGCCGTGCCATCAAACGCGACTAAACCATGGGTATCACTTGGGAAATGACCTGGTACCCAATCTAAAATCACATTAATTCCCGCATCATGTGCACGTTTTACTAAACGACGGAATGCCTCAGGTGAACCAAAGCGACTGGTTGGCGAATAAAGCCCTAGTGGTTGATAGCCCCAAGAACCATCAAATGGAAATTCAGAAAGCGGTAAAAATTCTATATGGGTGAAGCCCATCTCTTTTACATAAGGAATTAATTCATCAGCAATTTGATCGTAATCTAGCCAAAAATTATTTTCTAAATTACGACGCCAAGATCCTAAATGTACTTCATAAATGGAAATCGGTTGATTCGCTTGATTTGCTTGACGACGTTGTTCCGTCATTTCCACCACATTTGGCAATGCACTCACTTGCGATGCTGTATCAGGGCGAAGTTGCGAACTAAAGGCAAAGGGATCGGCTTTCAAACGAAGATTGCCATGACAATCAATTAATTCAAACTTATAGAGCTGTCCTAAACTGGCTTTTGGTAAAAATAGCTCCCAAACACCACTTTTTAGATGAAAACGCATAGGATGACGGCGACCATCCCAATAGTTGAAATCACCAACAATAGAAACTCGTCTTGCATTAGGTGCCCATAAGCGGAAATTCACCCCGCTCACACCATCACATTCCATAAAATGCGCACCAAGCACTTCATATGGGCGAAGCATAGAACCTTCAGAAAGTAGCCATTGTTCTAAATCATCAATCATAGGATGAAAACGATAAGGATCTTCGACTATTTGCGATTCATTTCCCCAAAAAACCTGTAATTGATAAGCAAAAAAATGACGATAATTTGGAATAACACCAACAAAAAAGCCACGATCATCGACACAATCCAGTTCCGTTATTTCTTTACCACTTTCACGCTCAATCACCACCACTCGATTGGCATCTGGCAACAACGTACGGATTTCAATTCCTCGCTCAGTTTCATGCATACCAAGCGTAGCAAAAGGATCGCCATTGCTCGCATCAAAAAAACCATCAATAATTGTTTGTGTTACTGCGGTTGTCATATTTACTCCTTATACATTTCGCCCTTGGTTAATTTGCACAAAGAACGTTTTTAAAGCTTCATTGCTAAAAATAAACGCTAACGGTTGAGCAAGTTTCTTGCACCAGTTTGGGTATTCATTTGAGGTGCCCGGCAAATTAAAACTGATTTCTTGGCTAAGTAAATTTTCTAATTGCACACCAATCAATCGGCTGTTACTTTCCGCTAAATAATGATGGATCATTCGGTTTAAATGATCGTGCATCGCCATAGAAAGCGCATCGCCTTCATAATGCGGCGGTAAATAATTATCACGATGTAAACTATTTAATAAGTCTTGTTTATCCATGACACGTTGATCGTATTTTTGCTTAAGCACTTCCCCATTCAAAATACCGAGTTGATTAAATAATTCTAAATCACGGCAATGCCAAAAACTTTGTAATGAGGGAACATCATGCGTGCCAATAGTGGCATAAGCATTTCGAGGATAATCAGATATACGAGGAAATTCGCCATTTCGTTGGGCGAAATACAATACAAAATAAGAGAAAATTTGAAACTCGTTTAATTTCCACCGCACTTCATCAGGCACAGTGCCGAGATCTTCACCAATAATCAAACATTCATTGCGCACACTTTCAATGGCAAGAATCGCCATTAATTCATCAAAAGGATAATGCACATAAGCACCATCAGCCGCGGTTTTTCCTTCTGGAATCCACCACAAACGGAATAAGCCCATAACATGATCGATGCGTAGCACACCGAAATATTGCATATTGGCACGTAGCATATCGATAAATGGTGCAAAGCCACGTGCTTTTAGCACTGTTGGATTATAAGGTGGCAAATTCCAATTTTGCCCGACAGGGCCTAACGGATCGGGTGGCGCGCCAATAGAGGCATTTACACAATATAAATCAGGCTCGATCCATACATCAGCACTACCACGAGAACTATTCACCGCTAAATCGCCATAAATACCCAACTTCATACCAGATTGTTTACAAAGATTTTGTAATGCGGAAAGCTGTTCTTCCGAAAGCCATTGCAACCAAGCAAAAAATTGGATTTGCTCATGGTGTGTTTTTAATAGGGCTTTTCTTTTTGCCGCACTTAAATGTTGCCATTCCTTACGCCATCCAAGCCAACCTATGGTATTTTCTTCTGCTTGATGATCGGCGTGTTCTTGTAAATCTAATACATTAAATAGCCCCTGTAACAACAAAGGTTCACCTTTGTTTTTTAAATAATCGGCAAAGATTTTTCGACGTGTCGCAATTTCAGCGGATTGACTACGTTGAAAGAAATCAAATAGGGACTCAAGTGCGGTTAATTTTAAAGCCAAAATTGAAGAATAATCGACGCAATCACTTTCACGTAAAGCAGCAATTTTTGCTTGAATATCCTCACACTTAAACCAATTTTGCACTGAACGGTAACGCTTAAATTCTGGTAACTCTGGAATAGATAAATATAAAAAATTCAACCAACGACGAGAGGATGAACTATAAGGACTGGCCCAGTTTGGCACAGCAGGATACGGCAAATGTAATGGATTAATTCCCACATAATCTGCACCTTGTTTTGCACTTTGTTCAATCAAATAAGCTAAATCACCAAAATCGCCAATGCCCCAGTTTTGTTCTGAGCGTAAACTGTAAAGTTGCACATTCACGCCCCACACTTTTTTATTTTTTAATACGGGTGGTTGAAACGCTGTTTTAGGAGAAATAAGTAAACGAACAGCGTACTGTTCAGTATCAGAAAAAATAGATAATTGGTAATAGCCAAAAGGAAGTGGAGGCAAGGAAAGAGCGGATAAATTTGAAAGTGTTTTTTCTAACAGAATGGCATTAGATTCATCAATCAGCTGATAACGATATTCCACAGATGATGGCAAATCTAGACGATTGAGTCGATAATCAATCGGTTCATTTTCAAATGCAGCCAGTACATCGTCAAACTGTCCTTTCGCTTTTGGCGGAGGCTGCAAAAGCTCAACAAAAGTTGAAACCGTCTTTTCATCTGCAAAAATAAGATGTCCATCAATATCATAATGAGAAAGCGCGATACCGCATTTTTCTGCTTTTTGTTTGAGAGAATCCGAGATTTGCATAGACACCACATGACAACTGTATAACTCTTGTTAGGGATTATAACCAAGCTGAAAGTGATGACAACCAGCTTTATTTAAAAGTGTGATCTTCGTCAATAATAAATTCAAACCAATCAATCACATCGCGTTCATGCACACCATTTTTGATTAAAACATCAGCATTTTTCAAGGAGTCAGCATGGCCAGAAATGAGTGGATGCCATTCAGGGAGTGTTTTTCCTTCATAAAGCAAACGATAGGCACAAGTGTCAGGCAACCAATGAAAATCAGGTAAATTCTTTTTAGTGAGTTTGGTGCAATCGGTTTCAATTTTAAAACGCTCTGAATAATTACCGCACTTTCCTGTTTCCACATCTAAAAGGTTGCAAGCAATTCGGGTGTAATAAAGTTTTTGGCGTTTACCTCGCCCTTGAATATATTTGCGATAACAGCATTTCCCGCAGCCATCACATAAGGCTTCCCATTCGGATTCTGTCATTTCAAGCAGGGATTTTGTTTGCCAAAAATTAGGTTTAAGTTGCATACTGGATTGCATGGTAGATATAAATAAAAAGTGCGGTCAAAATCGCATTTATTTTGACCGCACTTGGTTGATTAAAATTAGAAGCCTTCTTTTAAGCTTACTGTTAAGTTAAATACCAAATGTTCAGGACGGCTATCTTTACTATCTGCACAGAAATAACCTTCACGTTCAAATTGATAACCTTTCTCTACTTCTGCAGCAACCAAGCTTTGTTCAACAAAACCATGTTTTACTACGAGAGAATGTGGATTTAACACGCTTTCAATATCATCTTCAGCACCTGGATTTGGCACGGTAAATAAGCGATCATACAAACGGAATTCAGCTGGATGATTATGTGCAGCAGAAACCCAGTGAATGACACCTTTCACTTTACGACCATCCGCTGGATTTTTACCTAAAGTTTCAGGATCGTAAGTACAGAAGATCGTGGTGATTTCACCATTTGCATCTTTTTCTACACGTTCCGCTTTAATCACATAAGCATTACGTAAACGTACTTCTTTACCCAATACTAAGCGTTTATATTGTTTGTTTGCTTCTTCACGGAAATCTGCGCGATCAATATAAAGCTCTTTCGTAAATGGTAATTGGCGTTCACCTAATTCAGGACGATTCGGGTGATTTGGCGCCGTTAAGGTTTCTTCGCCTGCAAAGTTTTCAATCACAACACGAACAGGATCAATCACCGCCATTGCGCGTGGTGCGTTTTCATTTAAATCTTCACGAATACAGGCTTCAAGTGCAGAATACTCTACAACGTTATCTTGTTTAGTCACACCGATACGACGACAGAATTCACGTAACGAAGCTGGGGTATAACCACGGCGACGTAAACCTGAAATCGTTGGCATACGAGGATCATTCCAACCGTCCACAATTCCGTCATTCACTAATTTTAATAATTTACGTTTAGAGGTTAAAGTACCTTCTAAATTTAAACGTGAAAATTCATATTGATGCGGTAATGGACGCTCAATACTGATATTTTCCAACACCCAATCATATAAACGACGGTTATCTTGGAACTCTAATGTACATAAAGAGTGTGTAATACGCTCAATTGCATCAGAGATACAATGAGTAAAATCGTACATTGGGTAAATGCACCATTTGTTACCGGTTTGGTGATGGCTAGCGAATTTAATGCGATAAATTACTGGATCACGCATGACCATAAATGGCGATGCCATATCAATTTTTGCACGTAAACTTGCTTTACCCTCTGCAAACTCACCGTTCTTCATTTTTTCAAATAACGCTAAGTTTTCTTCAATAGAGCGGTCACGATATGGGCTGTTTTTACCAGGCTCGGTTAAGGTACCACGATATTCACGCATTTCTTCTGGAGAAAGCTCATCCACATAAGCCAAGCCTTTTTTAATTAATTCAATCGCATAACCATAAAGCGCATCGAAGTAATCAGATGCATAACGCGGTTCACCTTCCCATTTGAAACCTAACCATTCCACGTCAGCTTTGATGGAATCTACATATTCCACGTCTTCTTTTACAGGGTTGGTATCATCAAAACGTAGGTTACATAAACCTTGATATTCTTTGGCTAAGCCGAAGTTTAAGCAAATCGATTTTGCATGGCCAATATGCAAATAACCGTTCGGCTCTGGTGGGAAACGGGTATGAACGCTTTTATGTTTACCCGAAGCTAAATCTTCATCAATAATTTG
This sequence comes from Haemophilus haemolyticus, assembly GCF_003351405.1. Taxonomy (GTDB): domain Bacteria; phylum Pseudomonadota; class Gammaproteobacteria; order Enterobacterales; family Pasteurellaceae; genus Haemophilus; species Haemophilus haemolyticus_N. The sequence goes on from NZ_CP031240.1 coordinate 1,736,805, forward strand.
GGTAATAAAATTGTGAGTGCGAGTATTTTCTGCACTTTCTAGAATTTCTGTATTGCTCATAACTTTCTCATAAATAGAAAAAATAATTTTGCCATTCTATACGAAAAGCAAGGCTTTGTGAATTTGATCACCAAACTAACCGGACTTTCTATTTAATAACTTATGACTTTTTCAGCATTTTTGTTTAACAGTAAGATTTTTCGTGCAAAAAATAGAATAAATCATTACAATGCCGCCTTTCATGAACAATCGTTCAGTGGTTTGTTTTATAATTGGGTTCGCAAGGGAATAATTTTGTAAAACACAAAAGTGCGGTTAAAATCATCCGCACTTTCCACTCATTTTCGTAAGAAGGAAAACTCAATGTTTAAAATGAAAAATATCACGCTTGCTTTGTTGATGTCTGGTACATTAGTGGGATGTGCCAATATTGGCGATTCTTATCAAGCTAGCCTTGAAGATTACAAGCAATATGAAGAAATTACCAAGCAATATAATGTAAAAGAAAATTGGTGGTCATTGTATAACGATGCGCAATTAAATCGCGTCGTAGAACAAGCGTTAATAAACAACAAAGATTTAGCTAAAGCAGCTGTGGCAGTAAACCGTGCGCTTTACAGTGCAAATTTAGTAGGCGCAAATTTAGTGCCTGCATTTAATGGTTCAACTTCATCTGCGGCACAACGCCGAGTTGACACAAGTGCAAACTCTGCCATTTCACACAAAGGTTCTTTAAATGTGAGCTATACATTAGATCTTTGGCAACGTTTAGCTAATGCCGCTGATGCAGCGGAATGGTCGCACAAAGCAACCGCAGAAGACATGGAATCTGCTCGTTTATCATTAATCAATTCTGTAGTAACAACTTATTATCAAATTGCTTATTTAAATGATGCAATTAGCACAACCAACGAAACGATCAAATATTACACTAACATTGGTAATATTATGCAAACGCGTTTAGCACAAGGTATGGCTGATGCGGTCAGCGTAGATCAAGCGCAACAAGCAGTATTAACGGCGCGTAATAATAAATTAAATTTTGAAACCCAACGCAAAACGGCAGAACAAACGTTACGCAATCTGCTGAACCTAAAACCAAACGATACGTTAAATATCACTTTCCCACATATTATGAATGTGAAAACAGCAGGGGTGAATTTGAATGTACCAGTCTCTGTGATTGCAAATCGTCCTGATGTAAAAGCAGCACAATTCCGTTTAAGTAGTGCATTTAAAAATGCCAAAGCAACTCAAAAAAGTTGGTTCCCAGAGATTAATTTAGGTGGAAGTCTATCTTCAACAGCAAGTACTGTTGGCACGGCGTTACACAATCCTGTGGCTGCTGGCACAGTCGGAATTAGCTTGCCATTCTTAAATTGGAACACCGTAAAATGGAACGTTAAAATTTCTGAAGCTGACTATGAAACCGCACGTTTAAATTATGAACAACGTATTACCACCGCTCTCAATAATGTGGATACCAACTACTTTGCCTTTACCCAAGCGCAAAGCACATTAAGTAATTTACAGCAAACCCACAGTTACAATCAGCGTATCACGCAATATTATCGAAATCGCTATAATGCGGGTGTGTCCGAATTGCGCGAATGGTTAGTTGCAGCCAATACTGAAAAATCATCACAACTTGCGATTTTGAACGCGAAATATCAAGTGCTGCAAAGTGAAAATGTGGTATATAGCTCAATGGCGGGATATTACTCTCGTTAATAAAACTAAACATAGGGCGTTTTTAAACGCCCTTTTTAATATTACACTCCTCACTTAGGATATAAACCTTACCAATAAATATTCCTAAAAATGAAAAAACAACTGACTTTTTATTTTATTCGTCATGGCCGCACTGTTTGGAACGAACAAGGATTAATGCAAGGCAGTGGAGATTCTCCATTAACAGAAGAAGGCATTCAAAGTGCGGTAAAAACAGGGCAAGCTTTACAAAATGTCAATTTTATTGCGGCCTATTCGAGCTGTTTACAACGAACCATTGACACAGCCAATTATATTATTGGCGATCGAGACATTCCCTTATTCCAACATCGTGGATTAAATGAACATTATTTTGGTAGTTGGGAAGGAACAAATGTGGAACTGATCCGACCTTTGCCAGAATTCCAACAAATGATTAATGATCCTACGAACTATAAAGCTGAATCGAATGGTGGAGAAACTTATGAACAACTAGCCAAACGAGCCATCGCAGCTTTACAAGATATTATTAAAGTTCATCAAGAAGGGAATATTTTAGTGGTATCGCATGGCCATACCTTGCGTCTATTGATTGCTTTACTCAATGGCGCAACTTGGCAAAATCACCGAGATAAAGACAAATCAGTATCTTTATTAAATACTGCTATTAGCATCATGTATTATGACAGTGAAAAAGGCTTTAGCCTTGAAAAACTAAATGACACAACGCATTTACAATAGATAAAAAAAGCCCCTAAATCATTAGGGGCATCAAAAAGGAATTTATGAATAAAATCTCTAAAGTTTAGCTTTATCAAAGGAATCTCGATAAAACAGGGCCATTATATTGACTAATCTAAAGAATAGCAAGAGAAATCTTTACATTTCTTTACAAATCTTTACGTTTCTTTACAGATCTTTAAATTTCAGCATTTCGATAATTACTTGAACAGTCTTTTCCATGCCTTGTAAAGAAACCAACTCATGTTTACTATGGAAATTATAGCCGCCCGTAAAAATATTTGGGCATGCTAAACCTTTAGAGGCTAAAAATGCGCCATCTGTACCGCCTCGAATCGGCTTATGACTTGGTTTAACCCCTACCGCTTTCATTGCACGATCAGCAAGTTCAATTGATTGAGGAACATTTTTTACCACATCATACATATTTTGGTAGCTATCTTGAATGTCTAACTCAATAGGCTTTTTCAAACCTTTCTTAGAATTAAATTTTTCCACCTGACTTTTAATGAAGGCTTTTCTTTGTGCGAAATTCTGCTCATCAAAATCACGAATCAAATAAGTGAGCTCTACTTGCCCAATATCACCAGAAAAATCTTCTAAATGATAAAAGCCCGCTTTCCCATCCGTTTTTTCTGGGACTTCATCAACAGGAAAAACTTGCTGAAATTCACAAGCTAAAGTCAGTGCATTCACCATTTTTCCTTTTGCGTAACCAGGATGAATACTCCGCCCGAAAAACCGCACTTTTGCCGTTGCCGCATTAAAGTTTTCGTATTCTAATTCCCCGACTTCTCCCCCATCAATGGTATATGCCCAATCACAGGAAAACTTTTCCATTGGGAAATAATGGATTCCCAAACCAATTTCTTCATCAGGCGTAAAAGCAACGCGAATATTACAATGAGGAATATTCTCTTTTTGAAGAATGGAAAGTGCGGTCATAATTTCTGCAATTCCCGCTTTATTATCAGCCCCAAGTAAAGTGGTTCCATCGGCAACAATCAGAGTCTGCCCGACCAATTTTTGCATAAAAGAATAATAAACAGGACTAATAAACTCCTCTCCAATACCTAATGCAATATCTCCGCCACGATATTGCTCTATCACTTCAGGGCGCACATTTTTACCACTACATTGTGGAGATGTATCAAGATGTGCAATTAAACCAATGGTTTTCGTTAAGTTAGGATCATTAGCGGGTAAAAATGCTGTCACAACCGCGTATTTACTTACTTCAACATTCTCTAAACCAAGTTGAATGAGCTCTTTTTGCAACTGCATGGCTAACTTCATTTGCCCGACTGAGCTGGGGGAATGCTTAGCGTTAGGTTTTGATTGAGTGTCAAAAGACACATAATGTAAAAATCGTTCTAAAAGTTCTGTTTTATCTGTTTGAGAAATCATATTCTCGCTCCTTTTAAAAATATCTTTTTAGTTTAACGAGAAAAATAGAAAACATCTTGATATATAACAATATTTATAAAATTAACGAAGTAAAATTCATCTAAAGTGCGGTTAAATTTCTTGTTATTTTTATGAACGACAGTTTTTTTACTTTCTAAGGCATTAAGTCCTTTTAATTATTAATAATTCACTATATCATAGGCGTCTATTTTTATATGTCGCCCCTGCAGTCTTGCAGGTTTTATTTCTACTCAGTACCAAATCATTGGTGAAATTAGGGAGAAAACCAAAGCTAGTGGAAAATCAGCTTCAAAACAAGCCTATTATTGAGCTTCGTTCAATCAAAAAATCCTATGGTTCTAACACCATTATTAACGATTTCAATCTTACAATTAATAACGGTGAATTTGTCACTATTCTTGGCCCTTCAGGCTGTGGTAAAACCACAGTTTTACGCTTACTTGCAGGCTTAGAAGAATTGGATTCAGGTAGCATTATTTTAGATGGTGAAGATATCACCAATGTGCCTGCGGAAAAACGTCATATTAATACGGTATTCCAAAGCTATGCGCTATTTCCACATATGACAATTTTTGAGAACGTGGCTTTTGGTTTGCGTATGCAAAAAGTACCAAACGATGAAATTAAACCGCGTGTTTTAGAAGCCTTGCGTATGGTACAGCTAGAAGAAATGGCAGATCGTAAGCCAACTCAACTTTCTGGTGGACAACAACAACGTATTGCCATCGCTCGCGCTGTAGTAAATAAACCAAAAGTGTTGTTACTTGATGAATCTTTATCTGCATTAGATTACAAATTGCGTAAACAAATGCAAAATGAACTCAAAATGTTACAACGTCAGCTTGGTATTACCTTTATTTTCGTTACCCACGATCAAGAAGAAGCGATTACAATGTCTGATCGTATTGTGTTGTTGCGTAAAGGTAAAATCGCACAAGATGGTTCTCCACGTGAAATCTATGAAGACCCAGCTAACTTATTCGTTGCTCGTTTCATTGGCGAAATTAACGTATTTGAAGCAACGGTGATTGAACGTAAGTCAGAACAAGTTGTACTCGCGAATGTTGAAGGTCGAGTTTGTGATATTTACACAGACATGCCTGTTGAGAAAGATCAAAAACTTCAAGTACTCCTTCGCCCTGAAGATATTGTGATTGAAGAATTAGATGAAAATGAACATTCTAAAGCAATTATTGGCCACATTGTTGACCGCACTTACAAAGGAATGACATTAGAATCAACGGTAGAATTTGATCATAATGGCATGCGTGTACTTGTAAGTGAATTCTTTAACGAAGACGATCCACATATGGATCATAGCGTAGGTCAACGCGTAGGCATCACATGGCATGAAGGCTGGGAGGTTGTTCTCAACGATGAAGATAATCAATAATAAATTCCAGAAAATTACTGTTGCGATTATCTTCAGTTGGCTCATCTTCTTTGTGTTGATTCCAAACTTATTGGTATTCGCCGTAAGTTTTCTGACTAGAGACGGTAGCGACTTTTACGCTTTCCCAATCACCATTGAAAACTACACAAACTTGTTTAATCCGCTTTATGCACAAGTTGTGTGGAATTCATTGTATATGTCTGGCATAGCTACCATTATTTGCTTATTAGTTGGCTATCCATTTGCTTTCATGATGAGCAAAATTAATCCTAAATATCGACCGCTCTTATTGTTCCTTGTGGTTTTACCATTCTGGACAAACTCGTTGATCCGTATTTATGGAATGAAAGTGTTTCTCGGTGTGAAAGGTGTACTTAACACTATGTTGATGGATATGGGAATTTTGAGTGAACCCATTCGCATTTTGAATACAGAAATTGCGGTAATCATTGGCTTAGTTTATTTACTATTGCCATTTATGATTTTGCCACTCTACTCTGCGATTGAGAAATTAGACGGTCGCTTATTAGAGGCTGCAAGAGATTTAGGCGCAAATGCATTCCAACGTTTCTTCCGTGTCATTTTACCATTAACCATGCCAGGCATTATCGCGGGGTGTTTATTAGTATTATTACCGGCAATGGGTATGTTCTACGTTGCAGACTTACTGGGCGGAGCAAAAGTATTGCTAGTTGGTAACGTAATTAAGAGCGAATTCTTAATTTCTCGTAACTGGCCATTTGGTTCTGCAATCAGTATTGGTTTAACTGTTCTAATGGCATTGTTGATTTTCGTGTACTACCGCGCGAACAAACTATTGAATAAGAAAGTGGAGTTAGAATAATGAGTCGTTTACTACGTAATGCATTTATGTTTGTGGTATACGCTTATTTGTATATCCCAATCATTATTTTGGTCACCAATTCCTTTAACGAAGATCGTTATGGTTTAAGTTGGAAAGGCTTTAGCTGGAACTGGTACGAGCGTTTATTTAATAACGACACCTTAATACAAGCAGCAATTCATTCGGTAACTATTGCATTTTTTGCGGCTACCCTAGCTACTATTGTAGGTGGATTAACTGCAATCGCACTTTATCGCTATCGATTCCGCGGTAAACAAGCGGTAAGCGGTATGTTATTTATCGTCATGATGTCTCCAGATATTGTAATGGCAGTATCTTTACTTGCATTATTTATGGTTGTGGGTATTTCATTAGGTTTCTGGTCTTTATTACTGGCTCATGTGACCTTCTGTTTACCTTATGTGACCGTAACTATCTTCTCTCGATTAAATGGCTTTGATTCTAGAATGTTAGAAGCAGCGAAAGACTTAGGCGCAAGCGAAGTGACTATTTTACGTAAAATTATCCTTCCTTTAGCATTACCTGCAGTTGTATCTGGTTGGTTATTAAGTTTCACTATTTCATTAGATGATGTTGTGGTTTCATCATTTGTCAGTGGTGTAAGTTATGAAATCTTACCATTGAGAATATTCTCTCTAGTGAAAACCGGTGTAACACCTGAAGTTAATGCTCTAGCAACGATTATGATTGTGCTTTCACTGGCTCTTGTCGTTTTAAGCCAGCTAATTACACGAAAAAATAACCATTAGTAAACAAAAGGTTTCACAAACCTTTGAATTTAAAATAGAATACGCCTTGACGCACAATCAAGGCGTTTTTTTATGCCTGTCGTTCGGGGCAGGTGGTTTTTTACGACTCTTTACGGAGAACAAACAAAAATGAAAAAATTCGCAGGTTTAATTACTGCAGGCTTAGTAGCTGCAACTTTAACTGCTTGTAATGATAAAGACAGCAAAGCTGAAGCTGCAAAATCTCCGGCTACTGCCAATGACACCGTGTACCTCTACACATGGACTGAATATGTACCAGATGGTCTTTTAGATGAGTTTACTAAAGAAACTGGCATCAAAGTTATCGTTTCAAGCCTAGAATCAAACGAAACAATGTATGCAAAACTCAAAACTCAAGGCGCAGCTGGTGGCTATGATGTAATTGCACCGTCTAATTACTTTGTTTCTAAGATGGCTAGAGAAGGCATGTTAATGGAACTCGATCACAGCAAATTACCTGTTATTAAAGAATTAGACCCTGATTGGCTCAATAAACCTTATGATAAAGGTAACAAATACTCTCTTCCGCAACTACTAGGTGCACCAGGTATTGCATTCAACACCAACACTTATAAAGGCGCTCAATTCACTTCTTGGGCTGACTTGTGGAAACCAGAATTTGCAAACAAAGTTCAGTTATTAGACGATGCGCGCGAAGTATTCAACATCGCTTTATTGAAAATTGGTCAAGATCCAAATACTCAAGATCCAGCCATTATCAAACAAGCCTATGAAGAATTATTGAAACTACGTCCAAACGTACTTTCTTTCAATTCCGATAATCCTGCGAACTCTTTCATCTCAGGTGAAGTTGAAGTAGGTCAATTATGGAATGGTTCTGTACGTATTGCTAAAAAAGAAAAAGCACCTTTAGACATGGTATTCCCGAAAGAAGGTCCTGTACTTTGGGTTGATACTTTAGCAATTCCTAAAACTGCTAAGAACCCAGATGGCGCACATAAACTTATTAACTATATGTTAGGTGCTAAAGCTGCAGAAAAATTAACCTTAGCAATTGGCTATCCAACAGCTAACTTAGAAGCGAAAAAAGCATTACCAAAAGAAATCACTGAAGATCCAGCGATTTATCCACCAGCTGATGTATTAAAAAATAGCCACTGGCAAGATGACGTTGGCGATGCAATTCAATTCTATGAACAATATTATCAAGAATTAAAAGCAGCTAAATAATCAACAATCCAAAAGTGCGGATAAATTTCACCGCACTTTTCTATTCGATATAAATATAAAAATAGCCGCACCAATATTAAAGTGCGGCTATTTTATTAAGTATTTTTTACTTCTGAACTGTAGCTAAAAATTCTTTGCGAGTATCTCTATCTTCTAAGAATACACCACCGTAAGCAGATGTGACAGTATAACTATTTGTATCTCTAATACCACGTGCTTTTACACAGAAATGGGTCGCTTTCACATATACCGCGACATCATCTGTCTCAAGAATTGTCTGAAATGCTATCAAAAGTTGCTCTGTTAAGCGCTCTTGAACCTGTGGACGTTGAGCAAAAAATGAAACGATTCGATTAATTTTAGAAAGGCCAATCACCCAGTCTTTTGGATAGTACGCCACACAAACTTTACCATCAATCATAACAAAATGATGTTCACAAGTGCTTGTTAGCGTAATGTCGTTCACTTGCACCATTTCGCTGACTTTCATCTGATTTTTGATTTTCGTCATTTTAGGAAAATTCGCATAATCCATTCCACTAAAAATTTCATCAATAAACATTTTAGCTAAACGATTTGGCGTTTCTTCCAAACTATCATCTCGCAAATCTAATCCAATCAGCTTCATCACTTCATGCATATGTTTTGCAATGCTTTCTCGACGTTCATCTTTAGCCTGTGTGGGATCAATCATAGGTGTTTCAATACCTTTTTCAATCAAGGCATTTCTTATATTCAGTGCATCCAGTGAAATTTTGCTCATAATAGTCTTTCCTAAAAAAATAATCGGCTATTCTAGCAAAGGATAATAGGATGGTAAAATGAGAAAAATTGCAAATTTGAATGAATTAGGCTTTAGATATAGAATAGCTGACAAATTTTATCAAATAAGGATTTTCTATGCTTACATTGGATCAAGCTCGCTCGAAAATGCTCGAACAGATTCCCTTCCCGACTCAAACTGAATACCTAAATTTACAAGAAGCTGCCAATCGAATTTGTGCTGAAGATATTATTTCACCTATTAATGTTCCTTCTTTCGATAATTCAGCAATGGATGGTTATGCTGTACGGTTATCGGATTTACAACAATCTTTCACGCTTTCGGTCGCAGGGAAATCTTTTGCAGGTAATCCATTCCAAGAGGAATGGCCATCAAAAAGTGCGGTCAGAATTATGACTGGCGCGATGATTCCTGAAGGCGCAGATTCCGTGATAATGCAAGAGCAAGTGACACTAAATGAAGACGGAACCGTCACTTTTAGTGAATTACCTAAACCAAATCAAAACATCCGTCGTATTGGCGAAGATGTAAAAAAAGGCGATGTGGTATTAGCACAAGGCGCACAGCTCACCCCTGTTTCCTTGCCATTATTAGCTTCTCTAGGCATTGCAGAAGTAAAATGCTATCGCCAATTAAAAGTCGGCGTACTCTCAACTGGCGATGAACTTGTCGAAGTCGGCAAACCATTACAAAGCGGACAAATCTATGACACCAACCGTTTCACCGTAAAACTACTGCTAGAAAAATTAAACTGTGAAGTCATTGATTTAGGACTATTACCTGATAATGAAGCGGAATTTGAAAAAGCATTTATTGCCGCACAAAGCCAAGCCGATTTAGTGATTACCAGTGGCGGTGTTTCCGTTGGTGAAGCGGATTTCACTAAAGCGGTATTGGAAAAAGTAGGCCAAATAAATTTCTGGAAAATTGCAATCAAACCCGGCAAACCATTCGCTTTTGGTAAATTAGAAAATGCCTGGTTCTGTGGTTTACCCGGTAATCCTGTTTCCGCATTAGTGACTTTTTATCAACTTGTTCAGCCACTCATTGCTAAACTGCAAGGCCAAAAACAATGGAAAAAGCCACCGCATTTTTCAGCTATTGCAGCAATGAATTTGAAAAAAGCACCTGGACGTTTAGATTTCCAACGGGGTTTTTATCACGTCAATGAACAAGGCCAAATTGAAGTGCGATCAGTGGGATTTCAAGGCTCTCATCTCTTTAGCGCTTTTGTAAAAAGCAATTGTTTTATCGTTTTAGAACAAGAACGTGGCAATGTCACTGCAGGTGAAACCGTGACAATTGAGCCTTTCAATCATTTATTAGGATAAAAAATGATCGAACTTAGTCACGAAGAAGAATTGCGTTATAACCGTCAAATTATTCTTAAAAGCGTAGATTTTGACGGGCAAGAAAAACTTAAAGCAAGCAAAATGCTGATCGTTGGGCTTGGCGGCTTAGGCTGTTCAGCCAGTCAATATCTCGCTGCGGCAGGTGTCGGAAATTTAACGCTGTTGGATTTCGATATAGTTTCTCTTTCGAATCTTCAGCGACAAGTCTTGCACTGCGATGCACGCTTGAATATGCCCAAAGTAGAGTCAGCTAAAATTGCACTGGAACAAATCAATCCACATATAAACATCGAGACAATTAATGCGAAGTTAGATGAAGAAAAACTAGCTGAAATCATTCCACACTTTGATATTGTTTTAGATTGTACAGACAATGTAGAAATCCGTAATCAGTTGGATCGTCAATGTTGTAATGCAAAAATCCCTCTCATTTCTGGCGCAGCGATTCGGATGGAAGGTCAAATTTCCGTTTTCACTTATGAACCAAATACGCCTACTTATCGTGATCTCAGTAAATTATTTGGACAAAATGTATTAAGCTGTGTGGAAGCTGGCGTGCTTGCGCCAATCGTCGGCATTGTGGGCACGATTCAAGCCTTAGAAGCAATTAAAGTGCGGTTAAAAATCGGTAAAAATTTGTGTGGACGCTTGTTGATGATTGATGGTTTTTCGATGAATATCCGAGAAATTAAACTTCCAACAAATGTGGAATAAAACGTTTAAAAAGAGAAAAAATTTAACCGCACTTTTATTAACCATAACCTTTACTACAAAAACGCTATGACAACAGAAATTAAAAAACTTGATCCAGATGCAGCCATTGATATTGCTTACGATATTTTCTTAGAAATGGCTGGAGAAAACTTAGATCCTGCCGATATTCTTTTATTCAACCTACAATTTGAAGAACGCGGTGGTGTGGAATTTGTTGAAACTGCCGATGATTGGGAAGATGAAATTGGAGTACTAATTGACCCAGAAGAATACGCTGAAGTGTGGGTGGGCTTAGTCAATGAGCAAGATGAAATGGATGATGTATTTGCTAAATTCTTAATTTCTCACCGAGAAGAAGATCGTGAATTTCACGTTATTTGGAAAAAGTAACGATAAAGTAAAAATAAGGGAAATCATCTGATTTCCCTTTTTCTTTTAAAATTAACGCGCTATTAAATTGGAAAACTCGAGAAAAAGACTAATAACAACGGCGGTAATAAATTTGTCACCATACCAAAAGAAATGGCGATAGGCGTCACTTCAATTCCGCCTGATTTCTGAATAATAGGCAATGTACAATCTAATGCTGTTGCACCTGTAATCCCAATAGCTGTAGAGCGATAATGCTGCATAAACAATGGAATCAAAAATAAACTCAAAATTTCACGCGATAAATCATTGAAAAACGCAATACTGCCCTGCATCGGTCCCCAAGCATTTGTCAGCACAACACTAGATAAAGAATACCAACCAAATCCCGATGAAAAGGCTAAACCTTGAGTAATCGGCATACTTAGAAAAAATGACGAAATAACGCCACCAATTAAAGAACTTAGGGTAAAAATTGCTCCCATCATTAAGCCTTGCTTATTTAATAAAACTTCTTTCAAGGAAATGCCGTTATTACGAAGCTGAATCCCGACAAAAAAGATCAACGCAATAAGCACATAAAGATTGGAACCATGTGGGAAATGCAACCAATCATTGCACAACCAACCTAAAATGACGCCGATAATTACCGCACTTAATAATTTAATTGAGTCTATTAATGAACGCCAACGAGAGGGCAATTCTCCCTGTAAATAATTAACAGGCTTAGGCAAAGTGCGGTCATAAATAGCCAAACCTAGGATATTACAAGTCAGAATGATAGCGGACAGCCCTAAAGCGGTCATACCAATAATTGGTAATTTTTGTTCTAAATGCTCAAGTTGCCCAAGCATAAAGCCCATCATAAATAAAATGATGTAAAGCAATAACATCACAATTTTATTAATGAACGCCAATGCATTTTGATTCTGTATTTTGACTAAATACCCCAATATCATCGGCACAAGCACGATAAGCAATCCGTTAATAATTTCTTCCATTGTTTTCCTTTTTTGTAGATCACTGCACTTTATTTAATTTTCAAAGGTAATTTGAATAAATATTACAGTAAAAATGAAAATTACTTATACAAGCAATAAAATCATACTGCTTATAATATATATTTTTTATTAATCTACCAAATGCTCAATGTACAAACGCCAATCTTAGATACTTTGTCTCTTTACTCTGTAAAAATGGAATATAAAAAGCGGCTTAAAAATAAGCCGCTTGTCATCGTTATTTTTCAGCAAACACTCGAATTTGCTCTGTACCTAAATGTCCTGGTACGGTTTTTTTCAGGTTTAAATCACTATCTAAAAAGAGATTGAACGGATAGCCACGCACTCTTGCTTTATCAATGATTTCGCCTTTTTCATCTAAAAGCACTGTGATATTTTTATATTCCAATCCTTTGTACCACTCAATAAAATCAGCAGTGTCTTTTTCGCCTTTATGACCTGGCGAAACAATGGTTATAACTTCAAATCCACGATCTTTTTCCGCACTTAAATCATCAATTTCAGCTAAGCCAGCCAAGCAAATTGGACACCAAGATGCCCACATTTTTACATAGACAGGTTTGCCTTTATATTGGCTTAAAGTAACTGGCTGATTATTTAAATCTTTGAGTTGCACATCCGCCAAATTAGTTTGTGCGAAAGCGTTTAGGCTGAATGCCATTAGAAATATTGATAATAGTTTTTTCATTGCTTTTTTCCTTTTATAGATTTCTTTTGTTGAGGTTATGCCTTAAGAAAAATTATTCGTAATCAATAAAATGCCCATCACGATAATTAAAATTCCGCCACCAATTTTAAATTTGTCTAAGTGTTTATTTAACCCTTTGGCACGTTTTAGCAAGCTGTCAGAGAAGAACGAAAACAGAACAAAAGGCGTTGCTAAACCAAGTACATAAACAAACATCATTGATGCACCGTAAAGTGCAGAGCCTTCATCGCCTGATAAAGCTAACACGGAAGCCAGAATCGGGCCAATACAAGGTGTCCAACCAAGACTAAATGTTAAACCAAGCACAAATGCCTCAAGTGCGGTCGATTTTCCTGATGTTTTGATTTCCACCAATTTTGTGCGTTCCAACAAACCAATTTTGAAAATGCCAAGTTGATGAATACCCAAAATAATCACGATAACGCCAGCGATAATACGGGTGGTGTTACTAAATAAAATATTCCCTAAAAAGCCAAAACTAAAGCCTAAACTGACAAATGTAAGGGAAAGCCCTAAAATAAATAAAAAAGTATTTAGGACTTTTTTACCGCCTTTACTCAAAATACCAAAATAAATTGGAATAATCGGGAAAATACAAGGCGAAAGAAAAGAAGCAAGCCCCGCTAAAAATACAGTTCCAATAAGGAGTTGTTGATCTAACATCCTACATCTCCTTATTTTTTAATCGATTGAATCAAATATCCGTATCCTGCCTTTTCCATTTCGGCTAACGGAATAAATTTAATCGATGCACTGTTAATGCAATAACGCAAACCGCCTTTATCTTTCGGACCGTCGTCAAAAACGTGTCCTAGATGGGCATTGCCCGCACGACTTAACACCTCGGTACGTTGCATATTAAAACTATTATCCGTTTGATAATGCACTACATCTTTAATGATCGGTTTCGTAAAACTTGGCCAACCACAACCTGATTCAAATTTATCATTTGAAGAGAAAACAGGCTCGCCTGTTGTAATATCTACATAAATACCTGGTTGGAAATTATCCCAATATTCGTTACTAAAAGAGCGTTCAGTATGTTTATTTTGAGTAACGGAATATTGCAACGGTGTCAATTTCACTTTGAGTTCTGCATCACTCGGTTTTGGATAATCTTTCTCGTCAATCACGGGTTCATCAGCTTTGGTAATATCAATATGACAATAACCATTTGGATTTTTCTTCAAATAATCTTGATGATATTCTTCCGCTACGATGTAATTTTTAAGCGGTTGCACCTCAATTTGCACTGGTTTTTTATATTTGGTTTGAAGCTGGGCGAGTGCTTGTTCGATCACTACTTTATCTGCCCCATCTTGATAATAAATCCCTGTGCGATATTGTCTGCCACGATCGTTGCCTTGTTTATTTACACTCGTTGGATCAATCACTTTAAAATAATATTGCAATAATTTATCGAGCGAAATTTGATTTGCATCGTAAGTGACTTTTACCGTTTCTGCATGATCGGTTACCCCAATCATCTGATAACTGGTTTTCTCTGTATTACCATTGGCATAGCCAGAAATCGCATCTTTCACACCGTGAATGCGCTCCATATATGCTTCCATACCCCAGAAACAGCCACCAGCAAGATAAATTTCACGAATATTTTGCGTATTTTCCATTGCCATTTTTTGTTCTCCAGATGATGATGTTGAATTTTGTATTGCTAAAGTTGGTGTTGCACAGCAAAGTGCGGTAATAAATAGAAATGTTTTTGATAGTTTCATTGTTTTTCCTTATGATGTAAAAATTAACGTTACATAAGGTTAGACGGCGGACAATCCGATTTCTTACAAATTTTTATAAAATTTTTAAAGAAATTGACTAAAATCCATTGTTATAACCAATAATAAAGAGCTAAAAAACACTATTTCTCCCTCTTTTCTAAGGTAAAAAGGATATATATGCAATCACATTCCACTCCTTCGCTTTATCACAAAGCGATTAGTTTTATGGTGTCAGCGTACTTTTCCATTACCTTGATGAATGTATTTGTCAAAACCGCTTCCCAAACAATCCCTGCAAGTGAAACCTTATTTTCTCGGTTTTTAATCGGCTTACTTTTCTTACTGCCTTTTGTGATTAAAGATCGCGATTTTAAAGTAGATACCCGTCAGTGGAAATTTTTAATCCTGCGGAATGCCGCAGGTGTATCGAGCATGTTGATTAACTTTTATGTTGTGAAGTTCTTACCGCTTTCTATTGCTGTCTTATTGATGAATACCTCCGCCCTATTTATCCCGATTTTATTGCTCTTTTTCCATCAAAAAACACCACTTAATGTGCTTTTGTGTAGCTTAATCGGCTTTCTTGGCGTTTCCATTATTTTACTTACCAATCACAATGGCAATGTTGATCCTATTTATGTGCTGATTGGATTATCTGGTGCTGTATTGGCAGGAATGGCATTTATTGGCTTACAAGAATTAAACAAATACAATACACCAAAAAATATCGTATTTTATTTTCATCTGATTGGGACACTCATGCTACCAATCTTCTTTATTCATCAATGGAAAATCCCTAATATATACGAGCTTGGTTTATTGCTATTAGTGGGCGGATTTGGATTGATTTTCCAATTATTGCTCACTCGAGCTTTCAGATATGCGCCAGCCAACGTTATTACCCCTTTTGCTTTCACTGGCGTAATTTTCTCTAGCGTTTTCGACTGGCTCTTTTGGCATCATACGCCTAACCTCTATTTTTGGTTCGGCGCAGTTGTAATTGTGGGAGCGGTAAGTTTATTGGCGAAAATGAAGAAATAAAACCTTTGAGATTATCCAATGCCATACGGATAAATTAGCAATACCGCTATAAAGTGCAGTCAAAAATAGCGGTGTTTTTTATACTTTCGCTATTCTTAATGTGAATCTTTAAATTTCTTCATCATCATACTTAAGGTTTTGCAATTTCGTTGAAAACGACGGCAATGAGGACAAGTTAACAAATGCATTTTTAAACCCATTTTTTCTTGCAGTTCTAATGGTCGCTCATGAGAATCAGAAATTATTCAAGTGGCTTGAATACAACGCATAATTTTCTCCTAAAGTTTTTTTGATAGACAATTTTGCAACTGCAAACGGGCCCGATAAAGTGTGGTATGCAAGTTGGATGTGGTAAGCTGAGTTTCTTGACAAATTTCATCCGATGACAATTCTAAAAACTCTCTCATCATGAAAATTTTGGCATGTTTAGCGGGTAAACAAGTAAGGCAGGTCTCAAAAATCAACCAAAACTCATCAGAATACACCGTTTCCTCTTCACCCTGTAATTCGCTCGGATAATATTCTATTTTCCAATGCCCTGTATCATCAAAAAATGTATTAGTTGATTCTTCATCTTCAATTTCACTTTCTAATACAAAGCGTCCTTTCTGACGAAGGTAATCAATAATTTTATTTTTTAGAATAGCAAAAACCCAAGTTTTAAAAGCCGCTTGATGTTTAAAATTCGCGAGATTGTTAAATGCACTTAAAAATGCTTCTTGTACTAAATCCTCAGCAAGATCGGCATGGTGCAACTGTAACATTGCAAATTTCAGCATCTGCGTACGAATTTGTTGGAGTTCCGTATCAGAAATAGCATTCATTTTAATTCCTTTAAAATTTTTTGTAAGAAATGGAAGAATTTGACCTCCAGCCAGTCTACTAATGCACGTAACCCGAACCAAAGAAGACAATACTTCACTGCACAACCGACAAATTACTGCTTGCAAGCCAATTGGTGCCATAGGGATGTAAATTAAATTCTCGCTCAAGTACCTAGACCTTAGGTAAAATTCCTTTTTCTGCAAGAATTCGTTTTAAGTTTTGTGCAAATTGTTATTTTTCATTCATTGGTAAATGCTGTAAAGAGAAAAGATTTTAGGATTGGAGCTTGATTTAAACTTATGCAGCTATTAGCATTAGTTTTGGTTACATAACATCAGACTAAAATTACGTTAAATGACCTAGGAGAAAATAAAAAAATGAGTAGATACAATGTGAGATACCAATTCAAGAGAAAAACAACAGATCGTCTTTGGACTAGTGGAAACAGCTATGTTTCAGCAAGTAATGAGAATGAAGCTGTTTCTAAAGTTGAAAAAGATGTTTTGAAAAGATATGCAGAATTCAAATTATTTGAAGTAAAAAACGCTTGATAAAAAGAAATATAATTGCGGTTAATTTCAACCTCACTTTTCACAAGAAAACCTATGGAACGATTAATCAAACAAACCGAAAATCCTTCATTGTACAGCTATATCGTTTCTTACGATCACGGCAATGCACCAAATCCTGATTTTAATATCTGCACGCTCGCTATTTGCAAGCCGATCATTCGCCGTTGTGCAAAAATCGGTGATATTGTTTTAGGGTTAAGCCCTAAACGAATGGGAAATCATATTGTGTACTGTATGGTGATTGATGAAATTGTGGAATGGCAGGACTACTACCAACGTTGTAAAAATTTGACGGATTTAAACCATCGTATTCCGACCGATAAAAACCACAACGGTGATTGCATTTGGATTCACCAAGAAAACGGCGAATATGCATTGCTAGAAAGCAAATCAGGACACGACGAATCCTGCAGACATCGCGATCTCTATTCAGGCAAGCGAGTGTTGATCGGGCGTAAATATTGGTATTTCGGTTCAAATCATCCAACGCATTATATTCAATTACCAAACTCATATCTTATAGCCGGTCGCGGACATCGAAGAATTACCGAACAACAACTTATTGATGAATTTATCCTCTTTTTTAATGAAGAATTAAAACAACGGGGAATCCAATCGTCAGGAAAATACGGAAACTATTTTGCATGAAAATTATTTTATCAAGAAAAGGGTTTGATAGTGGAAAAGATAGCGGTCGCTTTCCCAGCCCTATTTTGCCTAACGGAAAAATCATTTCTTTTCCCATTCCATCATCCGAAGGAAATTTATCTTGGGATGATCTTGAAACTGCGGAGATTGATCTCAGAAAAATTATTCAAGATTTATTACCCGTGAATTATCTGAATAAACCTCTTCATTTAGATCCTGACTTAAATCGAAAAAAAGAAAAACGTACAACTGGCTGGCGACCGGCACTTGGACAAGTCAAAGCCGCTGCCGGACACTTGTTAAATCAAAATGTTAGCAAAGGTGATTTATTTCTTTTTCTAGGTTGGTTTAGACATATTCGACAAAATCCGCAAACCGAAAAATGGGAATATTATGGACCGCATTTTCATGCTTTATTCGGATGGTTAGAAATTGACGAGATTATTAATGTTAAGGATATGAAAGATTTAGAACCTTACCCGTTTCTTTCAATCCATCCGCATTACTATCCTGCTGATAAAGATGAAAATAATTTGATTTTCATTGCAAAAGAGCGGTCGGATTTTGTACCAAATTCATTTGGTGGAGGCATGTTCAATCGTTTTTCATCGAATTTAATTCTCACTAAGGAAGGACATTCACGCTCAATTTGGTCGTTACCAAAATGTTTTGATGCAAGAAATAACCCTAATCACGCAATGAGTTATCATAGAAATTTAACCCGTTGGGAGGACGATTCGGATAATCAAAAGGTTATTTTGAAAACCGTTGCGCGCGGACAAGAATTCGTCCTCGATACCCAATATTTCCCAGAAGTCAAAAACTGGGCAATTAACCTTATTAAAAAATCATGTTTAACAACCTAAGGAAACATTATGTCTAAAAAAATCTATGCCTGGCTTGGCATTTTACTCAGCATTTCATTAAGTTTATTCGTATTGGATAAAGTCTATGAAGATGCGTTACCCAAGATTATTGAGGAAATTAACAACGGCGCAATCGGGGCTATTCTAACGGCAATTGTGACGGTTTTCTTACTACAAGGACAAACCGCAACAGAAGAAGAACGCGATAAAAACCTAACTGTGTTTGAAAAGAAACAAGAGGTTTATCACCAATTCTTAGAAAAATTAAAAGATATTGTGGAAGACGGCAAAGTGCAAATTGCGCTGAACAAAGATCCCGTCGATACTATTGATGAATTAAAAGATTTGCTGTTCCAGCTTTCTTATATTCAAATGCACAGTACGGAAGAAACCACACAAGCCATATTTGAGCGTGTCACAAATTTAATCAAGAAAATGAATGAGTTTATGTCGGCAGGAGAAGAAAAACAAAAAATGGTCGCCAGTTATTATGCGTCATTCGCCGAGGAATTATTCAGTATTGTGGCTATTTTAAAAAATGATTTGTATAAAACATCAAGTAACCCGATTGCCAAAGAAAGTGTTAAAACTTTACTTGATGAGTGTGATTTGTTTATTGAAGGGGAAAAACTAGATGAATATGAAATGCAAAATTATTTTTGGAATGAAATGCAAGATCAGCTTTTAGTACAAGGCATTGAGTTTGAGAAAAAAGATTTTAGCCAAGATATTACACAATATTATGCTCCTTCAAGAAAACGTCATCGCTGGTATGGTATTGAAATTCCAGTTCACACAACCCAAGATGGAGAAAATATAACCTTTAAACTGGAATTAGACCAGTCGCTTTATTATGGATTCCGTCGCCCAAAAGAGACAAGAGAAAACACTGAACTTGATAATAAAATTATTGAACTAACCAAATTAGTTTCGTCATCATTAAATGCAAGCCCTTGGTGGTTTGGCTGGAAAAATCCCGATAAATATCATTTAAACTTTCGGAAATTAGATAGCCAAGATTTTGACTATTTCAAACACCCACAACGCCGAGCAAGAATGGTAAAAGAGTACGCAGAAGAAATAGCACACTATATTCGTAAATTCCAAGATATTATGGAAGAGCAAAATATATAAGCACCATATTCCACAACGATTAATACTAGAAAGAAAATCAATCATTTGCTGACAATGGTTGATTTTTTTCTATTTTTAAACCGCTTCATCATTTCACTTAAAGTTTTGCAATTTCGTTGAAAACGACGGCAATGAGGACAAGTTAACAAATGCATTTTTAACCCCATTTTTTCTTGCAGTTCTAATGGTCGCTCATGAGAATCAGAAATTATTCGAGTGGCTTGAATACAACGCATAATTTTCTCCTAAAGTTTTTTTGATAGACAATTTTGCAACTGCAAACGGGCCCGATAAAGTGTGGTATGCAAGTTGGAGGTGGTAAGCTGAGTTTCCTGACAAATTTCATCCGATGACAATTCTAAAAACTCTCTCATCATAAAAATTTTGGCATGTTTAGCGGGTAAACAAGTAAGGCAAGTTTCGAAAATCAACCAAAACTCATCAGAATACACAGTTTCCTCTTCGCCCTGTAATTCGCTCGGATAATATTCTATTTTCCAATGCCCAGTATCATCAAAAAACGTATTAGTTGACTCTTCATCTTCAATTTCACTTTCTAATACAAAGCGTCCTTTCTGGCGAAGATAATCAATAATTTTATTTTTTAGAATGGCAAAAACCCAAGTTTTAAAAGCGGCTTGATGTTTAAAATTCGCGAGATTGTTAAATGCACTTAAAAATGCTTCTTGTACTAAATCCTCAGCGAGGTCAGCATGGTGCAACTGTAACGTTGCAAATTTCAACATCTGCGTGCGAATTTGTTGGAGTTCCGTATCAGAAATGGCATTCATTTTAATTCCTTTAAAATTTTTGTAAGAAATGAAAAAGTGTTTCGTCTAATAGCATGAAAGAAAGAATTTCTTTCACTACTATTTTTACCACTCAAACAAGGAAATTTAAAATGAAAAATATTACATTGAAAAGCGTAATCTTAGGTATGGCTATGTTATTTGGTGCGACAACCGTTTATGCAGAAGAAATGAAATCTGATGCTATGCCAATGAAATCAGAACCGATGATGAATACCCCAATGAAAAAAATGATGAAATCAGATGATATGAAAATGCACTCTGACCACATGATGAAATCTGACAATATGATGAAGTCTGATGAAATGGGCATGAAATCTGATAAAAAGATGAAATCAAATAAAAAAATGAAAATGACAAAAGAAAAAATGTAAAAAGATACTTTTAAAAGTGCGGTAAAAAATCTCAAAAATTTTTCACCGCACTTTGTTGAAGTAAAATTTACATCACCACCACATCAAACTGTTCTTGGTTATAAAACTGTTCTGTTTTTACTTTTACTCGTTTGCCAATAAACATTTCTACTTCTGGCAGCAAACCGTGAGATTCTTCGTTAATAAGATATTCGGAAACCGCTGGCGAGGCATAAACAACAAATTGTTCACTACTGAATAAGTGATAAACCCGAATAATTTCACGCATAATTTCGTAGCAAACTGTCTCGACCGTTTTCACCCGACCACGTCCATGGCAAGTTGGGCATTCATCACATAGCACATGCTCAAGGCTTTCACGAGTTCTCTTACGAGTCATTTCTACAAGGCCTAATTGCGTAAAGCCATTCACATTAGTTTTCACTCGATCTTTAGAAAGCGCATCACATAAAGATTCCAACACTCGATTGCGGTGTTCATCTGTTTGCATATCAATAAAATCAATAATGATTATGCCACCAAGATTACGTAGTTGTAATTGCTGCGCAATGGCTTTTGTCGCTTCAATATTAGTATTGAAGATGGTTTCTTCTAGATTACGATGCCCCACAAATGCACCGGTATTAATATCAATAGTAGTCATCGCTTCCGTTTGCTCAATAATTAAATAGCCGCCCGATTTGAGATTAACGCGTTTATCTAGCGCTGTTTGGATCGCATTTTCAACTCCATACACATCAAAGATAGGTTGATTGCCAGAATAAAGAACAAGTTTATCGCTTAGTTCAGGCATAAATTCATCGGTAAATTCTTTCACTTCACCAAAGCAAAGTTTAGAGTCAATACGAATTTTTTCTAAGTTTGTGCCGATAAAATCACGCAAAATACGTTGCGGAAGCGCTGGCTCACCGTAAATTTTTGATTTGGTTGGATACTTAGATTTACGCTCTAAGACTTTACGCCATAAGCGTTTTAAAAATTCAGCGTCTTGACGTAATTCTTCTTCGCTTGCCCCTTCTGTGGCGGTACGAATAATAAAACCACCGAGTTCATCACAAAATGGCTCAACTAATGCTTTTAAACGGGCACGTTCTTCTTCGCTTTCAATGCGTTGTGAAACGCCTACGTGGCTATTTTCTGGCATAAAAACAAGATGACGCGATGGCAATGTGATGTCTGTTGTTAAACGTGCGCCTTTTGTACCAAGGGGCTCTTTCACAACTTGTACAACAATATCCTGCCCTTCTCGTACTAATTCTGAAATGCTCTTAACTTTAAATTGCTTTTGTTCATTTTCATCTACACATTCCGTGTGAGATACAATATCAGCAGCATGTAAAAAAGCCGCTTTTTCCAAACCAATATCAACAAAAGCTGATTGCATTCCGGGCAAAACTCGAGTGACGCGTCCTTTATAAATATTTCCGACAATTCCTCGTTTGGCTTGGCGTTCAATATGCACTTCGCGCAACATTCCTGTTTCTACTAGCGCAATGCGTGTTTCGTTAGGAGTTACGTTCATCAATAACTCTACAGCATCCATTTTATATTCCTAATTTCTTAAATTTCATCAAATATTCAGTCTAAATAGAATAATAGCCCGAAATAAGGTAAAATGCACCCTTTCTAAAATTTTTAACCCATTTTGGACTTATTAAATGTTTGGATTCGACCCAACTCTTGTTACTTTTACTATTTATATTTTCGGGATGTTACTGATTGGCGTACTCGCCTATTACTACACAAATAATTTATCAGATTACATTCTCGGTGGACGTCGTTTAGGCAGCTTTGTCACTGCGATGTCTGCTGGTGCTTCAGATATGTCTGGTTGGCTTTTAATGGGCTTGCCTGGTGCGGTATATTTATCAGGTTTAGTTGAAGGCTGGATTGCTATTGGTTTAACTATCGGGGCTTATTTTAACTGGCTTTTAGTGGCTGGTCGTTTGCGTGTTTATACAGAATTAAATAATAATGCCCTCACCCTCCCAGAATATTTTCACAATCGTTTTGGTTCATCACACAAATTATTAAAACTTGTTTCTGCCACCATTATTTTAGTGTTTTTTACTATTTATTGTGCTTCGGGTGTAGTTGCAGGTGCAAAATTATTCCAAAATTTATTTTCGGTCGAATATTCCACCGCACTTTGGTATGGAGCATTAGCCACTATTCTCTACACTTTTATTGGTGGTTTTTTAGCAGTAAGTTGGACAGATACCATTCAAGCAACCCTTATGATTTTTGCGCTGCTTTTAACGCCTATTTTTGTGTTATTAAGCATTGGCGATACCGCTCAATTTTCCTCGGTATTAGCGCAAGCTGAAGCGGCTGCCAATAAAGATTTTACAGATTTATTTACTGCCACTACGCCACTTGGTCTATTAAGCCTTGCCGCTTGGGGATTGGGATATTTTGGACAGCCACATATTTTAGCGCGTTTTATGGCGGCTTATTCTGTTAAATCATTGATCAAAGCTCGTCGCATTAGTATGACATGGATGGCGCTTTGCTTGGGTGGTGCAATTGGTATTGGTTTCTTCGCGATTCCTTATTTCTTTGCCAATCCAAATATTGCAGGCATAGTCAATAACGAACCAGAGCAAGTGTTTATTGAACTTGCTAAACTTTTGTTTAATCCTTGGATCGCGGGCATATTACTTTCTGCTATTTTAGCTGCAGTAATGAGTACATTAAGCGCGCAATTGTTAATTTCATCTAGCTCAATCACAGAAGATTTCTATAAAGGTTTTATTCGCCCTAACGCATCTGAAAAAGAGCTCGTATGGCTTGGAAGAATTATGGTGTTAGTTATTGCCGCACTTGCTATCTGGATCGCACAAGATGAAAACAGCAAAGTATTAAAACTTGTCGAATTTGCTTGGGCTGGTTTTGGTAGTGCATTTGGCCCTGTGGTGCTTTTCTCTCTTTTCTGGAAACGAATGACATCATCGGGCGCGATGGCAGGTATGCTTGTAGGCGCAGTGACAGTATTTGCTTGGAAAGAAATTGTTCCAGCGGATACCGATTGGTTTAAAGTATATGAAATGATTCCAGGGTTTGCTTTCGGTAGCCTTGCAATTACTGTTGTCTCATTGCTTTCCAGCAAACCTGAACAAAATGTTCTAGATACCTTTGACAAAGCAGAAAAGGCCTATAAGGAAGCAAAATGATCGACTTTCGCCCTTTTTATCAACAAATTGCCACCACAAATTTATCGGACTGGTTAGAGACCTTACCGCTCCAATTGAAAGAATGGGAAACTCAAACTCATGGCGATTATGCGAAATGGAGCAAAATTGTTGATTTCCTACCTGATTTACATGCTGATGAAATCGATCTCAAAAGTGCGGTGAAATCTGACCGCACTTCTCCCCTTTCAGAAGGTGAAAAACAACGAATTATCCATCATTTAAAACAATTAATGCCATGGCGAAAGGGGCCTTATCATCTTTTCGGCATTCATGTAGATTGTGAGTGGCGTTCAGATTTTAAATGGGAGCGTGTTCTTCCTCATTTAGCTCCGCTGCAAGGTCGCACTATTTTAGATGTAGGTTGTGGCAGCGGTTATCATATGTGGAGAATGGTAGGCGAAGGCGCAAAAATGGTGGTCGGTATTGATCCTACCGAGCTTTTTCTTTGTCAATTTGAAGCTGTACGCAAACTACTTAATAATGATCGTCGAGCAAATCTTATTCCGCTTGGCATTGAGCAAATGCAACCATTAGCGGCATTTAATACTGTATTTTCAATGGGCGTACTCTATCACCGTAAATCCCCATTAGATCACTTAAGCCAGTTGAAAAATCAATTGGTAAAAGGTGGTGAATTGGTATTAGAAACGTTAGTGGTGGATGGCGATATAAATACTGTACTCGTACCAGCAGATCGCTATGCTAAAATGAAAAACGTTTATTTTATCCCCTCTGTCACCGCACTAATTAACTGGCTAGAAAAAGTTGGCTTTACCAATGTACGTTGTGTAGATGTAGCGACAACTACATTAGAAGAACAACGTAGAACAGATTGGTTGGAAAATGAAAGCCTGATTGATTTTTTAGATCCAAATGACCACAGTAAAACCATTGAAAGTTATCAAGCACCGAAAAGGGCGGTCATTTTAGCGAACAAATAAAAAAGGGAAATTATTCCCTTTTTTATTTTTCATCAAGACTCTTTCATACTTACAATGAATGATACTCTAATTTCACCGATGTTAATGTAGAGAGTAGCGCTTCAACCATCGTTTTATGGCTTAGTTTTAATGCTTTTTCAGCCATCACAATTCGCTCAATATCACCCAATTTTTTATCATTTAAACACGCAAAATTAAGTGCGGTTTGCAACGCTGGCAAACTCGGATTAAATGCTGCGTTTTCTGCATAACGCCCTGTTACCACATCACTATTTTTAAATAAAATCGCAATGCCATGCGGACTATTTGAATAAGGACAATGGGATTGATTTGCCGCCAAAATAGCTTGATTAACCAAATCATCTTGGTGATTAGCCACTAAATCATAATTTTCTTCCGCTAAAAGATGCGTCGCAATATCGAGATCCTTAGGTCCAAAAGCATCAGGTAAATAAGAATGCAACGGATTATTTTGGCTATGTGGCAAATGAATTGAAATTTTTTCAGCGCCATGCAATTCATTCATAAATTGACGACAATGCCCGCACGGCGTGTAATTAACCACCATGTCTGAAATACGACGTTCATTACGCAACCATGCGTGAGAAATTGCGCTTTGCTCTGCATGAATTGTTTGCTGAATGGCTGAATTAGAAAATTCTTGATTCGCGCCAAAATAAAAATCACCTTGTTCACCAATAGCAATGGCTCCCACATTAAAATGAGAAATAGCAGTATGACTATAACTCGCCGCAATCGGCAACAAATGCATAGCTAATTTCAGTGGAGTAAGTTCAAAATCACGACAAAGCTGCTCCACTTGGGAACGATTTAAAAAGCCAGCCCAATTTTGCAAACGAATTTCATCAACAATAGCTTGATTGAGTGCATCATCTTGTGGCAATGCGTGCTTAATAAGTTCTTGCATAAAACATCCTTAAAATATTAAAAATTATAACTGCACTTATTAAAGCAAAATTTACTGTTAGCCGCGACCTTTTACTAAAGTATTCCTTATAACTGTGATCCCGATCACTTATTTTGATAGTTTAGATTTATTACAAATTATTAACATATAGTTTTAGACTATCAATTTTATTGAATAGAACAATTTCACAGCAAATATTAGAAACGTATAATACCCACATCAAAGGCAGGGCATTAGCTCAATTATTTAACTAGAAAAAGGAAATTATTATGTCAAAAACATCTATCGGATTAGACAAAGTTCAATCAGCAGAATTAGCCAATAAACTTAACGAATTACTTGCAACCTACCAAGTATTCTATACTAATGTACGTGGTTACCACTGGAACATTAAAGGTGTGAATTTCTTTGCATTACACGCAAAATTTGAAGAAATCTACACAGATTTAATCACCAAAGTTGATGAAGTGGCTGAACGTATTTTAACTTTAGGTTACACACCAGATAACGCATATAGCCAATACTTAAAAGTATCTCGTATTAAAGAAGATATTGCAGTAAGCGGCGCACAAGAATGTTTATCAGGCACATTACAAGGCTTAAAAACATTACTCGACCAACAACGTGAAATTCTTGCTCTTGCAGGCGATGCTGATGACGAAGGTACCGCATCACAAATGAGTGACTACATTAAAGAACAAGAAAAATTGGTATGGATGTTCCAAGCAGCTTGCCAAACTTGCCATGCTTAATTGGTAAATTTCAACTCTAACGAAAACTAACCTGTAATCTATCTAACCTAACAAAGTTAGATATATTTAAGAACCAAGTTCTACCTTTCTAAGAACTTGGTTTTTTTATTTTAAATTGAGTTTACAAAAATAAAGTGAAAAAAATCTCATAAGTGCTATTATCCGCCGACTTTATATTTATGTTTTTACTCGCATACATTTAAGAGCAAAAAATTAAGTGTATTTTGTGTTAGTCAAAGGTTATTGTAAAAATGAAAGGGATTTATACTGATGAATTATCCAACCAACCAACCAACCAACCAACCAACCAACCAACCAACCAACCAACCAACCAACCAACCAAATAGTAAAACCGTTGCGGTAGTCACTTCAACAATTGGTCGTCCAGAATTAGCTTTGGCTATTAAAAGCGTGCAAAATCAAACTTATCCATGTAAGCATTATGTATTTATCGATAGCAATATTTTCTGGGATAAGGCTAAATCTATATTAGAACAATTCCCTGATGTAATTCCTATTTACTTACCAATGAATACAGGAAAAAACAGAATCCTTAACGGAGCCATTAATGCTGCTGCAGCTTTTCTTGTTGAAGAAGACATTATTTGTTATTTAGATGATGACAATCAGCTACGAGATGATCACGTGGAAAGCTTAGTAAACGTGATTGAACAAGGTGCTGATTTTGCTTATTCCTTACGATCTTTTTACGATTCAAATCATCAATTTATTTGCAATGATGACTTTGAATCTCTCGGGACTTGGAATACAAAAAGCGATATTTTCGTAGATGTTAAAATAGAGGATATTCAGCAACAAATACATTTTAACTTTAATGGAATCAATGCTCATATCGATACTAATTGTTATGCCGTGCCTCGCGAAATAGCGCAGAAAGCTGCACATGGTTGGCATACCCCATCTATCGGTGATCGAGGATTTTTGTCTGCTTTAAAAGATTTGGGTTTAATGGGACAAACCTCTGGAAAATATACTGTTAAATATACCGTTGATTTTAATAAATTAATCGTTGCTCGTAGTTTCTTCCCTCAATTAACACTATCAGATGAATTAAATGATCATATTTCTGCCGGCATATTAAAGCTAATTAATCAGCAAAATATTGAATATTACGACGGCCGTCCTTGGGCAAAGGAATAAAAGTAAACATTTTTCATCAAAAAACATAAAAAATCTTAATTCAGGCTTGACTTATCTCTCATGTACTAGTTTAATAGTACAAAAGTTTCCAAAAGGATATCAATATGCAAACTCAAGCCTTTATTGCGGTGACAGCTCAACCCGTTCCTTATTATGCTGACACTACTGCTATTTTTAATACACTTTGCCAACCTAATTCAAATTCTCTTCTACTCGACTCTGCTGAAATCGGGAGTAAAAACAGTTTACAAAGCCTTATCTTAGTCAATGCTGCGGTTAAAATAACGTGCTTAGGTCACAACGTCACATTTAAAGCATTAAATGAGAATGGAAAACAAGTGTTAAAAGAAATTCATCCAAAATTAACCGCACTTGGAAAAGTAAGTGCGGTCAATTTTGAAGATGAATTTTCTGTACAATTTTCGCCACTTGATAATCAACTCGATGAAGATAGCAAATTACAATCTGCCACTATTTTTGATGGACTGCGTATTATTTCTAGTCTTTATCAACATAGCCAAACGCCTATTTTCTTAGGTGGATTGTTTGCTTACGATCTCGTCGCAAATTTTATTCCAATGGATGGTATTACATTACAACATGATGGTATCAACTGCCCTGATTACAGTTTCTATCTTGCCGATCACCTCATTACTATCGACCATCAAAATCAACAAGCGACACTAAAAAGTTTCTGTTTTGCTCAAGAAGAACAAGTCAATATTGCGAAGACCTCGCTTTCTATTGCGCAAAAACTAAAAAATATTGATAACGTTCTTTCTATTAAAGCGGCAAGTGATGAAGTTAAAACAAACTTTGACGATCCTGAATTTACCGGTATTGTAAAAGCTTTAAAACACCATATTAACATTGGTGATGTATTCCAAATTGTGCCCTCTCGTCGTTTCTCCCTTGCTTGCCCGAATACATTAGCTAGTTACGCCCAACTCAAACAAAATAATCCAAGCCCTTATATGTTCTATATGAATGATGAAGGCTTTATTTTGTTTGGTGCATCGCCAGAAAGTGCGCTGAAATATGAACCAGAAAATCGTCAGTTAGAAATTTACCCAATCGCAGGTTCACGCCCTCGTGGTTTTGATGCCCACGGCAATATTGATCCTGAATTAGATGCACGTTTAGAACTAGAACTTCGTCTTGATCACAAAGAACAAGCGGAACATTTAATGTTGGTTGATTTAGCGCGTAACGATATTGCTCGAGTTTGCCAAAGCGGCACCCGTAAAGTGGCAGAATTAATGCAAGTGGATCGCTATTCTCACATTATGCATTTGGTCTCTCGCGTAGTGGGTAAATTACGCCCTGAGTTAGATGCGCTCCACGCTTATCAAGCCTGTATGAATATGGGTACATTAACTGGTGCGCCAAAAATCAAAGCAATGCAGCTTATTTATCAATTTGAACAACAAAAACGCCATAGTTACGGTGGTGCAGTGGGTTATCTCACTTCCGATGGACATTTTGATACCTGTATCGTGATCCGTTCTGCTTTTGTACAAAATGGGATTGCCCATGTACAAGCTGGTTGCGGCGAGGTATTGGATTCTGATCCACAAATGGAAGCCGATGAAACACGCCACAAAGCTGCGGCTGTCTTAAAAGCTATTCGTCAAGTTAATACACAAGCAAAATAAGGAAGAATTATTATGGCTAATATTTTATTTTTAGATAACTTCGATTCCTTTACTTACAATCTTGTGGATCAATTCCGTGTATTGGGTCACAACGTGACAATTTACCGCAATGATTGCGATTTAGAAAAACTGGTAGAAACCGCACTCAATACACCAGATACCATTCTTGCACTTTCTCCAGGGCCAGGAACACCATCAGAAGCAGGGATTCTACTACCATTGATCGAACGCTTAAAAAATCAAGTGCCGATTATTGGAATTTGTTTAGGTCATCAAGCATTAATTCAAGCCTTTGGTGGTAAGGTTGTTCACGCTGGCGAAGTGTTGCATGGTAAAGTTTCTCGCATTACCCATGATAACGAGGCGATGTTTAAAGATCTTGCTAATCCAATGCCAGTGGCGCGTTATCATTCTTTAATGGGACAAGATTTACCAAAAGAATTTATCGTCAATGCGGAATATAATGGCATTATCATGGCAATTCGTCATCGCGATTTACCCATTTGTGCATTCCAATTTCACCCTGAAAGTATTTTAACAGTGCAAGGTTCGCAATTATTACAACAATCCATTGAATGGTTGTTAAATAGATAAGACATCAAAAAGTGCGGTGATTTTTAACCGCACTTTTAAAGGAGAAAAAATGATCACCGTATTCGGACTTAAATCCAAACTCGCACCACGTCGTGAACAACTGGCAGAAGTCATTTATAACAGTCTCTATCTCGGCTTAGATATTCCTAAAGGTAAACACGCGATTCGCTTTTTGTGTTTAGAAAAAGAAGATTTTTACTACCCTCTCGACCGTAGCGATGATTACACGGTCATCGAAATTAACCTGATGGCTGGTCGTATGGAGGGCACGAAAAAACGCTTGATAAAAATGCTGTTTAGCGAATTAGAGTACAAGCTCGGCATCCGTGCTCACGATGTGGAGATTACGATTAAAGAACAGCCTGCGCATTGCTGGGGGTTCCGCGGAATGACAGGCGATGAGGCGCGCGATTTAGATTACGATATTTATGTTTAATAAAATATAGAAAATTAACAAATCCATATATAAAGAAAAACAGGAATAGACTATGCAACACAACCAATTATTAGAACAACTTTATAACGGACATTCACTTTCAATCTCAGAAAGTACCGAACTTTTTAATTCAGTCATCCAAGGTGAGCTTTCCAATGAACAAATTGCTGCTATGCTTATCGCTTTAAAAGTGCGGGGAGCAAATACTGAGGAAATTACGGGCGCGGTTGCCGCCTCATTACAAAATGCCAAAGCATTTCCACATCCAAATTATGCTTTTGCGGATATTGTGGGAACGGGGGGTGATGGGCAAAACACCATTAATATTTCCACTGCTAGTGCGATTGTGGCAGCATCAATGGGAGCCAAAGTAGCAAAACACGGTAACCGCAGCGTATCAAGCAAATCAGGTGCTAGCGATGTGTTAACCGCACTTGGCGTGAATGTGAATGTCACACCAGAGCAAGCTCGACAAGCATTAGATGAAATTGGTGTCTGCTTTTTATTTGCTCAACAATATCATTCTGGTTTCCGCCATGTTGCGCCTGTCCGTGCTGCTTTAAAAACGCGCACTATCTTTAATATTTTAGGGCCGCTTATCAATCCTGCCCGCCCGACTTATCATTTGCTTGGCGTGTATGCCCCTGAATTAGTGAAAACCTATGCTGAAACCGCCGTTGCCTTAGAACATCAATATTCCTTTGTTGTTCATGGTTCTGGCTTAGATGAAGTCGCATTACACGGTGAAACGCAAGTGGCAGAAATTAAAAATGGCAAAATTGAATATTTCACTTTAACGCCTGAAGATTTTGGCTTAAAAGCGCAATCCCTCGAAACTCTTCGCGGTGGTGAACCACAAGAAAATGCCCAAATGCTCACCGCACTTTTACAAGGTAAAGGAAGGGCTGAACACGCAAATGCTGTCGCGGCAAACACGGCATTATTATTGAAATTATTTGGGCATGATGACTTAAAACAAAATGTACAAAATGTATTGGCGCACCTTGCATCAGGTAAAGCCTTTGAAACATTACAGAAATTAACCACATATTAATAAAAAGCTAATTTGATACGCCACCATAAGAAGAAAAATGATGATCACTCAAGATTTTACCAAACCCATTGATTCCGCTACGGTGTTACAAAAAATTGTGCTTGATAAAGCGCAATGGGTTAAAGCAAAGGAAACTGAATTTCCGCTTTCACAATTTAAAGAAAAGATTCAAAAATCTGACCGCTCTTTTTATGATGCGTTAGCAAAAGGCACGCATCAAAAGCCCGCTTACATTTTGGAATGTAAAAAAGCCTCCCCTTCCAAAGGATTAATTCGTGCTGAATTTAATTTGGAAGACATCGCCAATGTCTATAAACACTATGCCTCTGCTGTATCTGTGCTAACTGACGAAAAATACTTCCAAGGTAATTTTGAGTTCTTGCCTTTAGTTCGCGATATCGTGAGCCAACCTGTGCTTTGCAAAGATTTTATGATCAGCGAATATCAAGTTTACCTTGCACGCTACTATCAAGCGGATGCAATTTTATTAATGCTTTCTGTGGTAAACGATGAGACTTATCGTGTGCTGGCAGATCTTGCGCATTCTCTTGGTATGGGCGTATTGACAGAAACTAGTAATGAAGAAGAATTTGAACGCGCCCTTGCGCTTGGTGCGAAAATTATTGGTGTCAATAATCGTAACTTACACGATTTAACTGTGGATTTAAATCGTGTTGTTGAACTCACTCAAAAATATGCCGACCGTATCCCTGCTGATGTACGTATTATTAGCGAATCAGGCATTTACAACCACAAGCAAATTCGTCAATTACAAAAAGTGGCGCATGGTTTCTTAATTGGGAGCAGCTTAATGGGCAACCAAGATTTGAATAATGCGGTTCGCTCGGTGATTTTTGGAGAAAATAAAGTATGCGGTTTAACGCGCGCGCAAGATGTCAAAATCGTTTACGAAAACGGCGCACTTTACGGCGGATTAATCTTCGCCGAACATTCAAAACGTTATGTGAGTTTACGCCAGGCGCAAGAATTAGTAACCGCTGCTCCACTTCGATTTGTTGGTGTGTTTCAGAATCAAGAAATTGACTTCATTGTAAAAATAGCTAACCAGTTACAGCTTTACGCGGTGCAATTACATGGTGCAGAAACCGAAGGATTTATTACCGCCCTTCGCCAACAACTACCAAAAAACACGCAAATCTGGAAAGCGATTTCTGTCAATACTGAAGCCCAAAGTGCGGTTAATTTTACTGATGATTTGAATGTGGATCGTTATATTTTTGACAGCCAAACAGAGAACCAACAAGGCGGAACAGGGAAAACTTTTGATTGGTCATTAATTCCTGAAAACCTTAAACATAAGATTATTTTAGCCGGAGGTATCTCACCAAATAATGTGGAACAAGCCATTCAACAAAATTGCTTAGGCTTAGATCTTAATTCTGGCGTAGAGAGTGCTGCGGGCGTAAAAGATGAAGAAAAAGTGCGGTTAGTTTTTGAAAAAATTTTTAACTCGTTCTAGAATTTTTCGTTTAAGCACCACTGAATTTCAGTAGTGCTTTATTTTTAATATTATTTTTGTTCAAGTAAGGCGATTATTTTTTTCAGTGATGCAATTTCATCAGATTGTTTTTGGAGAAGCTCATCTTTATGCATAATAATCAAATTCAGTTTTTCAATCACAAAATCGTTACCACTACTTTTACCGTAATAATTAGAACTTAAGTTGCTATGCTCATTAATCAAAAATATATTTTGCTGATCTGAAGAAAGCAGTTCTACAATGTCCAAATTAAAAATCTGTGCAATCTGCTCTAACTTATCTAGACGCAATTTTGTTTCTCCACGTTCAATCTTCGCATAGCCATTAACAGACATATTCATCTTCGTTGCCATATCTTCTTGTGATAACGCATTTTGTTCACGTATTGTACGAATTTTTTGATTA
This sequence comes from Haemophilus haemolyticus, assembly GCF_003351405.1. GTDB lineage: Bacteria > Pseudomonadota > Gammaproteobacteria > Enterobacterales > Pasteurellaceae > Haemophilus > Haemophilus haemolyticus_N. The sequence continues at coordinate 1,770,479 of NZ_CP031240.1, forward strand.
AGATTCATTTTAGATTTTACCTAATTTGATGTTTTTCACCACAAAAAGGAGGGCAAACACTCCCTTTTATTGGTGTAGATTAATTGGTAGCTAGTGTATCATTTCTTCTCCTAATAACCAATACGATTAAATAAAAGGCTTAATAAACAACATATTAAGGAATGAAAAATGAAAAAGTTAGTACCTAGTATTATTTTAACTACAATCGCATCCACAGTATTATCTGGCTGTGTTCAATTTGTGCCTTATGAAGGGAAATCTTTAAATCCTGAAGCAAGAGGAATTACAACAGTGCGTTCAACTCCCTACGGTTGTAAAGTGTTAGGCGAGGCGGAAGGCAAGGAAACAACTAATTCAGCTACCTTATATACTCCAGGCTCAGTTACTCGGGAAACCTTGAGAGATAGTGCGCTCAATGATCTTAGAAATAATGCTGCAGAGGCAATTGGTAAAGGAAAAAGAATTACATTACGAATTGTTGAAGAACTACCAACTTGTAAAAGTCGTTGCCCATTAGATGAAGAAGGATATGCAATAGAAAGCCATATTACTGGCTATAGAATCAGCGCACAAATTTTTGAATGTGGTGATAAAGATATCCAAGAAAATACATCCGCTCGACCTCAAAAGAAAAAATAACATAATAAGGCTGCGCAACATTGCAGCCTTTTTTCTTTCCTAAAAATAAACAAATAAGAACTCCTCTCAAATACAATAACATTACGTTCACAATTTGTGACATATTTTTCTATAGTTTCTTAATTTTATGATGATCAAACTTTGGTTGTCGTTAAAAATGGCAAAATCGAAAACGCACAAGATTGCCTCAGAATAATTTTATCTATGCCAACAAAAGCAACAACTTTTGATCCAGATCGACGTAACTTATTCCGCGCGATAGTAAAATAGACACAAATTTCAATAGGAGTGAATGTATTATGTGTTTAGGTGTTCCAGGCCAAATTGTTAAGATTGGCGAAAGCGCTCTTCAACTTGCCACCGTGGATGTATGTGGCGTACAACGTGATGTGAATATTTCTCTAGTCTGCACAGGAGATCCGGCCGATTTACTTGGCAAATGGGTGCTCGTTCATGTAGGCTTTGCAATGAGTGTTATTGATGAAGATGAAGCTAAGAAAACCCAAGAAGCCCTACTCGCTATGAGTCAACTCGAACACGAAGTTGGGGATTTTTTAGGATTAAATCAAAAATAAAAAAGTAGGCATTGCGCCTACTTTTTTATTCCAATTTATATCTCTCAATCTCTCTAATTTTTCTAATCTAAATCAATATTTCTCTTATCTTTTTATTTAATAATTTTCTCTATTTGCAATATAAAAATACTGTAAAAAACTCACCATATTTTAATTTCTAAAAACAAAAAACGTCGGAGAAACCGACGTTTTTTATAGCAAGTATTAAAGTGCCTCAATCGCCTTATACTGCTCTTGGATTTTTTCTAATCCAGATTGATATTCGGCTTGTTTTTCGCGTTCTTTAGCGATAACCGCTTCTGGTGCTTTAGCCACGAAAGCTTCGTTGCTGAGTTTGTTCTCGATACGTTTAACTTCGTTTTGATATTTTTCAATCTCTTTAGTTAAACGGGCAAGCTCTGCTTCTTTATTGATAAAGCCAGCCATTGGTACGAGCAATTCAGCATTACCAACGAGTTTCGCTACCGCAAGTGGTGCTGTTTCATTTGCGGCTAACACTTGAACGTTGTCTAATTTCGCCATCGCTTTTAAAAGATCGGTCTGTTTTTCGAGAATTTTTGCATTTTCTGCACTTAAATTACGGAATAACAGATCTAATCCTTTGCTTGGTGCGATGTTGCTTTCTGCACGAATATTACGCACCGCAACAATTACTTCTTTTAACCACTCAATTTCAGCTTCTGCTTCTGGATCAAAGCCGTTTTCTTCCACTTGTGGGAAAGGTTGTAACATAATGCTGTCAGCCGTAATGCCGACAAAACCTTTTACTTTTTGCCAAATTTCTTCGGTAATAAATGGAATAAGCGGATGTGCTAAACGTAATAATTTTTCTAACACGTGAACCAAAGTTTGGCTTGCCGCACGGATTTGTGCTGCGTTACCGTTAGCAAATACTGGTTTAGTCAATTCTAAATACCAGTCGCAGAATTGGTTCCAGGTAAATTCATAAATCGCATTGGCACAAAGGTCGAAACGATATTGGCTTAATGAATTACGGAAAGTTTCCACGGTACGATTGAATTCTGATTGAATCCAACGGTCTGCCACGGAGAATTCAATTTCGCCTTGACTTAAATCTAATTTGTCATTGGTGAGCACGAAACGGCTTGCATTCCATAATTTATTACAGAAGTTACGGTAGCCTTCCAAGCGTTTCATATCCCAGTTGATATCACGACCGTTTGAAGCCAATGCGGCTAATGTGAAACGCAATGCGTCTGTACCGTGAGCGGCAATACCTTCAGCAAATTCTTTGCGGGTTGCTTTAGCAATTTTCTCTGCTAATTGCGGCTGCATCATGTTGCCAGTGCGTTTTTCAAGTAAATCTTCAAGGCTGATACCGTCAATCATATCGATTGGATCAAGCACGTTGCCTTTTGATTTCGACATTTTTTGACCTTGCTCATCACGGATTAAGCCCGTCACGTACACGGTTTTGAATGGCACTTGCGGTTTGCCGTTTTCATCTTTCACAAAGTGCATCGTAAACATAATCATACGCGCAACCCAGAAGAAGATGATGTCGAAGCCGGTGATTAACACATCTGTTGGATGGAACATTTTGAGCTCTTTAGTCTGCTCTGGCCAGCCTAAAGTTGAGAATGTCCACAAACCTGATGAGAACCAGGTGTCTAGCACGTCTTCATCTTGTTTTAACTCAACCGCAGAATCTAAGTTGTATTTTGACCGCACTTCTTCTTCGTTACGAGCAACATACACGTTACCCTCTGCGTCATACCACGCAGGAATGCGGTGTCCCCACCAAAGTTGGCGAGAGATACACCAATCTTGAATATCACGCATCCAAGAGAAGTAAAGGTTTTCGTATTGTTTTGGCACGAATTGGATTTCGCCATCTTCCACCGCTTTAATTGCTACATCAGCAAGCGGTTTTACGCTCACATACCATTGGTCGGTTAACATCGGCTCAATCGGCACGCCACCACGGTCACCATAAGGGACTTTCAAATCGTGTGGTTTAATTTCGTCTAATAAACCCAACGCTTCAAAATCTGCGACGATTTTCTTACGTGCAGCAAAACGCTCTAAACCACGGTAATCTACAGGAATAGTCGCTTCATAGTCTGCAAGGGGTTTACCGTTAGTACCGATAATTTCCGCTTCATCACGAATATCTGCGTTTAAGGTTAACACGTTAACCATCGGCAAGCTGTGACGCTTACCCACTTCATAGTCGTTAAAGTCGTGCGCTGGGGTAATTTTCACTACACCGGTACCGAATTCACGATCCACATATTCATCCGCAATAATCGGAATTTCACGATTAGCCAACGGCAGAACGACCGTTTTACCAATTAAAGATTGATAACGCTCATCTTCAGGATGCACCGCCACTGCCGTATCGCCCAACATAGTTTCTGGACGCGTGGTTGCCACCACTAAATAATCTTTACCATCTGCCGTTTTTGCACCGTTTGCTAACGGATAGCGGAAATGCCAAAGGGAACCTTTACTCTCTTTATTTTCAACTTCTAAATCAGAAATCGCTGTGTGAAGTTTTGGATCCCAGTTTACTAAACGTTTACCACGGTAAATCAAACCTTCTTCGTGCAAACGAACAAACACTTCTTTTACCGCGTTAGATAAACCATCATCCATAGTAAAACGCTCACGTTCCCAGTCGATAGAGTTTCCTAAACGACGCATTTGTTGGCTGATTGTGCCACCTGAATAGGCTTTCCAATCCCAGATTTTGTTGATGAACGCTTCACGACCATAATCGTGGCGAGTTTTGCCTTCTTCTGCGGCAATTTTACGTTCCACCACCATTTGAGTTGCGATACCCGCGTGGTCTGTGCCCGCTTGCCACAAAGTGTTATGCCCTTCCATACGGTTAAAACGGATTAAAGTATCCATTAAGGTTTGCTGGAACGCGTGTCCCATGTGTAAGGAACCCGTGACGTTCGGCGGCGGAATCGCAATGCAATAGCTCGGCGCGTTTTCATTTTCAGACGGTTTAAAATAACCGCTCTCTTCCCAATGTTGATAAAGGGCTTGTTCCACCGCAGACGGATTAAAACGGTCTGCCATTTCGAATTTTTGTGTCATTGTTACTCTCTTTTTGTCAGGAGGAATTTATTCCTCCGAATATTTTAAATATAGCAGGTTAAATAACCTTATAAATTAATTTTTTTTATTATCCATATATTTTAATGTTTCTTCTGAGACACCTATCATTTTTGCCATTTTCTTAATATTCATATCATATTCTTGGCAGGCTAATTGATAACCTAACTTACATGATTTTCTAAAAAACTTAGATGATTTTTCTGAGCTTATAGGCACCTTATATCCTTCTTTATAAATCTGGCCTAAATCATACCCAGCTTTATCAACTACATCTGATGCCTCAGTCAATAATTGAATTGCTTTATTAACGTCCAAAGGAACACCAAGACCTTCTAGATATAAACGTCCCAGATAATGCTTCGCATATGGAAAATTTTCTTGTACCAATGGAAGGTATAATTTTACAGCCTTATCGTAATCTTGCTCTACCCCCTTCCCTTCCAAATACATTGCAGCCAAATTAAACCTAGCAATACTATCACCTGATTTTTCATACCATTTTATGGCTTCAGGATATTTTCTTTGTTCTTCAGCTATAGTACCGAGCATAGTTGCAGCTCTTTGCGGGCTATTCCCATTCAAGAGTTTCTTATAAATTTTTTCTGCTTCTGAATAATTTCCTTGTTGAGTGAACTGAACTGCTTGGCTAAACATTCCATTTTCATCAATCGCATTAGCAAAATTAGAAAAAAACATGAACAAAAAAAGAAAGACTACACGCTGAAACATATGATTTACCTTTTAGATTTATATAAGAAAAAAAGTCCAGTAGAAAAGACAAGTAACGCAAAGATCATTGGCCCCAATAACACTGCATTCTCACCACCATGATGGTATAAAAATTGCGCTGTAAATGTTAAAGAGTCTAAATTTACCTCACCACCAGTTCCTTTAAGCTTGCTATAATCAAACAATCCAAGAATTGCAATAAGGGGGGATATTAAAAGAAAAATTTTAGATTGCTTAGCATATTTTGCTTTTTGCGCTTTACTGTCCATAAAAGTCCTAAATTTTTATAAATTCAATCAAATAAAACTGCTCTTCGTTCGGATAAATCCCCCGAATCACCTCTTTCAATTCTTCCAACTCCATATTCTCCTGCTTCGCATGTTGTTCCGTCAGTTCATCAAGGGTAATCGGAGACACACTTAATACTTCAATGGTGCAGAAATATTGATTATCTTCAAATCGACCGACTAGTAAAATATCACCTGCTTTAAAATGGCTTTCGGATTTGTCCCGAATGGTGATGGTTTTACGCCCTGCGAGAATATCGGCTTCAAAGCGTTGATAGAAAGTAATGTCGTTTGGTTTCATTTTGATCCTTAAAGAGCGGTTGGATTTTAGAAAGTTTTATGAAACTATCTCAATTCTTTCTTTAAACGATCAATTTCATTTAATAAGCGATATTCCTCTTGATGGCAAAAACTCTCAGAACCGAGTTTCTCTCCCTCGCTAGTGCAACGAACTTGCTGATATTGTTGTTCTAGTATTTGTAATATTTTTCGTTTTTCTGTATTTGGATCATTTGCCTGCTTTATTTTAGCTGGAGCTGGCGATACTTTAGATAAAACTTGAGTTTCTTGCGTTTTTTGTTGAGTAGTCACATCTACTGTTTTTTCAGCTTCAACCATTTTTTCTTGTTCAACCGCTTCAGATTTCTGATCTACAACAGAAGTTTTTTCTTTATTTTCTTCTAAAAGAGCAGCTTCCTTTTTAACATCCTGTTTTGTGGCCTGTTGAGTTTCTTCAACTTTAGGGGTTGCTTCAACTTTAGGTGTGGCTTCAACTTTATTTTCCTGTTTCTCACAAGCTGAAATCATCAATACAGCTGTTCCTAATAATAAATTTAAGCAAAATTTGGTTTTCTTCATAATTACTCCATTCTGTTATTCTATATTTTCTGTAGAAAGTACCCATCCCAAGGTTCTTAACTGTTTATAACGTTCTCGAGCTTGTGTTTTTAAGGCATCATCTTTCGGTACAAAATCAATAATTTGGGTAAAACTATGGCTAAAATCTGGGATTTCTTGTTGCAAATTAATTAACACATCACGACGTTGTAAATTTCGTTTCCCAAGCCATGAAATCTCTATCGGTGTGGGATATTGTGTTGCCTCACCCGATAAATTATGCGGAACAAATTCATTAGGATCTCGTTGCCACAAACGCTCATCAATCTCTAAGGCTTGAGCCTCACTTTCACAGCTAATCAATACTTTTTTCCCTGATCGCCATATTGAAGCAGCAAGATTACAGGCTATTTCTTCGACAGTTAATGTACAATCTTCCGTAAGAATGTAAAATTGCGCAGTTTTTGCCATTTTAGCCCCGTTATTTTCTCAATCTTGCCCTATAAAAAGGGTGAAATTTTAACGAAAAAACCCTAAAAAATAAATAATTAAATATACATTATTACAAATGCGTGAAAATCCACCGCACTTTTATGATCTATGTCACAAAACTGATTTTTAACGTTTTTGTTACGTTCCACTCATAACTCTGAAGTGTTAAAATCAACTCAGTATTAATTTTCATTCAATTCATAGGAGTACAGAATGGCATTTCGTATTGAAAAAGACACAATGGGTGAAGTTCAAGTTCCAGCAGATAAATACTGGGCTGCACAAACTGAACGTTCACGCAATAACTTTAAAATTGGTCCTGCCGCATCAATGCCACATGAAATTATTGAAGCTTTTGGCTATTTAAAGAAAGCAGCCGCATTTGCTAATCATGATTTAGGTGTATTACCTCTTGAAAAACGTAATTTAATTGCTCAGGCTTGTGACGAAATTTTAGCAAATAAATTAGACGATCAATTCCCACTCGTTATTTGGCAAACTGGTTCTGGTACACAATCTAATATGAATGTGAACGAAGTCGTTGCCAATCGTGCGCATGTGCTAAACGGTGGTAAATTAGGTGAAAAATCTATTATTCACCCAAATGATGATGTGAACAAATCACAATCTTCAAATGATACTTTCCCAACGGCAATGCACATTGCTGCATATAAAAAAGTAGTTGAACACACCATTCCTTGTGTTGAACGTTTACAAAAAACTTTTGCAGCAAAATCTGAAGCCTTCAAAAACGTAGTAAAAATTGGCCGCACTCACTTAATGGATGCAACGCCACTCACATTAGGTCAAGAATTTTCGGCTTATGCGGCTCAATTAGATTTCGGCTTAAAAGCATTAAAAAATACTCTTCCGCATTTAAGTCAATTAGCATTGGGTGGCACCGCGGTTGGCACAGGTTTGAACACGCCAAAAGGCTATGATGTGAAAGTGGCAGATTACATAGCAAAATTCACCGCACTTCCATTTGTCACTGCAGATAATAAATTTGAAGCATTAGCCGCTCATGATGCGATTGTTGAAACTCACGGTGCATTACGTCAATTAGCAATGAGTTTATTTAAGATTGCGAACGATATTCGTCTATTAGCATCAGGCCCTCGTTCAGGAATTGGCGAAATTTTAATTCCTGAAAATGAACCGGGTTCTTCAATCATGCCGGGTAAAGTCAACCCAACTCAATGTGAAGCGATGACAATGGTCTGCGCACAAGTATTTGGTAACGACACCACAATCGCATTTGTGGGTTCACAAGGTCACTTCCAATTAAATGTGTTCAACCCTGTGATGATTGCAAACTTCTTACAATCTGCTCAATTATTAGGTGATGCTTGCGTATCTTTCGATGAACACTGTGCTGTGGGTATTGAACCAAACTATCCAAGAATTAAACAACAACTTGAAAATTCATTGATGTTGGTGACCGCACTTAATACGCATATTGGCTATGAAAACGCGGCTAAAATTGCAAAAACAGCGCACAAAAATGGCACCACATTACGTGAAGAAGCGATTAATTTAGGCTTAGTTTCTGCAGAAGATTTTGATAAATGGGTTCGCCCTGAAGATATGGTGGGTAGCCTAAAATAATACACCGCACAAATTAACATCAGTAATATTAAAGGCGAGTAAAATTACTCGCCTTTTTACTCGTTTCTCATTTGTTTTTTGATGCGGTTTGTTATAATCAACACAATTTTATTCACGGCAATTTATTATGAAAATGAAATCCCTTTTTGTGGCAATGATAACGTTTTTTTCTGCCGCACCTTTTGCTCATTGGCAACCCATCGGAAATGCCGAATACACTTGGGGGCCGTTCCATGTTTATACCATTGGCTTATTTTCCGAAACGGGCACTTATCAAGAAAATGAACGCCCATTAATGCTCTCTTTCAAATATGAAAAACCGATTGAAGGAAAAAATTTTGCGATTACGCTTATTAAAGAAATCGAAACATTAAAACTTAATGATGGCGATACTCAAAGTTGGCTTAAAGAAATGCAATCCACATTTCCGGATTTCTCACCAAACGATATTTTAAACTATATTGCCTTACCCGATAGAGGTTACTTTGTATTAAATGATACAGTTTTGGAACACGATTTTGATGCTAAATTTAATCAAGCATTTATCGGCATCTGGCTTGCACCGAATAGTACTTTTGTAAAACTTCAGCCACAATTATTAGGTAAAACTAAAAGCAATCATGAAGCGACTGAATTTTATCTCAAACCTGAAATTGAATCCGTTGATGAACAAGATTCAATGCCTGAATTGCCGCCACATTATTTATTAGATAATCAGAAAAAATCCGAAGGATAAATTCAGTTTTTATATTTTGAACCATAAAAAATACCTGTTTCCAAATAAATTTTATTATCAAGGAAACAGGTATTTATTATTTTGAACATTATCTATCTAGCTAAAATTTTTCCCAAACAGGGATAACGCCATCAACTAAATCTAAATTTTTTCCTAACTCAATCCAACCACAAGGGAAATGAAAATCGGAGCCAACGGATCCCAGCAGATCAAATTCTTTTGCCCAACGAGCAAGCATTTGACGTTGATCTTTTGTCTGACCACAATCCGCCATTTCCATGCCATCACCACCCCAAGCCTTGAAATCGGTTATCAGCTTACGCACCCATTTCCCCGTCATGTTATAACGTAATGGATGCGCAATAATAGCTATACCACCTGCTACATGGATTGTCTCAATCGCGGTGGGAATATCTGTCCATTCTGCTTTGACAAATGCCGATTTTCCTTGTCCTAAATAGCGTTTAAAGGCTTGACCATCATTAGATACCTTACCAATCTTCACCAAATAACGTGCGTAATGAGCACGCGTCACTTCGCCATCGGCTAAGGCTTTTGCACCTTCATAAGCATGAGGAATCCCTGCTTTTTCTAATTTATCGCCAATTTCCACCGCTCTTTTTTCGCGTAATGCCTTTTGACTTTGCAAAAGTGCGGTCATTTGGGGATGAGTTTTATCGAAGTTTAATCCTACAATATGAATCCCTCGCCCTTCCCAATTTGTGGAGATTTCTACTCCAGTAATTAATTCAATGCCTACTTCTTTCGCTGCAATCTCAGCTTCATCAATGCCTGCAATAGTATCGTGATCGCATAATGCCAGCACGTTCACGCCTTGCGCATAAGCGCGATGTACTAATTCAGTTGGGCTCAACACCCCATCTGATGCGGTGCTGTGACAATGTAAGTCATATTTTTTTGTCATTATTTAATACTTTTTACTAATTCTTTTACTAATTTTGGACCGTGATAAATCAATCCTGAATAAACTTGCAACAACTCTGCACCAGCCTCAATTTTCTCTTGCGCATTTTGCAAGCCATCAATGCCGCCGCTACCAATAATCGGGATCTGACCTTTTAATTCTTGATGTAATCGCTTAATAATCTCTGTGCTTTTATGCTGCAACGGCTTTCCACTTAATCCGCCTTGCTGTTCCGCATTTTTCATCCCCATAACCGTATCACGAGAAACCGTGGTATTCGTTGCAATAACGCCATCCATTTTATGACGAACCAACGTATCCGCAATTTGCACTAATTCACTTTCCGTTAAATCTGGTGCAATTTTTACCGCAATCGGCACATATTTATTGTATTGGTTTGCCAAAACAGCTTGACGATCCTTGATGCTTCGCAATAAATCATCAAAATAGTCACCATATTGTAACTGACGCAAATCCGGTGTATTGGGTGATGAAATATTCACCGTAATGTAACCTGCATAGTTATAGGCTTTGTTCAAACAGAAAATATAATCATCTTTGCCTTGTTCTAAAGGTGTGAATTTATTCTTACCAATATTGATGCCAATCACGCCTTGATAACGTGCGTTTTTCACATTTTCTATAAGATAGTCAATACCATTATTATTAAAACCATTACGGTTAATAATACCTTCAGCTTCAATCAAGCGAAACTGACGTGGCTTTGTATTCCCATCTTGTGCAACAGGCGTGACAGTCCCTACTTCGAGAAAACCGAAACCCAATGCACCGAAACCATCAATCGCATCGCCATTTTTATCCGCTCCTGCCGCTAATCCAATGGGATTAGGGAAATTCACACCCATTACCGTTTTCTGAAAGCCTTTGGGAGCATGAATAATAGATTTTAAGATCGATTGAAATAAAGGATTACCGGCTAATTTCAAGCATTGAATCGTGAAATTATGAGCCTTTTCAGCATCCATTTGGAAAATGCCGCGACGGAATAATTGATACATACTCGTTTATCTCTCGGGATAGTTGACTGTAAGAAAGTGCGGTTAATTTTCACCGCACTTTAAAGGGAAGACAGCTTGTATTCTACGAGGAACAAAGATGATGTGCAAATAATAAAAAATCTAATTAATAAAAAATCATCCTATTTCTCATTAGAGTTATCATAACATATAAAATTTTATATATTTTTAATAAAAAATTAACATTGATTTTTCTATTGGTAATAATTATAGTAAAAAAATAAAATAGCTCAACTAATTGGAGAAACAATGAAGTCCAGTTTAAAATCATTTATCATCTTAGCTTACCCCCTAATACTATTGATTAGCGAAATAATTTATCGAAATATATTTAATATTCCTCCACTTGGTCGTTATATTGAAACTTACAGCATTAACTTATTACTTATCATTTTTCTTATTTTCTCAAAATATAAAATCACTAAATTCTTTGTTTGTTTATTTTTTGCATCCTCTGTTATTATTAACTCTGGACATTACGCAGTATATGATAATTGGATCAATGGCACAAATTACTTCCTGATGTTCAAAGAAATTGGGGAAGTCTCTCATGTTGGTATTACAATGTTGGATCGCGTTGGACCACCTGTAATTTACTCATTATTGGAAACTATTATTTTTATTTCTGCATTATTTATATATCCTACAAGAAAAGTAAGCAAGTATTGTATATCTGATATTTTATTTATTTGCTTATTCCTCTACTTATTTAGTAGATCATTTTATTCTACGCAAGAATTAGGCGTTACTTCCAATCCTGCGTATTCTAGAGTAAAAAGTAATTTCTTTTCTGTAGGTAATTTCATCGGAAAAGTTATTCCTTATGAAACATTCAACTTAAGTCAAGTAAAAGACTATTTACATCCAACTCCCGCAATTATATCTTCACCTGATGTAAACAATATTATTTTTATTATGGGAGAAAGTTTAAGTTCAAAACACGTCGATTATTTCGGTTATGAACGAGAAACTATGCCTTTTATTCGACAATTAGCCAACGAAAATCCTAATGTTTTATTAAAAGAAGCGTATAGTGCAGGCTTAATGACCGCCATCTCTGTACCTGCACTTTTCAATGCAATTCCCCGTCCAAATGGACTAAAACAAATAATGAAAGGCGATACGAATTTCTTCAAACTAGCAAAACTTCAAGGATTTGATACTCATTTTTATACTGCACAACCAGAACACGCAATGATGATTATGAGTATTATGGGAAAAAGTTGGATGAATCACCAAATCACCCCAACGCAGTTGGGTTTATCACCAGAGCAAGGAATGAACGATCATAAACTCTTCCCTCTATTACAAAAAATTGATCTTGATAAACAAAAAAATTTTATTGTGCTACATCAACGAGGTTCACATAGCCCCTATGCTGAATATTTAAAAGAAGAAGATAGAATCTTTAAAGATGGCTCCCCCTTAGATAATTATGACAGCACAGTTTATAATACTGATCAATTTATTCAAAAAGTATTTAATTATCTCAAACAACGAGGAAAAGATGATTATGTTTTAATTTATACCTCAGATCACGGGCAATTTGTTACCAAAAATCATTACAATCAAGGGACAACGGCAGAAGATCAATATCTTGTACCAGTATTTATTTATACAAAAAATGAAAAGATCCAACAAAAATTAAAAGAATTTGATCAGTGTAAGCGATTATTCCATCAACAACTTTCGACTTTAGTTATCAATATTATGGGATTTGATATGCCTATATCTAGTTGTGAAAATGGTGTCATTAATTCACACATGATTACTGGTGATTATGGCTATCTTTCTGTTAAACCAGCAAATCCACCAGCTTTTATTAATCCTAATAGAAAATAATACTTTATTTTGATAAAAAGTTTAAATTGAAAAAACATTAAACAAAGCTCAGTAGATATTTCTGCTGAGTTTTTTATTCAGGAAAAACCACTAAAAGTGCGGTTGATAATTCAAAGAAAATTGGCTATATAAAAACCGAATCCAATCGGATTCGGCTTTAATTATGTTGTGTTTGAAAATTATGCTTTTTGTATTATGACTTACGCTAATTCCGCTCGTAATTTTTTCGTTACATCCACCATCACTTTTAGTTGGTCAATAGTTTCTGTCCAACCACGTGTTTTTAAACCGCAGTCTGGATTTACCCATAACCGTTCTTTTGGAATTACATTTAATGCTTTGCGTAATAAGTGTTCAATTTCACCTGCGGTTGGTACACGAGGGCTGTGGATATCATACACACCTGGACCGATGTCATTCGGGTAGTTGAATTTTACGAAGGCATCTAATAATTCCATATCTGAACGAGAGGTTTCTATGGTAATCACATCCGCATCTAATGCCGCAATGGCAGGTAAGATATCGTTAAACTCGGAATAACACATATGCGTGTGAATTTGTGTATCATCTTGCACGCCCATTGAGCTTAAACGGAATGCTTCGCCTGCCCATTGCAAGTATGCATCCCAATCTGCACGTTTGAGCGGTAAACCTTCACGAATTGCTGGCTCATCGATTTGGATGACTTTAATGCCCGCTGCTTCTAAATCTAACACTTCATCAGATAACGCTACGCCGATTTGTTTACATACGGTTGAACGTGGAATATCGTTACGCACGAATGACCATTGTAAAATAGTTACAGGACCAGTAAGCATTCCTTTCATTACACGGTTTGTGAGGCTTTGTGCATATTGTGACCAGCGTACTGTCATTGGCTCTGGGCGAGTCACATCACCGTAAATCACAGGCGGTTTTACACAACGTGAACCATAGCTTTGTACCCAACCAAATTTAGTGAATGCGAAACCATCTAATAATTCCCCGAAATATTCCACCATGTCGTTACGTTCCGCTTCACCATGAACTAATACATCTAAATCTAATTCTTCTTGGCGACGCACTACATATTCGATTTCTTTTTTCATTGCCGCTTCGTAATCTGCAAGGGATAATTCACCTTTTTTGAAACTTGCACGTGCGTGACGAATTTCGGTAGTTTGTGGGAATGAACCAATGTTTGTAGTTGGCAGAAGCGGTAAATTTAACCACGCATTTTGCTTAACGATACGTTCTGCAAATGGCGATTTACGTTGATCCGCACCTTTTGGTAAGTTTGCTAAACGTTCTGCCACTTCAGGACGATGAATTTCTTTTGAGGTTGCACGTGCATCTGCTGCCGCTTGGCTTGCATCTAATGCTGCTTGTACAGAGGCTCTGCCATTATTTAAGGCTTGTTTTAATACATTTAATTCTTCTACTTTTTGTAGCGTGAAAGATAACCAGCTATAAAGTGCGGTATTTTTTTCTTTTAATTGTACTTCCACTTCTAAATCAAATGGGGTGTGCAATAATGAACAGCTTGGTGCAATCCATAAACACTCGCCTAATTTTGCTTTTAATGGCTCTAATACATCTAACACTTTGTTTAAGTTTGCACGCCAGATATTACGGCCTTCAATCACGCCAGCTGATAACACTTTGCTGTAATCTTCAAATGCTGCAAGTTGTTCTGGCGCACGCACTAAATCTAAATGCAAGCCTGCAACAGGTAAGGCTTTTAATAACTCAGCGTGTTCTGCAACGGAACCAAAATAAGTAGCTAATAATAATTTTGCATTCACTTTGCTTAATTCAGCGTAAACAGATTTATAGGCTTCAACCCATTCTGCAGGTAAATCTAATGCTAATGCAGGTTCATCAATTTGAATCCACTCAGCCCCTTCAGCCACTAATGCGTTTAAGATTTCAACATAAACAGGCACTAATTGATTTAATAAATCGAAACGGTTAAATGCTTCGCCTTTTTCTTTACCTAACCATAAGAATGTTAATGGACCAACAATCACTGGTTTGAAGTTTAAGCCTAACGCTTTCGCTTCACGAATTTGATTCACGTAATGAGCTGGATTTGCTTTGAAAGCGGTCGATTTTTGGAACTCAGGCACAAGATAGTGATAGTTCGTATCAAACCATTTGGTCATTTCAATCGCAAATTGATCTTTGTTACCACGTGCAAGTTGGAAATATTGATCAAGGGTTAAATTTTGGCTATCAAAACCAAAACGAGTAGGAATTGCCCCTGTTGCCACTTGTAAATCTAAAATATGATCGTAAAACGTGAAATCGCCCACGGCAACGAAATCTGCATTTGCTGCCGCTTGATGTTTCCAGTTTTTTTCACGCAATGCTTTCGCTAAATCTAATAAATCTTGCTCTGCTAATTCTTTACGCCAATAACGTTCTTGTGCAAATTTTAATTCACGTTTCGCACCTACACGAGGAAAGCCTAAAATATGTAATGTTGTCATAATAACTCCCGTTTTAAAGTAATCTTCTTAATCATTTAGACGGCTAAACGTCTGTACGGGTATAGAATGCGCTATATCAATATATTATGCAAACTTATTATTTTCAGTATTTGTATGAAATAAATTAATATTAAAGCTAGATATAAAACAAAGGGCATACTAAATGCCCCAAAACTATTTGAAAATTTACCGCACTTTTAACCATATTTTAAAGATCTGGCTTTAGGTGATTTCACTTTCAGTTGGCCACAAATTGTAACCAACTCATTTCCCTTTTACGCATATTTACTCCACCTACTGCAACGCTTTCTCAATTTTTTCAAATAAATCTTTTGAAAGATTTTCTACAATGCTTAGACGTTCTAAAGCACGTTTCATGAGCGTTTGGCGTTGGGCATCAAAGCGAGAAAAACGAATTAATGGCTCAATTAAACGTGCAGCCACTTGCGGGTTACTTTCATTTAAACGGATTAACACATCCGTTAAGAAACGATAGCCTGCTCCGCTTACATTATGGAATGCTTTTAAGTTGTGATTTGCAAAGCTACCAATTAATGCACGTAAACGGTTTGGATTGTTGAAGTTAAAACTTGGGTGATCCATTAATAACTGAATAATTTCCAACACATTTTCATCTGGGCGAGTGGCTTGTAATGCAAACCATTTATCCATCACTAATCCATCGTGTTGCCATTTTTGTTCAAAATCAGTTAATAACACATCTCTGCAAGGTAATGCCGCTTTAGTTGCAACACTTAATGCAGCCAATGTATCTGTCATATTATTCGCATTGTTATAGTGTTTTTGCACTAGGTTGTTGCCTAAATTGGTGTAAGCCAAATAAGTTAAGCAAAGATTACGCATTGCACGCAAGGCGATGTCTTGTTGCGTAACTTGATAATCATCAAGACGAATATGGGTATAAACGCGCAAGAAATCATCTTTTAAAGTCTCGGCAATTTGCGCTTGCATAAATGCTCTTGCGGCTGAAATACCATCAGGATCGATGGTTTTGAAACCTTCAGCAAATTCCATTTCTTTTGGAAGGGTGAGAATTAAGGTCGCCAGTTCAATATCTTTCTCATAATGATTCAGAACATGAGAAAGTGCGGTCAATATTTCAGGCGAAATTTCTAGTGGCTCGCCTTGTTGGAAACGCACAACATTACGACGTAATTCTTGCGCAAATAACATCTGAGCCGCATCCCAACGGATAAATTGATTATCTGCAAATTTCAGCAAGCCTAATAACTGCTCAGTTTTATAATCATAATCAAGTTTTACCGGCGCAGAAAAATCACATAACAATGCTGGAATTGGACGACCGTAAATGCCATGAAATTCAAAGACTTGGTCTTTTTCAGTAACATTTAATACATCACTCAACAATTCGCCATTATGTTGTAGCATTTGTTTCGTGCCGTTCGTATCATAAAGTGCCACTTTTAATGGAATATGTAAATTCACTTTTTCCATTTGATCTGCGGTTGGCGGTGTGGATTGTGAAACCGTTAAACGATAAGTATGCGTTTTTTCGTCATAGACATCGCTAATCAATAATTCTGGTGTACCCGATTGGCTATACCAACGACGGAATTGGTTTAAATCGAGATTATTGGCACGTTCCATTGCAGAAACAAAATCTTCACAGGTTGCCGCTTTGCCATCATTTTCAGCAATATAAAGTTGCATGCCTTTTTGGAAGCCTTGCTCACCTAATAAAGTATGCAACATACGAATCACTTCTGCCCCTTTTTCATATACGGTCACTGTATAAAAGTTATTCATTTCAATCACTTTTTCAGGACGAATCGGATGCGACATTGGACTTGAATCTTCGGCAAATTGTACGGTGCGTAAAAATTTCACATTATTAATGCGATTCACCGCACGCGAACCCGTATCTGAAGAAAATTCTTGATCACGGAAAACCGTTAACCCTTCTTTCAAACTTAATTGGAACCAATCTCGGCAGGTTACACGGTTACCTGTCCAGTTATGGAAATATTCGTGCGCAATTACGCTTTCAATGGCAAGATAATCTTCATCTGTTGCTGTTTGTGGGTTTGCCAACACAAATTTAGAGTTAAAGATATTTAACCCTTTATTTTCCATTGCGCCCATATTGAAAAAATCGACGGCAACGATCATGTAAATATCTAAGTCATATTCTAAATTAAAGCGATCTTCATCCCATTTCATCGCTTTTTTCAGACTTTCCATTGCCCAAGTTGCACGGTTAAGATTGCCGCGATCTACATAAAGCTCTAATGCAACTTCACGGCCACTTTTAGTAATAAATTTATCTTGTAATAAATCAAAATCCCCTGCCACTAAAGCAAATAAATAGCTTGGTTTCGGAAACGGATCGTTCCATTCCACCCAATGGCGACCATCTTCTAATTCACCACTTGCAATGCGGTTACCATTCGAAAGTAAGAATGGATATTTGGTTTTATCTGCGGTAATTTTGGTTGTATAACGCGCCAGTACATCAGGACGATCAAGCATATAAGTGATTTGACGGAAACCTTCCGCCTCGCATTGCGTACAAATACCCTCGCCAGACTGATATAACCCTTGTAATGAAGTGTTTTCGGCTGGCACAAGGAAGGTCACAATTTCAAGTTCAAATTCTTCCGCACTTTTACCTTTTAAATCGAGCGTTAAACTCTCGCCATCTTGTTGATAAGCAGAAAATGGCTCACCATTAAATTTAATAGAAGAAAACTGGAAACTATGCCCATCTAAACATAAAGAAGTCGCTTCATCATTTAAGCGTTGGAATTTTGTGGTTGCCGTCACCACGGTGTGTTTAGGATCGAGTTGAAAATCTAAATAAATGTCTGTGACTGTAAAATATGGTTGTTTGTAATCTTTTCTATATTTTGCTTTGGCTAACATAATTTGCCCTACTTTGAAGAAAGAAAATGTGAATATGATATCGTTACGTTTTATTATCTTAAACTTGGTTTTTCACGAAAAATTTTTTCTTGAATCGCTTCCGTCACAAAAGCATTAAGAGAACGATCGCCAGCTATGATCGTAGCTTCTCTATGCAATTCCTCGCCAATTCGTACATTAAACACACCTTTAAAAGGCTTATTCGGTTCTTTACCTAATTCCAAACAATCTTGTAAATATAAATCAACAGATTGACGAAATTCTTTTTCTAACTCAGATAATGACTCTGCTTCGTAAGTCACTAAATCACGAATGTAAGCAAGTTTGCCAAACAATATATTGTTTTCTAAATCCGCCTCAATCGTGCCAACATAACCTTTATAATTTAATAACTTCATAGAATACCTACCTGTTTTAATGATTCTTTCACTGACTTTAAAGCACCGCCTTTAATATAATTTTCAGGGTGAGGCTTGTGTAACAAAATCGTATGTTCGAGTGTTCTATTATAAAATCTCACTCGAGAGCCTGCCATTTCTCGCTTTTCATAACCTTGTTGAGCTAACAAAGAAACTAATTCATTCCAATTAAATGTAGATTTTGATTGTGCGAGCTTATCTAATAATTTTTCAATTCGTCCCATATAAACTATCGCCCATTAATTTGGTATCAAGTATAGTTACTAAAATTTAAAAATCAAATAATTATAAGATAAGACTAGGTAGTACCCAGTTAGATGGCAAACGTTTGCTTGGTGTATATAAGATATGCTATTCTACGCCACGTTTTTAAGTAAAAAATTGAGAAAATAGCATGTCAAAAACTGTACAAATTGCTGTTGTTATGGGCTCAAAAAGCGATTGGGCTACCATGCAAGAGGCAACTCAGATTTTAGATGAATTAAAAGTACCTTATCATGTGGAAGTCGTCTCTGCTCATCGTACGCCTGATAAACTTTTTGAATTTGCCGAAAATGCTCAAAAAAATGGCTACAAAGTAATTATTGCTGGTGCGGGCGGTGCGGCACATTTACCCGGTATGATCGCAGCCAAAACACTTGTGCCTGTGCTTGGGGTACCAGTAAAAAGTTCTATGTTAAGTGGCGTAGATAGCCTTTATTCAATTGTGCAAATGCCAAAAGGAATCCCAGTCGGAACATTAGCAATTGGCCATGCGGGCGCGGCAAATGCTGGATTATTAGCAGCCCAAATTCTAGCAGGTTGGGATGCAGAATTGCTTTCACGCTTGCAATCTTTCCGAGAAAGCCAAACTCATGCTGTACTGGACAATCCCGATCCACGCACATAAAAATATCTTCAGATCTGACCGCACTTTCTAAAGTGCGGTTGTTTTTTTCGTAAATTTAACGAGAAATATTATGCAAAACTCCACCTTATACCCAACTGTTTATGTACTCGGCAACGGACAACTCGGCAGAATGTTACGTTATGCTGGCGCACCTTTAGATATTTATGTTGAACCCTTAGCCTTCAATGCCCCAGTTTTTGACTTACCTGAAAATGCAATCATCACTGCAGAAATTGAACGCTGGGAAAAAACGCCTTTGACTGAATTACTCGGCAATCATAAAAACTTCGTTAATCAACATGTATTTGGATTATTGGCCGATCGTTTTACTCAAAAATCCTTGCTAGATGAACTGAATCTTTCGACCTCGCCTTGGTGTTTATTAAAAGATAAAACACAATGGAATGATGTTTTCCAAACCGTTGGCGAGAAAGTCGTCGTTAAACGCAGAACAGGCGGATATGATGGGCGTGGTCAATGGATTATCAGCGATGAAAACAAAGCGGACATCACCAATGATTTATTTGGTGAAGTGATCGCAGAAAAATTTATTCCTTTCGATTATGAGGTTTCTATTGTAGGCGCAAGATTTAAAAATGGTGAAAAGCGTTTTTATCCCGTTACACATAACCTGCAACAAAACGGTATTTTGCGCTACAGTGTGGTTGATAGTCCTTTTCCTCAACAATCCGCACAACAAAAACAAGCGGAAGCCATGCTCAGCAAAATTATGGATAAATTAGGCTATGTGGGTGTAATGGCAATGGAATGTTTTGTTGTTGGCGACAAATTACTGATTAACGAACTTGCGCCTCGCGTACATAACAGCGGGCATTGGACACAACTGGGATGTGCTATCAGTCAATTTGAATTACATTTACGTGCGCTACTTGATTTGCCAACACCTGAATTACAAACATTCGCCCCAAGTGTGATGGTGAATTTAATCGGCACAAACCATAATCCAAAATGGCTTAATACACCGTTTACACAACTTCATTGGTATGGTAAAGAAGTGAGAGCTGGGCGTAAAGTTGGGCATATCAATCTTTCTCATCCTAATAAAGCGATCATTATTCAACAATTAGAAAAACTCCGCACTGAGTTACCAGAAGATTATCAATCTGGATTAAATTGGGCGATTGAAAAACTAAAATAATGTAAAAAATGACCGCACTTTTTGATGAATATTTAAAAATATCAAAGTGCGGTTAATTTTTATAAAAATCTTTCTTGATAAAATAAAATGGCTGAAGTATAAAACTATCCACCACACAACACATACATAAGGAAAAGCTATGTTTGAACATATCAAAGCGGCACCAGCCGATCCAATCTTAGGCTTAGGCGAAGCATTCAAATCCGAAACTCGCGAAAATAAAATCAACTTGGGTATTGGCGTTTATAAAGATGCGCAAGGCACAACCCCGATTATGCGTGCGGTAAAAGAAGCAGAAAAACGCTTATTTGATAAGGAAAAAACGAAGAATTATCTGACTATCGATGGTATTGCTGATTATAACGAACGAACAAAAGAACTCCTTTTCGGTAAAGATTCTGAAGTCATCAAATCTAATCGTGCAAGAACAGTACAAAGTTTAGGTGGAACAGGCGCATTACGTATTGCTGCTGAATTCATTAAACGCCAAACCAAAGCACAAAATGTGTGGATCAGTACGCCAACATGGCCAAACCACAATGCAATTTTCAATGCGGTAGGTATGACGATTCGTGAATATCGCTATTATGATGCTGAACGCAAAGCCCTTGATTGGGAACATTTACTCGAAGATTTAAGCCAAGCAAGCGAAGGCGATGTGGTGCTTTTACACGGTTGCTGCCACAATCCAACCGGTATTGACCCAACCCCTGAACAATGGCAAGAATTAGCCGCGCTTTCAGCGAAAAACGGCTGGTTACCACTCTTTGACTTTGCTTATCAAGGTTTAGCCAATGGCTTAGATCAAGATGCTTACGGTTTACGTGCTTTTGCGGCAAATCATAAAGAATTATTAGTGGCAAGTTCATTCTCGAAAAACTTTGGTTTATACAATGAGCGTGTAGGTGCCTTTACCCTTGTAGCTGAAAATGCAGAAATTGCTTCGACCGCATTAACACAGGTGAAATCAATTATTCGTACACTCTACTCTAACCCAGCATCTCATGGCGGGGCAACGGTCGCAACCGTATTAAATGATGCTCAACTTCGCCAAGAATGGGAAAATGAATTAACTGAAATGCGTGAACGCATCAAAAAAATGCGTCATTTATTCGTTCAGTTATTAAAAGAATATGGTACAGAACAAGATTTCAGCTTTATTATGGAACAAAACGGTATGTTCTCTTTCAGCGGCTTATCACCTGAACAAGTTGATCGCTTAAAAGAAGAATTTGCGATTTACGCTGTTCGTTCTGGTCGTATCAATGTGGCGGGTATCACTGAAGATAATATTCGTTATTTGTGTGAAAGCATTGTCAAAGTGCTGTAATTCATAAAAAGCAAAAGTGCGGTTAAGTTTTAACCGCACTTTGTCATTACCACTTCTCTAACGCTTCTTTATCGCTCTCTCTTGCTTCAATCCAGCGTTCGCCTTGATGGGTTTGTTCTTTTTTCCAGAACGGGGCTTTAGATTTTAAGAAGTCCATAATAAATTCATTAGCGTGGTAGGCATCACCTCGGTGAGCAGAACTAATGCCGACTAAAACGATCTCATCGCCAGTATGTAAAAGTCCTACACGATGAATCACAGACACTCGCTGAATATCCCAACGGGCTTTTGCTTGTTCAACAATTTCACGTAAGGCTTTTTCTGTCATAGCGGGATAATGTTCCAAGTATAAGCTGGACACTTCATCACCTAAATTAAGATCGCGAACTTTACCCACGAAAATAACTGTTGCGCCAACCGAATGTTGCTCAGAAAGCCATTGGTAAACGGCATTTTGATCGAAAGG
Organism: Haemophilus haemolyticus; assembly: GCF_003351405.1. GTDB lineage: Bacteria > Pseudomonadota > Gammaproteobacteria > Enterobacterales > Pasteurellaceae > Haemophilus > Haemophilus haemolyticus_N. Next base: position 1,792,914 of record NZ_CP031240.1, read on the forward strand.
CTGTTCTTGTACTGAAATTTGAATATCCATCATTTAGCCTCCCGTAACAGGTGGGAAAAATGCAATTTCATCGCTATTTTTGACCGCACTTTCTAATGGCATCAAGGTTTGATTAATCGCTACTAAAAGTTTGCCTTTTTCAAGTGCCAATGCCCACTTATCGCCTTTTTGAGCAAGATGTTGACGCACTGCTTCCGCTGTCGCAAAATCGCCTTCAAGCTGAATAGAATCTTCCCCAATTAATTCTCGAGTTTGAGCAAAAAATAAAACATTTAACATCTTATTTTTCCTCCGCAATAAAATGACCGGATTTTCCACCGCTCTTTTCTAACAGGCGAACGTGCTCAATCACAATGTCTTTTTGCACGGCTTTACACATATCATAAATGGTTAATGCGGAAACACTTACAGCGGTTAATGCTTCCATTTCTACGCCAGTTTTTCCGGTTAATTTACAAAGAGATTGAATACGAACTTGATTCGTTTCAAGTAACGGCTCTAAATTCACTTCCACTTTAGAAAGTAGTAATGGATGGCAAAGTGGGATAAGTTCCCAAGTACGTTTTGCCGCTTGAATACCTGCAATACGAGCAGTAGCAAATACATCGCCTTTGTGATGTTTGCCTTCCACGATCATTGAAAGGGTTTCTTTTGACATAGTAATGATAGCTTCAGCGCGAGCCTCACGAACGGTCTCTGCTTTTGCAGAAACATCCACCATATTGGCTTCGCCTTGAGAATTGATATGCGTAAATGTAGTCATAATAAAATAAAGTGCGGTTAAAATATTGAATGTTTTACATGTGTGACGAAAGCAAAATAAGTGAACAGTAAAAGTCACCTATTTTCTTTTAGCCACCGATAGAGGCTAAATGATTTCTTACGCCACTATCACCAATATGCAAATAATGATGTTCACGTTTTCCTTGCAGTGCGGCAAAAATACGTGCTTGCAAAATATCCTGCTGTTCATGGGATTGCAATAAATCACGTAATTCAATGCCTTCTTCGCCGAATAAACAGAGATGAAGTTTGCCCTTCGCAGACACTCTGAGACGATTACAACTTGCACAGAAATTCTTCTCATAAGGCATAATTAAGCCAATTTCACCGGCATAATCAGGATGTGTGAAGACTTTAGCTGGGCCATCTGTATGGGATTTATGCTGTAATGTCCAACCATTTTTCAGCAATTTATCCGCTAAGATTTGTCCAGAAATATGGTGTTTATCAAAGAAACTGTCCATTTCGCCCGTTTGCATGAGTTCGATAAAGCGCATTTGAATTGGACGACCTTTCACCCAAGCAAGGAATTGCTCAAACTCTTTGTCATTCAAATTTTTCATCAAAACTGAATTGACTTTAACTTTGTTGTAGCCCACTTCAAATGCACGATCGATACCACGCATCACGTCATCAAATTTATTGATGCCTGTAATTTGATGGAACATTTTTGGATCTAAGCTATCAACACTGACGTTAATAGACGTAATCCCTACTTTCTTCCAATCAGCCACATCTTTTGCCATGCGATAGCCATTTGTCGTGACAGCTAATTGACGGATTCCATCAATATTAGCAATACATTCAGCAATAGAAATAAAATCTTTGCGTAAAGTCGGTTCGCCACCCGTTAAACGGATTTTTTCAGTGCCCATTTCAGCAAATGCTTGAGCAAGATGAGTAATTTCTTTTAACGTTAAGAAACTTGGTTTGTTAGCTTCGGGTTGATAACCATCAGGTAAGCAATAGGTACAACGAAAATTACACTGATCGGTAATCGACAGTCGTAGATAGTAATATTGGCGTTGGAAAGGATCGACTAAGCGAGACTCTCCTACGTTCTTGATAGGAATGGATTGCATTTTACACCTTTCTAAATACGGAGAGGATAAACCGTTTCCAGCGTATCCCTGAATAACACACGGCGTTATTGGCTTGTCGCCGTATTTCTATGAAACTTAGGCCAAACAAGCTCGGAGTTATGCGTTAAATTTAATTTATCATCATTCTAAAAGATTTCACTTCATAAAAACAATCAATAATACTGATGAAAATCAGGATTTTCCCAAATTCTTAAAAATTAATTATATAAAAAAATACATAATGGATTTAAAGCTGGCTAATTAGTGATAATTAATCCTATTTATGTAAATAACCATAAATTTTGACCTGATTATTATGAGGTATTTTTATTGATTTAAATCATAATTTAATCAATAAATAAATCTCTCTACTTTTCATAATCAGAAAAATATCCTACTATTTTTATCGGATTTATTTTTACTTAATCAATATAGGAGTGATTTATGTCTTTTGCCCAACAAAAACTTAGCGAACTCGCTGTTTCAATTCCAGGTGCAACTAAAATTTTTCGTGAATATGATTTAGATTTTTGCTGTGGAGGTTCTGTATTATTAGAAGTCGCGGCACAACAAAAGAATCTTAACCTTGCTGAAATTGAAAAACGTTTAACTGATTTACAACAAAGTAAAGCAGAAAATAATGATAAAGATTGGACTTCGGCATCTTATGCAGAAATGATCGATCATATTGTTGCCCGTTTTCATAATCGCCACCGTGAACAACTCCCTGAATTAATTACATTGGCGGAGAAAGTAGAAAATGTACATGGTGATCGTGATGACTGTCCTATCGGCGTAGCAGCACAATTAGAAAAAATTTATGCTGAACTTAGCCAGCATTTAATGAAAGAAGAACAAATTTTGTTCCCAATGATAAAAATGGGGAATTATGCTATGGCCTCAATGCCAATTCGTGTAATGGAAATGGAACATGATGAAGCTGGGCAAGATGTGGAAGTGATCAAATCGCTTACTAATAACTGTACGCCACCAGCAGATGCTTGTTTCAGTTGGAAAGCCTTATATAGCGGTATTAATGAATTTATTGATGATTTAATGCACCATATTCATTTGGAAAATAATATTTTATTTCCACGTGTATTAAACGAAAAATAATTCAATTTTCATCAAAAAATAACCGCACTTTAATCTATTCCGAAAAACAAACTAAAGTGCGGTCATTTCCACAAAAATTTTGAGTTGGTCGATAAGCCGAGTTCTGTCGTGGACAATCATTCCTCTAGGCGACAAATTACTCTGCCGCTCAAGCAACCTACCCGAATCCTGAGCGGGCCACTCATTGGATTCCTATTTGGTCTTGCTACGAGTGGAGTTTACCCTGCTGCCAACCGTTACCGGAGGCACGGTGCGCTCTTACCGCACCCTTTCACCCTTACCGTTTACACGGCGGTCTGCTCTCTGTTGCACTGGTCGTCGGCTCACGCCGCCCGGACGTTATCCGGCACTCTGCCCTGTGTAGCTCGGACTTTCCTCTCGTTTACTTGTCCCACTAGGTCGTATAAATACGGTTAAGGGCTTCAATAAACCAGCGATTGTCTAACCAACTCGGCGCGTAGTATAGGGGCAATCGCTAGTGCGGTCAATAAAATCCCCAATTTTTGAATATTGCTCATCAATCTTATAAACAATAATGCCTAATTTTTCATTCGTATTTTTTTATGATTCCGCTAAAATAGCGCCAATTTCAACCGCTCTTTTAGGAAGAAGAATGAACTATCTAAAAATTGCACAAGATTCCCTTTCAGTGGAAAGTAACGCACTTTTGCAACTCAGCCAGCGTTTAGGTGAGGATTTTAATCAAGTCGTCGATTTAATCCTTGCTTGCGAAGGACGATTAGTCATCGGCGGGATAGGGAAATCTGGTTTAATCGGCAAAAAAATGGTGGCTACCTTTGCCTCTACGGGCACACCAAGTTTCTTTTTACATCCGACTGAAGCCTTCCACGGTGATTTAGGTATGTTGAAACCAATTGATATCGTGATGTTAATTTCCTATAGCGGTGAAACCGATGATGTCAATAAACTGATTCCAAGTTTAAAAAATTTTGGTAATAAAATTATTGCCGTGACGAGTAACAAAAATTCCACACTCGCACGTCATGCAGATTATGTTCTAGATATAAGTGTTGAGCGTGAAGTGTGTCCAAATAATCTCGCGCCAACAACATCAGCACTTGTGACGCTTGCGCTTGGTGATGCGCTCGCCGTATCGCTCATTACGGCACGCAATTTCCAACCAGCTGACTTTGCTAAATTCCATCCAGGTGGCAGTCTTGGTCGTCGTTTATTATGTAAAGTGAAAGATCAAATGCAAACTCGCCTACCAACAATTCTACCTACTACCAATTTTACTGACTGCCTCACAGTCATGAATGAAGGGCGAATGGGCGTTGCCTTGGTGATGGAAAACGAGCAACTTAAAGGCATTATCACAGATGGCGATATTCGCCGTGCGCTTACAGCCAATGGTGCAGAAACGCTGAATAAAACAGCCAAAGATTTTATGACAAGTTCACCAAAAACTATTCATCAAGACGAATTTTTATCAAAAGCAGAAGACTTTATGAAAGCGAAAAAAATTCACTCACTAGTCGTTGTTAATGATGAAAATCACGTAGTGGGTTTAGTAGAATTTTCAAGCTAAGGAATCCCAATGCAACAAAAATTAGAAAATATTAAATTTGTCATTACTGATGTAGACGGCGTACTCACCGATGGACAACTTCATTATGATGCCAATGGTGAAGCCATCAAAAGTTTTCATGTACGAGATGGTTTAGGCATAAAAATGCTGATGGATTCAGGTATTCAAGTGGCAGTACTTTCTGGTCGCGACTCCCCTATTTTACGTCGTCGCATTGCCGATCTTGGTATTAAATTATTCTTTCTTGGCAAACTTGAAAAAGAAACCGCTTGTTTTGATCTTATGAAACAAGCAGGCGTCACTGCCGAACAAACCTCTTATATTGGCGATGATAGTGTAGATCTCCCCGCTTTTGCCGTTTGTGGTGCATCTTTTGCTGTGGCTGATGCTCCTATTTATGTGAAGAATGCTGTTGATTATGTACTTTCCACCAATGGCGGAAAAGGTGCCTTCCGAGAAATGTCCGATATGATTTTACAAGCGCAGGGAAAATCTTCTGTGTTTGATAGCGCCCAAGGTTTCCTAAAATCAGTAAAAAACATGGGACAATAATAACTAATTCGTCAGTATTATTGCTTAGCTTAATAAAAAATAAAGTGCGGTAAATTTTCAACGAGTTTTAAAATCTCTCAAAAATCAACCGCACTTTTATATTTACGTTCCTATACCTTAATAGCTTATCCTTTTAACAAGACTCTTTCCTAAAATACTCATAGAACTGCGGTAATAGTTGTGTAATCAAATTTAATTGCTGATACGGTAAACTAAAGACAGCTCGTTCTTCTGCGGTCATCTCTTGTTTTTCCAATTCCTTTAAATGTGTTTCGATACTTTCTTGCTGTTGGTTAAAAATAGCTTCGGGTATTTCTTCAATGTGTTCTAAGGTATAGATAATTTTCTTTGCCACGGGATAAAAACCAGATAAAAACTGTGCGGTCTGTTGCAAATTTTTCATTCTGTCTCGATAAGAGCCAAGGGCTGAAATATAGCTTAATAGAGAATAATTAAGCTTGAGCAAATCAAAACCTTTCTGTAAATATGCCTTATATTTCACTGGCTCATTATTCATATTAGAAAGTGTTGTACTCAATGCGGCTGCATATTGATGCGCATTGCGACGTGCTATACGATATTTAAGATCGTCACTTTTACCAAATTGCAATTGGCTAATAATATGCAATAAATACACCGCATCACTACGCAATGCTTGATGACTCACTTTATCAAGTTGCAAATATTTCCAATCTGGCCATAAGTAAGATACGGCAAACCATGAAATCGCAGCACCAAGTAAAGTATCAAGTAAACGAGGCATCAACGCGGCTGCCGTATCGAATCCCATGACATCAAAACTCAGCAATACTTGTAATGTGATGAAAAAGGTCGAGAAACTGTAATTATTACTACGGAAGAAAAAGAACAGCGTGCTTGTAAGCACTACAAGCCCCAGTTTTAATTCTAATGTTGGATTTAAATAAGGTAATAGAGACCCCACCACCACACCTAATATCGTGCCAATAATACGCTGACGTAAACGTACTTTAGTTACAGAATAGTTTGGCTGACACACAAATACAGTAGTCAATAAAATCCAATAACCAAGATTAAATTGGAAAAATTCAACAATTGCACAACATAAAAATACCACAATAGATAAGCGTACCGCATGACGGAACAACGGCGACTCAAAAGTAAAATGGCTAAAAATCACCGCACTTATATTTTTTAACCCAGTGATTTGTTCCGTATGAATTTGAGCTACTTGTTCTGTATCAGCCGTTTCTTGCGCTAACTGGCGAAGTTGCCAGTTAATGCTTTGTAAATTATCTAACAAGGTTTGAATATCAATCAGTTCATCTTGATCATTGAGATGTTGTACTCGATATAGATCAAAGGAATGCAAGGTGCCTAAAAGTGCACGTTCGACACGTTCATTAAAATGATAAGGTTTATTTTCACGTAAACTCACCGTGATTTCTTTACAGGATTGTGCTTGTAGCTCTAACAAACGTTGAATACGAAAAATCAAATCTGTATTTTTTAGTTTTTCCGTTATTTGTTGATAATCAAAATGCGTAGAATTAGCGCGCTCATGGATATCTTGCGCGGCAAAATAGTAACGTAACATTCTCTGGGTGCGAGGATGGCGATGTTGCCCTCGAATACGATAAAAAAGTGCGGTACGAACAATATTAAATGCCGTGACAACATTCGCATTTTTCATTGCAAAATTGAGGTGTTTTTTTTCAATCTCTGCTACTTCGTCAGGATCAAAAAAACAGGATTTGGTATCTAAATATTCGCCCAACGCACAAAATGCTTTAGCAACACTTTCTTGCACGGGGCGATTTGGGAAAAACAGGTAAACAACGAGAGTCACTACACTATATAGCAAGGTACCGCATAAAATCATTACGGGATTAATAAACCATATATTTCCTTCAGGCACATAAGTCAATGTGGTATAAAGAGCAACCACTAATGAACCAAAAGCAATGGTACTATAACGCTGACCCACGGCGCCAATCATGGTGAAAATAAATGTCAGCACCGTCATTAACACAATATATTGAATAGGCTTACCGATATGTAACTGCACAATAAAGGATGAAATAGAAAAGGCAATGAGCGTGAAGAATACATTTTTCAATCGTCCAGTTAAACGGTTATCCAAATCCACCAAACCACCTGCAATGATCCCTAGAATCAAAGGCATTGATTGCGAAGAAATATCAAAAGCCCATATTCCCACTGCCGCAATATTTACGGCAATAAAAACAGGAATCGCAGCGATTACTTTGGCATTTAACCGAATATTCATTTCAAATCCTTATCAAAATAGAAAAGTGAGCAACAAGGCTCACTTTTTATTGTATGAAGTGCGGTAATTATTTATGGGATTTTGCCCAATTTAAGAAACGTGTTTGAGTTTCTTTATCCGCTTGTTGGAACCAATATTGAAGCTGTTGTTCTGCAACGTTTTCACCTTGAACAACCACTTTACCTTTATTCGCTTTTGCATTGCTTGCTGGAGTTGCGACCATTGGGTTAGCAGCTGTGGTTGCAGCAAATGCAGCAACAGATGCAGTTGCACCAGACGCATTATATTCAGAAAGATCATTCACCACATTAGCACTTGGGAATAAACCTTCTTGTTTTAACATATCCACTTTTGCTGAAAGCGTATTACCAGATTTTGTTTTTACGCTAATGCTTGGCATTTCATTGAATTTATCACCTTCAGAACGACCACGAATAGCTGGCGCCGAAATAACAAGATCCTCAGCATTGCCTTGGAATGTCACGATTACTGGGTTAGATTCAAAAAGGGTTTGGCTAGATCCAGAACCAATAATTTCACTTAAACGAACAACAACCTGATGGTTTTGGGTGTCATTCACAGCAAAGGTTTTTGCATCCTTCGCAAGAGATTTAGATGCCTTTTGACCATCAATGGCTAAAAGTTCAAGGTTAGATGAAGTAGAAACCATGCCAGCAAAAGTCGCTGTGCTAGCACATAATGTTGCAAGACCTAATACAACAGCACGTAATTTCATAATTGCTCCTTTGGTATAAATGAAATTCCTGCCTATGCTATGCTAAATCAGCAAAAATGAAAATAAAAAAAGTGAGAATTAGTTTAAAAAATCTTTGTTGTAATAGCACAAATAATCACAATATTTTATCATGTTGATGTCTAGACTAGTCACGACTAGTACCAAGCACAATGTAATCTATAAAATATCAATAGGAGTAACAATGTTAAACGATATTTTAACTGGCTATGGAATTTTTATTCTGGAAATTCTAACAATTTTATTACTCATTCTTGCTATTGTTGGTTTGGTGATTTCTTATCGTCAACACAACAAATCTAAAATAGGGGAATTAGAAATTAAAGATTTATCTGAAGAATTTGATCATCAAGTTAGTGTATTGCGTGATTTTAATCTTTCTGAAGAAGAGCTAAAACAACAAACTAAAGCAGAGAAAAAAGCTGAAAAACAAAAGGCTAAAAAACGTAAAGAAAAATTAAAAAAAGGTGAAACCTTAGATGACGAAAAGAAAAGCTGTGTGTATGTCTTAGATTTTCATGGTGATATTTCAGCATCAGAAACGACCGAACTTCGAGAAGAAATTTCAGCAATCTTAAATGTAGCAAAACAAGAAGATGAAGTATTACTACGTTTAGAAAGCCCGGGCGGTATTGTTCATGATTATGGGTTTGCAGCCTCTCAGTTGTCTCGTTTGAAACAAAAAGGCATAAAATTAACCATCGCTGTAGATAAGGTTGCAGCAAGTGGCGGTTATATGATGGCTTGTGTAGCCGATAAAATTGTATCTGCGCCTTTTGCTGTTATTGGTTCTATCGGCGTCGTAGCACAAATTCCAAACGTTCATCGTTTATTGAAAAAATATGATATTGATGTAGATGTGATGACAGCTGGTGAGTTTAAACGCACAGTAACTGTATTAGGTGAGAATACCGAAAAAGGCAAACAAAAATTTCAACAAGAGTTGGAAGAAACACATCAATTATTTAAACAATTTGTCTCACAAAATCGTCCTTGTGTAGATATTGATAAAATTGCGACAGGCGAACATTGGTTTGGCCAACAAGCAATCGACTTGAAATTAGTCGATGAAATTTCAACCAGTGATGATTTAATTTTAGAAAAAATGAAAGAAAAACATGTGTTAAGTGTGAAATATCGATTGAAAAAATCATTGATCAAAAAATTAGGTCGCCAGGCTGAAGAAAGTGCGGTAAATATTGTTCATCGTTATGCTACAAAGCGAGCAAATGATTTTATACATTAAATATAGATATCTTTACATTTCTTTACAAAAAAGAGAGCTAGTTCACTGATTTTATTGTTTACAAGGCGATTTTTTGCCTTTAGTATGTACGACCGAAACTTTTAAAGTTTTATAATATTTAATTCGTGAAGTTTAGTTATCCTCTTTCCGAAGAGTTATTGACAAATAAAAGGTAAAACAAATGAAATTGTCTCGTATTTTATTATCAAGCATTGCTATCGCAACTGTTGCCGCTTGTGGCAATTTAAGCAAAGTAACTGATGCAGGTACTCCAGAATATAAAGATGTAAATGGTCAACAAATACCTCAATTAGTATGGCCTAAAATTGATTCAGCGACCTTTAACCACGATGGTAGCCAATTCGGTACTTGGCCAAATTGGGATAATGTTCGTATGATTGAAAATGGTATGAACAAAGATCAAATTCGTCAATTAATCGGTGATCCGCACTTCACAGAAGGCTTGTATGGTGTATCTGAATGGGATTATGTATTCAATTATCGTGAAAACGGCACCCATAAGATTTGTCAATATAAAGTATTATTTGACAAAAATCATAATGCACAAAGTTTCTTCTGGTATCCAAACGGTTGTAACGGAAATTCAGCATTCAATTTGAGCGGTGACTTCTTATTTGACTTCAACAAAGACACCTTAACGGCACAAGGCAAACAAGTTGTTGATAACGTAGCGTCTCAATTAAAGTCTACTGGTGCTAAAGAAGTTAAAGTTGCTGGTTATACAGACCGTTTAGGTTCTGATGCTTACAACTTAGATCTATCTCAACGTCGTGCAAATACTGTTAAAGCGCGTTTAACTGAAGACGGTGTGAACTCTCTAATTACTGCTGTGGGCTATGGTAAAAATCCGCAAGTGAAAGCTTGTGAGGGTGTTAATGGACAAGCGTTAAAAGATTGTTTACGTCCTAATCGTCGTGTTGAGATTATTGCCTCTGGTTCTGAATTAAAACTACAAGAAGGTGGAAAATCTAACGGTGGTACTCAAGGTCCAGCAAAACTATATCAAAAATAATTGATATTAAACTTCAAGCAGTACTCTACTCACATAAGTCAAGTTGAGTACTATTAATTCAAATATTACGCAGCTAATAGTTTAAATGATTAGCTGCGTTTTTTATTCATATCTAACAAAATCAAAAATCTCAATTTTCTCTTTCTCCTACCCCAAATTTTCTATTGTTATCGCGCCTATAAATGAGGATAATAGCCAGCTTATACACAAGGCAGAAAGCAATGACACACTATATTTTATTAATTATCGGTACTGCGCTGATTAACAACTTTGTATTGGTGAAATTCTTAGGACTTTGTCCTTTTATGGGCGTATCCAAAAAAATTGAAACCGCAGTGGGAATGGGGTTAGCAACAATGTTTGTATTAACAGTTGCCTCCCTTTGCGCATATTTAGTTGATCATTATATTCTTGTTCCCTTGAATGCTACTTTTTTACGCACATTAGTATTTATTTTGGTTATTGCCGTAGTTGTACAATTTACCGAAATGGTGATAAATAAAACTAGCCCAACGCTATATCGTTTACTTGGAATTTTCTTGCCTTTGATAACAACAAACTGTGCAGTTCTCGGTGTCGCATTATTAAATGTAAATCTTGCTCATAATTTAACGGAATCTGTTGTTTATGGTTTTGGCGCATCTCTTGGGTTTGCACTTGTATTAGTGCTTTTTGCTGCACTTCGTGAACGTCTTGTAGCAGCTGATGTACCTTTAACTTTCAAGGGTTCATCTATTGCACTTATTACAGCTGGGTTGATGTCTCTTGCTTTTATGGGATTCACAGGACTAGTGAAATAATAAAATGATCTATCTTTTAATGGCTATTACCATTTTGATTTTATTTATTGGGTTCTCTCAGTATTTTTCAGGAAAAAGAAAGAAATAATGACCCTTCTATTCATCGTAATCACTTTACTCGCTTTAATTTTCGGTGCGATTTTGGGCTTTGCTTCACTTAAACTCAAAGTTGAAGCTGATCCCATTGTGGAAAAAATCGACTCTATTTTGCCACAAAGCCAATGCGGACAATGTGGTTATCCTGGATGCAAACCATACGCTGAAGCTATTTGCAATGGAGATGACATCACAAAATGTATTCCTGGTGGTCAACCTACCATCGTAAAAATCGCAGAGATTTTAGGTGTGGATGTGCCAGCTATGGACGGTGTAGAAGAACCTATCGAGAAAGTCGCTTTTATTGATGAAAACATGTGTATTGGCTGCACGAAATGTATCCAAGCCTGTCCTGTTGATGCCATTATTGGTACAAATAAATTCATGCACACGATCATTCCAGATCTCTGTACAGGTTGTGAACTTTGCGTAGCACCCTGCCCGACAGATTGTATATCGATGATTCCCGTGAAAAAAAATATCGATAATTGGGATTGGAAGTTTGATGCAAAATTAGTCATTCCAGTAATGAATGTAAATGGCACTGAGAAAAAATTGGTTGTGGGGGAATAAATGGCGGACGTATTATCTCGTTTCAATTCCGGTAAATTATGGGATTTCAAAGGTGGTATTCATCCACCTGAAATGAAATCACAATCTAATTCACAACCATTACGTCATCACCCTTTAGCCACGGATTTTTATATTCCTCTTAAACAGCACGCAGGAACAACAGGTCACCTTTTAGTAAAAGAAGGTGATTACGTATTAAAAGGTCAACCCTTAACGCAAGGCGATGGCTTGCGTATGCTACCCGTTCATGCGCCAACTTCAGGCACAATTAAATCGATTAAACCTTATGTCGCTGCACATCCGTCTGGTCTTGATGAACCAGCAATTCATTTGAAAGCGGATGGATTAGATCAATGGCTAGAACGTAATCCTATTGATGACTTTTTAACACTCTCGCCAGAACAACTTATTAACAAAATCTATCAAGCTGGTATAGCTGGCTTGGGCGGTGCAGTGTTTCCGACTGCAGCTAAAATTCAATCAGCAGAGAAAAAAGTTAAACTCTTAATTATCAATGGTGCAGAATGTGAGCCTTATATTACTTGTGATGATCGTCTTATGCGTGAACGCGCTGATGAAATCATCAAAGGCATTCGTATTTTACGTTATATCCTACGACCTGAAAACGTAGTCATTGCCATTGAAGATAACAAACCTGAAGCAATAGAGGCAATTAGCAAAGCGCTACAGGGAGCAAATGACATTAGCGTTCGAGTAATTCCAACAAAATATCCTTCGGGTGCCGCAAAACAGCTTATTTATTTGCTTACAGGAATGGAAGTCCCAAGTGGTGCACGTTCTTCTAGTATTGGCGTACTGATGCATAATGTTGGTACAGCCTTTGCAATTAAAAGAGCGGTTATAAATGACGAACCTTTAATTGAACGTGTCGTCACCCTTACTGGCGATAAAATTTCTGAAAAAGGTAATTATTGGGTCCGACTTGGTACACCAATTTCTCAAGTATTGACGCACGCTGGCTATCAGTTTGATGAACGTTATCCAGTATTTGCGGGGGGCCCAATGATGGGATTGGAACTTTCCAATCTCAATGCACCAGTGACAAAAATTGTCAACTGCTTGCTTGCACCAGACTATTTTGAATATGCAGAACCAGAGCCTGAACAAGCTTGTATTCGCTGTTCTAGCTGTTCTGATGCCTGCCCAGTCAACTTGATGCCACAGCAACTCTACTGGTTTGCGCGTAGTGAAGATCACAAAAAATCGGAAGAATACGCCCTCAAAGATTGTATCGAGTGCGGGATTTGCGCCTATGTATGCCCAAGCCATATTCCGCTGATTCAGTATTTCCGCCAAGAAAAAGCAAAAATTTGGCAAATAAAAGAAAAACAGAAAAAATCGGATGAAGCCAAAATTCGCTTTGAAGCAAAACAAGCGCGAATGGAACGTGAAGAACAAGAGCGTAAAGCACGTTCAAAACGTGCAGCAGAAGCACGTCGAGAAGAATTAGCGCAAACCAAAGGTGAAGATCCTGTTAAAGCAGCGCTAGAACGCTTGAAAGCGAAAAAAGCCACTGAAACAGAATCAATACAAGTTAAAACGATTACCTCAGAAAAAGGGGAGGTTTTACCTGATAACGCTGATTTAATGGCACAACGTAAAGCTCGTCGTCTGGCTCGTCAACAAGCGGAATCTCAAGTCGAAAACCAAGAACAACAAACGCAACCAACCGATGCGAAAAAAGCAGCAGTTGCAGCCGCACTTGCTCGAGCAAAAGCAAAAAAACTTGCTCAAGCAAATGAAACCTCTGAATCAGTCTCAAATACTCAAACCGTAGAAAGTGCGGTAGAAAAAACAGACGAAAATTCCACCGCACTCGATCCGAAAAAAGCAGCCGTAGCCGCTGCTATTGCTCGTGCAAAAGCAAAAAAAATTGCACAAGCAAATGAAACCGCTGAATCAGTCTCAAATACTCAAACCGTAGAAAGTGCGGTAGAAAAAACAGACGAAAATTCAACCGCACTTGATCCAAAAAAAGCAGCCGTAGCTGCAGCGATTGCGCGCGCAAAAGCGAAAAAACTTGCACAAGCAAATGAAACCGCTGAATCAGTCTCAAATACTCAAACCGTAGAAAGTGCGGTAGAAAAAACAGACGAAAATTCAGCCGCACTTGATCCGAAAAAAGCGGCGGTAGCTGCAGCAATTGCTCGTGCAAAAGCAAAAAAACTTGCTCAAGCGAATGGAACCGCTGAATCAGTCTCAAACACACAAACCGTAGAACGTGCGGTTGAAAAAACAGACGAAAATTTAACCGCACTTGATCCAAAAAAAGCAGCGGTAGCTGCAGCGATTGCTCGAGCAAAAGCAAAGAAATTGTCAAAAACACAAGCAACATTAGAAAATAATCAGGAATAAAATAATGTTTAAAATGGTTAGCTCTCCTCATACTCATTCAGGGAAACTCACAGCGCGTATTATGCTTTGGGTCATGTTGGCAATGATGCCAGCTTTTTTCACGCAAATTTATTATTTTGGATTTGGTGTGGTGCTTCAATCTGTATTAGCCATTGGTACAGCTATCATCGCTGAGTTTATTGCAATAAAATTACGTGGTAAAAAACCACTAAATTATCTTTCAGATTTCAGCGTATCCCTCACTGCTTTAATTTTGGCAATGGCTATTCCACCTTATGCACCTTATTGGGTCATCATCATTGGAACACTCTGTGCAGTTTTATTAGGTAAACAGGTTTATGGTGGTTTAGGGCAAAATCCATTCAATCCAGCGATGATTGGCTATGTCATTCTTCTAATTTCATTCCCGTTACAAATGACAACTTGGATGCCTCCAATTAATTTATTACAGGAACCACCGACTTTTTCAGATGCGTTCTCATTAATATTTTCAGGTTTAACCACTGATGGATTTACGCTTTTACAACTTACACATAACATTGATGGCATCACCCAAGCAACGCCTTTGGATAGCGCAAAGATTTTCTATAAAAGTCACACTCAATTAAATGATTTTTATGAGTTAATTAAACTGCCGATTTTTATGGGTAATGGAACCGATTTCGCTCAAGGCTGGTGGCAAGTCAACGTGGCTTTCTTTGTGGGCGGAATTTTCCTTATTTTAAAACGTGTCATTCACTGGCAAATTCCAGTGGCGATGCTTGTCACCTTTTTCTGTTTAGCCACCGCGACTGCTTTTACTGGCTTCACACATTTAAGTGCGATTAGCCAACTGGTTAGTGGCGCAATGATGTTTGGCGCATTTTTTATTGCGACAGATCCTGTCACAGCTTCGATTACACCACGAGGAAAAATTATTTTTGGCGCATTAGTGGGGTTATTTATCTATCTCATTCGCTATCACGGAAACTTTCCAGATGGTGTAGCATTCGCAATTTTATTAAGTAATATTTGCGTTCCACTTATCGATCATTACACACGTCCTCGAGTATCTGGTTATCCAACAAAAGGAAAAAAATAATGGGCACAGTAAAAATCACATCGCGTTACGGGATATTGTTAGGCTTTGTCGCCCTACTC
Source organism: Haemophilus haemolyticus (assembly GCF_003351405.1). Taxonomy (GTDB): domain Bacteria; phylum Pseudomonadota; class Gammaproteobacteria; order Enterobacterales; family Pasteurellaceae; genus Haemophilus; species Haemophilus haemolyticus_N. The sequence goes on from NZ_CP031240.1 coordinate 1,808,283, forward strand.
TGCACAGCAATTTCTGCGGGTATTTTTTTCCTAACAAAAGATAAAATTGACGCTGTGATGGCGGCACAACAACGAGAATTGCTTTTACAGGTCATTCCACAAGATTATTTCAATAATAATTTGCTAGAAAGTGCGGTTATTCCTCAAGATAAAAATTTGGTGGGCATTCAGAAAATTTATTTTGCGAAAAAAGATGGAAATGTTTCTGCCTATGCCTATGAAACCACCGCGCCTGATGGGTATTCTGGCGATATTCGCTTGCTTGTGGGATTAGATCCGAAAGGTGAAATATTAGGTGTGCGAGTAATCGAACACCATGAAACCCCAGGCTTAGGCGATAAAATTGAACTTCGTATTTCCAACTGGATTTTAAATTTCACTCATCAGTCGATTAATGAGCATAATTTAAGCGAATGGGCGGTAAAAAAAGATGGTGGGAAATTTGATCAATTTTCTGGTGCAACCATTACACCTCGCGCAGTGGTGAATCAAACTAAACGATCCGCATTAATCATGCTAAATAACCAAGCCTTGTTACAACAGCTTTCAATACAAGTGAAATAATATGACTGATTTAACTGAAAAAAATACCGCACTTGAAGAAGAACAGATAGAAAGTGCGGTTGAAAATCAACAAAAATCCATGTGGAAAGAAATCTTTGCTCAAGGAATTTGGAAAAATAATCCAGCAGTTGTTCAACTTCTCGGGCTTTGTCCGCTTTTAGCGGTGTCTAGCACAGCCACCAATGCACTTGGTTTAGGTTTAGCGACAATGCTTGTGCTCACTTGCACAAATACGGTCATTTCGCTTTTCCGTAAATATATTCCAAATGAAATCCGCATTCCTATTTACGTGATGATCATTGCGACGACAGTAACTGTCGTTCAACTTTTAATGAATGCTTATACTTATACGCTTTATCAATCACTTGGGATTTTTATTCCACTTATCGTTACCAACTGTATTGTGATTGGTCGAGCAGAGGCGTTCGCCTCAAAAAACAGCTTACTCCATTCCGTTTGGGATGGTTTCTCAATGGGATTAGGGATGGCGCTTAGCTTGACTGTACTTGGTGCATTGCGTGAAATCATTGGACAAGGTACGATTTTTGATGGCATCGAAAATCTATTCGGCGAACAAGCTAAATTTTTAACGATCCATATTTACCATACAGACAGTAGCTTTTTACTTTTCATTCTGCCACCAGGCGCATTTATAGGATTAGGCTTGCTCCTTGCAATAAAAAATCGAATTGATAAATAAGATGAATAAATTAAAAAGAATCGAAATATTAACCCGATTAAGAGATCAAAATCCCCACCCGACCACAGAATTACAGTATAATTCGCCCTTCGAATTATTAATTGCGGTAATTCTATCGGCACAAGCAACCGATAAAGGTGTGAATAAAGCGACAGAAAAACTATTCCCTGTTGCAAACACACCTCAAGCGATTTTAGATTTAGGATTAGATGGTTTAAAAAGCTATATTAAAACTATCGGGCTTTTTAATAGCAAAGCAGAAAATATTATCAAAACCTGCCGCGATTTAATTGAAAAGCACAACGGTGAAGTGCCCGAAAATCGCGAAGCATTAGAGGCATTAGCGGGTGTGGGTAGAAAAACAGCCAATGTTGTACTAAATACGGCATTTGGTCATCCAACCATTGCGGTGGATACCCATATTTTCCGTGTATGCAATCGAACTAATTTTGCACCAGGTAAAGATGTTGTAAAAGTGGAAGAAAAACTGCTTAAAGTCGTACCTGATGAATTTAAAGTGGATGTTCACCATTGGTTAATTTTACACGGACGCTACACTTGTATCGCACGTAAACCTCGTTGTGGCTCGTGCATTATTGAAGATCTGTGTGAATATAAAGAAAAAATTGAGTTTTAATTTTTGCGGTAAAACACCCTAATTATTTATCGCACTTTTTATTAAAAATAGGAAAACAAATGACAACAAACAACAAACAACGACAAACTTGGTCAAACCGACTCACCTATGTCATGACTGTCGCAGGCGCAACTGTCGGTTTCGGTGCCACTTGGCGCTTCCCTTATCTTGTGGGTGAAAATGGTGGCGGAGCCTACGTTCTACTTTTCTGTATCGCAATGATACTAATCGGTATCCCAATGATTCTGGTTGAAAACGTAATTGGCCGTCGATTACGTGTAAACTCCATTGATGCCTTTGGCGATAAAATTCTGGATAAGGGAAAAGGCATTTCAAAATATTGGAAAATCCTTGGCTACATGGGCTTACTCGGTTCATTCGGTATCATGGCGTATTATATGGTACTTGGTGGCTGGGTTATTTCTTATATCATTAGCCTAATTAGCGGTACCTTAGATATCTCAACCCCCATTACTAAAGATGTCGCCAAAGATTTCTACGAGCTACATATTGGCAATAGTCCTTATGAAATTATGCTGTACACTTTCTTATTTGTTATAGTGAATTACATTATTTTAGCTAAAGGGATCATTGGCGGGATTGAGCGCTCAGTAAAATATTTAATGCCATTGCTATTCATCTTTCTCATTGGCATGGTTATTCGCAACGTGACATTACCAGGCGCAATGGAAGGAATTACATTCTATTTAAAACCAGATTTCAGCAAAATTACACCACAATTATTTATCTTCGTTTTAGGTCAAGTATTCTTCGCATTAAGCCTTGGTTTTGGTGTGTTAATTACGCTTTCAAGCTACTTAAATAAAGAAGAAGACTTAATACAAACTGCAGTTATTACTGGTTTTACCAATACAATTATTGCCGTACTTGCGGGCTTTATGATCTTCCCATCACTTTTCACCTTTGGGATTGAACCAAATGCAGGCCCAACTTTAGTATTCCAAAGTTTACCTATCGTATTCTCTCACTTATGGGCGGGTAAATTCTTTGCAATTATTTTCTTCGGCTTATTATTAATTGCTGCCCTAACTACTTCTATCACAATTTATGAAGTGATCATTACCGCATTACAAGAAAAGCTCAGAATGCGCCGTGGCAAAGCGATTGTATTAACCCTTGGTGGAATTTTTATCTTAGGTAATATTCCAGCAATTTTAGGCGATAATTTATGGAAAGATGTCACCATTTTCGGCAAAAGCATTTTTGATTTCTATGATTATGTCAGTGGAAATATTCTCTTTATGCTGACCGCACTTGGTTGTGCTATTTTCGTTGGTTTCGTGTTAAAAGATGAGGCGAAAAAAGAACTTTCTCCAACACCTGACTCAACATTTACTAAAATCTGGTTTAACTATGTGAAATTCGTTGTGCCAGTGATTATTTTAGTCATCTTTATCAGCAACCTATTCTAAAAAAGAAAACCGAGTCTTAACTCGGTTTTCTTTTTTTAAAGGAAATGTTTATAAAAATATTTGTGCCTTTAAGCCAATTCTCTTCCCTTCTTTTATAACATTTTCTAACCGCACTTTGAATCCGTGTAATTCTGCAATTCGCATCACAATAGAAAGCCCCAATCCACTGCCCTTTTTATTTTGTCCAGCTGGGCGATAAAAACGCTGACCAAGCTTTTTCAAATCTTCCGAGTAAACGCCACCGCCATTATCTTCAACAATGATCTGAGAAGATGCTATTTTCACTGAAACAGTTGTGTCTTCAGAACAATATTTAATGGCATTATCTAGTAAATTTCTAAGCATCAATGAAACTAAAATTGGTTGCCCTTGTTTCTGCTTGGGTTCAGATTCTTTCTCTAAAGCCAACGTAATTTTTCGTTTTTCTGCCACAAAATAACGCTCAGCAATCAGCGATTGAATGATGCCTTGCCAATCAATAGGCTGTAATTCTTCCAATTCTTGTAAATTATCCAGTTTTGAAAGGGTCAAAAGTTGCTCAATTAACTGAGATGCACGATCAATCCCTTGTGTTAAATGCAAAAGTGCTTGTTCTCGTAATTCCACATCATCACCCGCCAGTTGAGCAACTTCAGTTTGAATACGCAGTGCCGCCAATGGGCTACGCAATTCATGGGCTGCATCAGAGGTAAAACGGCGTTCACGTTGTAGCATAGCCGAAGTGCGGTCAAAAAATTGATTTAAATTTTTTACTAAAGGTAAAATTTCAACGGGTAGCCCCTCAGTATTTAGCAATGACACATCACCAGATTTTCTCGTTTGAACTTCTTGGCTTAAACGTTTAATCGGTCGAAGTTCTTTATGAATCAACCATCCTAAAACGATGATTAAAATAGGCAAACTCGCAAACCAAATCCACATTTGCCCAAAGATCATTTCCTCAATTAGATCTTCGCGGTAGTCAAGCTCTTGCCCAACGGCAATAATCAAATTTCCATTCGCTACAGGCTGCCAGAAAATACGCCATTCATCGTCATCATTCAGCATATAACCTTTCGCAAATCCAATTTCATTATCAAACACAAAATTATCGCCATTACGCCCATCTGTTAATAAACGTTTTCCATCCTTAGAAAAAATAGCAAAAGCTAATGCGTCATCATCATAGTTTTTCTTGAACGAATGTGGCTGGATTTTATTAATATCTTCCACATGCTCTAACAGAATATGACTAAGATCTGAATTGGCAAGACGTTCAGCAAAAAGGATTTGTTGGGCATCGAAAACATCATTCACTTCATTACGCACCTGCCACCATGCGACAGCAGTAGATACGCCCCACACAAAAAGTGCAGTGAAAGAAAGTACAGAAATAAGACGAAAACTTAAACGTTTGTTTTTCATTTATTACGTTACTCCCAACGCATATCCAACGCCGTGTACTGTTCGAATAAATTGCTTACCTAATTTCTGGCGCAAATTATAAATATGCACGTCTAACGCCCCACTGCTGATTTCCTCATCCCAGCTTGATAATTTTTCTTCAATCGATGAGCGAGACAGTACGCGATCTTTATTCAGCATAAATAATTCAAGTAATTTATATTCACGGCTTGTTAAAGAAATAGGTTGATTATTTAGCCAAACAGAACGCTGATTTGGGTCGAGTTTAACGCCAGTGTGCTCAATCACAGAATGATGATGACCATAACGACGACGAATAAGTGCTTGCAAGCGCGCTGCAACTTCAGCCAAAGCAAAAGGCTTACAAAGGTAATCATCTGCTCCACTTTGCAATCCTTTTACACGTTCATCTAAGGTATCACGGGCAGTCAAAATCAATACTGGAACATCTTGATGCTTGGCTCGCCATTGTTGCAATACATCTAATCCATCAAGCTTCGGCAAAGTTAAATCTAACACAACCGCATCATAAGGCGCAGAGGTTAAGGCATCCATTCCTGTTTTTCCATCCGTAAACCAATCCACCGCAAAACCAAGTTTAGTTAAACCGATTTGTAGCCCGTTGCCAATCAAACTATCATCTTCAACAAGTAAAATTTTCATAAAAAACCTATTACCTATATGTAAAAATGGCGAGCAATGCTCGCCATTCTCATTAAGCAATCATTAATTTGCTTTTTCTACACGGTAAACTTCAATCTCTGCTTTTTCGAATGCTTCGTTATCTAATTTACCATTGATACGAATTTTATCGTTTGGACCGACTTCTAATCCATTCCATGCGCGACGTTTAATTTCTACTTTAATTTGAGCAGTGCCATCAGTGAATAAAAACTCATCATCATCAATTTGTTGAGAGATATTTCCCACTAAAGTTACCATTGAATTATCCGCAGCGTTTAATGCTTGTTTAACCGTAATGACTGATTGCGCACCTGATTTAAAACCGCCATTCGGTGTATTATTTCCATTAAAACCGGCAAATGCTGAAGCTGTTGATAAAGCTAAAATTGTTGCTAATGCAAATTTTTTCATAAAAGTTTCCTCTTTTGTTATAGCACTTAGAAAGAGCGAGCGAAGTTTATTTAATTGATTAAATTTTGTAAAGCTATTGGATTAATTAGTTTGCTTTCTCAATACGCAATACCTCAATATCTGCACGATCAAATATTTCATTATCTAAAATACCCGAAATACGCACTTTATCATTTGGTCCAATATTTAAACCATTCCAAACGTGACGTTCAATTTCCACTTTGATTTGACCCGTACCATCCGTAAACCAGTACTCATCGTCATCAATTTGCTGAGAAATATTACCCTCTAATGCCACCATAGAGTTATCTGCTAATTTTAAGGCTTGTTGAATACTAATTATCGCTGTATTTCCTTGTTGGAATCCACCATTTGGTGTAGCGTTACCATTAAAACCTGCAAATGCTGAAGTTGTTGCTAATGCGAAGATTGTTGCTAATGCAAATTTTTTCATAATGTTTCCTTTTTAAGTAAGTTAATTTCAAGCACCATTGCTTGGATGTGTGTATTAAAACAAATAAATCTTAAGAAAAAGTTAAGAAACATAAAAAAACCTAAATTTTTTTAATTTAGGTTTTTCATAAATTAAAGTTTATTCAACTGCTCAATAGACGGTGCGTAATAATAAGCGCCTGTTACAGCCTTAGTGAAACCTAAAATGCGGTCAGTTTTTCCGTCTTTTTCACCAAACATATTAAGTAACTGTTGTTCAATGTTATAAAGCGTTGCACAGTAAGCAATAAAGAATAATCCATGCGTACCGCTCGCAGTACCATAAGGTAAGCTTTGACGTAAGATTTTTAAACCTTTGCCATTCTCTTTTAAATCTGTACGACCAACATGAGAAGTATCTGCCTTATCTTCCATTTCTACGCTATCCGTTTTAGTGCGTCCGAACACATTTTCTTGTTTTGCTGTATTTAATTTTTCCCATTTAGTGAGATTATGTTCATAACGTTGAGTAAACACATAACTCCCATCTTTATCATTACCATTTGAAATTAATGCTACTTCTGCTCGTTGTGCATCTTTAGGATTTTCAGTTCCGTCAATAAACCCCATGAGATCTCGTTCCTCCACCCAACGGAAACCATGAATTTCTTGCTGAACGTCAATAGCTTGAGCAAAACCATTAACTGCAGCTTGTGCCACAGAAAAATTAACATCAGGGCGCAAAGATTGAATATGCACTAAAAGATCAGTTTGTGTACTAGGTGCAGTTAAATCACCTTTTCCTAAAGTGACAAAAGGTTTAAGTTCTGGTGCGTCCTGCCCACTAAGGGTTTTCCAAGCTTTATCGCCGAAAGCAACTACCGCCCCCAAACGTGCATCGGGATAAGTTTGTTGAAGCTGTTCTAAGCGAGTAAGGAATTGGCGAGCCGCCGCTGGAATCTGAGAATAATCTGAGATATTTGCTTCTAAAAATACGCCTGCTTTGCAACCATCAAGCAAAATACCAGTTTGTGCTGTCATAAAAATCTCCTAAAAGGGCAATTGGAAAACGCTTGCATTATACATGCAGCCATTAAAAAATCTTAAATATTCAAATAAAACTTGATCTAAGTAGCAAAAATTCAAATTTATTGTTGAGATTTTTTCTCATTAGATATATCTTTCAAATACGAATGGATTTCATTTATAAGGTTATTAGTTCTATGCCGAACCTTTTACGTTATATCAGCATATCTTTACTATTTTTATTTTCTCAAACAGTCTTTGCCAATAACTATCAAAAATGGGTTGATGACATTACTCAACGCTTGAATCACACCGAACAACTTCTTAAAGAAAACAAAATTGATGATGCCAAAACCGAAGTACAGATGGCCTATTTTGAAGTATTTGAAAATTTAGAAGGTCCCATTCGCATTAATTTTTCAGCGCAAAAAAGCTATCAAATGGAAGCCACTTTTGGTGAAATCCGCAAAATGATTGGCGAAGGTAAACCAATGAATGAGGTTCAAGCCAAAATCAACGGTTTAAAAAATGAATTACAGCAAGTTTTACCTTCTCTTGTTGAAGGGCATCAACTCAATGCTGATAGTCAACACGGCGTTTATGATAATCAAGCCATCAAACCTTATTGGCAACAAAGTTTCAAAACCATTGATGATTTTATTGCTCAAGCCATTACCGCTTATGAAAGCGGCGATTTTGCCAATGCTAAAAAAGCATTCCAACAAGCTCAATATGACGGCTACAAAAATTCTGAAATGGAAATGTCGGTTAGAACTAACCGCTCTTCTGAAATTTCAGCAGCGATCAATCAGCAATTCTATAATTTGATTCGTTTGAGCGAACAACCTGATCAAATGACAGAAATTGCTTACCAAATCACACAACTCTTACAAGATATTGAAGAACAGCTTCCTAATTTGCCAACCACTCGCGATGAGCAAAACGCTCAAGCGACACAATCACAAGCGCAAACTTCAGATAACGTTGCAGAGCAAGATTGGGCAAGAATTACTACTGAAATCAACCAACGTATTCAACAAGCTATTACCCTTTATGAACAAGGCGATGCAAAAAAAGCTATGCTTGCGGTGCAAGACACTTACTTCGATGTATTTGAAAGTTCTGGCATGGAAAACAAAGTTGGCTCGCGCGATAGCAATTTTAAAGCAGAATTAGAAAGTTATTTCACTCGTTTAGTCAGTCTGATGAAAGCGGGAAATGGCGACAAATTACAGGAACACGCCGCAGGTTTAAATCAAAACTTAGCGAAAGCCATTCAAATATTGCAAGGTGGTGAGCAAAGTGATTGGTCCATGTTCTTATATAGCTTGCTTATTATTTTACGTGAAGGCTTAGAAGCGTTGTTAATCGTTGCCGCTATTGTGGCTTATATGGTGAAAAATAATCATCATAATAAATTACCCGTTATTCGCCAATCCGTTTATGTGGCGTTAGGGGCAAGCGTAGTTACCGCATTCATCTTCCAACTTATTTTTGAAAACTCAGGGCAAAACCGTGAATTGCTTGAAGGTTTCACAATGATTATTGCGGTCTTTATGCTGTTTAGTATGAGTTACTGGTTGCTTTCTAAAGTCGAAGCACAAAACTGGAAACGCTATCTCGAAGGGAAACTATCAACGGCATTAACAGCAGGCTCACTATTCGGCTTATGGCTTACCAGTTTCCTTGCTGTATATCGTGAAGGCGCAGAAACCGTATTGTTCTATTATGCCTTAGTTGGCGATGCGAAAAGTGCGCTCAGTTTAGCCTATCTTTTTGCTGGCTTTATTTGCGGGGTAATTTTACTGGCGATTTGCTACTTTATAATGCGTTACACCGTGGTTAAATTGCCATTAAAACCATTCTTTATGTTTACTGGTTCATTTATGTATTTAATGGCATTTGTATTTGCTGGTAAATCTGTACTTGAACTTATTGAAGGTAAACTGTTTGAACCAACATTAATTAACGGTGTACCGGAAATCTCGTGGTTAGGTGTTTATCCTTATGTGGAAACCCTTGTACCACAAGCAATCTTAATTCTTGCTGCTATTTTTGCTTTGTTTGTTATGAAATATCAAAGCAAAAGAGCGGTTTCAAATTAACTCAAAACTCATCTCAGGAGAGAAACTATGAAAAAAGCACTTCTTAGCGCAAGTTTATTAGCAGGAATGTTTGCAGCAACTTCTGCTTACGCATTCCAAGAATATCCAATCGGTGAAGCGGTTACCATGAATGACATGGAAATTGCAGCGGTTTACTTAAAACCAGTGGATATGGAACCTCGCGGCATGGGCTTACCTGCAGCAAAATCTGATATTCACTTAGAAGCAGACATTCATGCGGTGAAAGGTAACAAAAACGGTTTTGGTGAAGGTGAATGGATGCCTTATTTAACCATCAACTATACCTTAGTCAATACCGATACTGGTGCTAAACAAGAAGGTACCTTCATGCCAATGGTTGCTGGCGATGGCCCACACTATGGCGCAAACATCAAAATGATGGGCGTGGGTAACTACAAATTAACTTACCATATTGATCCGCCACCAAAAGCTGGTATGCACCGCCACACTGATGAAGAAACTGGTGTAGGTCGTTGGTGGAAACCATTTGATGTAAATTATGAATTTAAATTTACTGGTTTAAAATAATAGTGCTGTAGGGTGGGCTTCTGCCCACCAATTAACAATCATACATGAAAAAACGGTGGGCTAAAGCCCATCCTACCATTTAAAAATCCGCTTTCTATGACTTATTTTTTCATTTTTGTTTTGCAATCTCTTTTGCCAATTTCGCTTTTACTCGGTGCATCTTGGGCAATCAAAAAAGGCAATATTTCGACTAAAACGCTTATTTGGCTAAGCCTTATTGGCTTGGCTTTGGGTGTTGTCCTACGACTCAATATTCCTAATGGACAAACCAGCAATCTTATTCTAACCATCGGCTTTTTAATTATCTTTTTACTTTTTGCAATCAGCCAATGGAGCAAATCATCAACCCTTGCCGCATTCTGGCAATTTGCATTAATGCTTATCGCAGGGGCAACTTGGGCAAAAGATCCAAACATTACTGCACTCACCAATACAGATGTTATTAACACTGACTTTATTTTAAATATAAGTGCGGTCATTTTTGGCGTAATTTTTAGTTTAGCCTCAAGTGCATGGCTCTATTTCTTACTTAAACAGCAACAAAAAACACAAGGAAAATCCACCGCACTTTTTGCACTCAGTTTTTTACTTTTTATCGCTTTAATTCTTCCACTTGTAGCAGAACTGTTGCTTACCTTGATGAAATTACAACTCATTGAACTCACCAAAGTGCGGTTAAGTTTTGTGGCAAAATCAGGCGAAATCACCGCTTGGCTCAATCTCATTTGTGTTGTGTTGATGCTAGTTGTTTTATGTATTTTTACCATTCAAACACATTCAAAACGTTTAAGAGAAGCAAAAAACGAAAAAGATCTTATTGAGAAACGCAAAAAATTAGCCTTCGTACAAACATCAAAACGCACCATTTATTGGGGAATATTGGGGATTTTATTTGTTGCTGCAAGCCAACTTTATTGGGAAAAAGTTGCCTCTCAACCGCCACAACTTTCTGAAGCAGTTCCTGTACAACTGAATGACAAAAATGAAGTGCATTTAGCACTAGAGCCACTTAAAGACGGTAAACTTCACCGTTTTGTTTGGATTGCAGATGATGGCAAAGCCGTACGCTTTTTCATTATCAATCGCCAACCGAATAAAGTCAGTATGGCGGCAGTATTCGATGCTTGCCTACTCTGCGGCGATCAAGGCTATGTCATGCAAGGCAATCAAGTGGTCTGTGTTGGTTGTGGCGTGCATCTCTTTATTCCATCTATCGGTAAACCGGGCGGTTGCAACCCTGTACCGATTGAAAATTGGCAACAAACTGAAAATGAAATCGTGATTTCTCGTAAAAGCCTTGAAGATGGCTTGAATCTATTCAGTACGATTGTGGAAATTGAAGTGCAAGATCCGATTAGTGGCGCCAAACTCAAAAACACTAAAACTGAATATAAATATAGCCACGAAGGGCATACTTATTTCTTTGAGAACGAAAAAAATCTCGATTTATTCCGCGATAATCCCGATAACTATCTCGGCATTAACAAAAACGAAAATCCAAAAGGGGAATAACAATGCTTGCTAGAATGTTATTTCAATCTTGGCGATTTGGTATCAAACGTAAATTGCTCGCCATTATCACTATTTTCTTAGCCGCTGGCTTAGTCTCCGCGCTGCTTGCCGTTTCCATTGATATTGGTGACAAAATGGCGAAAGAGCTGAAATCTTACGGTGCCAATATTTTGGTGGAGCCAGCCAGCAATGCGGCATTACCTGATGAACTCAGCCATAGTGCTTCATTATCTAGCCAAGATTTTTTAGATGAAAAAGAGCTTCCCAATATCAAAGATATTTTCTGGCGAAATAATATCGTAGGTTTTGCCCCATTGCTTTCGGCAAATGTACAAGTGACAAAATCTTCACAAAATTCTACCGCACTTTCAGCGCCGAAAACGATTAATGTGCTTGGTACCTTCTTTGATCATAATATTGCCGTGCCTGATGAAGAAGATTACCACACAGGACAACGAATCATTAGCCCTTATTGGAAAGTAGAAGGGGAATGGGTTGATGATTTAAACAATGACTTTGGAGAAATCGTCCCTGCACTTGCTGGCGAACAACTAGCCAAAAGTAATGCTTGGAAAATTGGCGATAAACTTAGCTTAAGCTACACAAACGATAACGGCGAAAGCCAACAAAGTGCGGTAGAAATTAAAGGGATTTTAAGTACGGGTGGAACAGAAGATAATCAGCTTGTGATGCCCCTAAGTGCGGTACAAAATTTGCTGGGTTTAGAAGGCAAAGTGCAATCCATTCGTGTATCTGCCCTCACCGTGCCAGAAAACGATCTTTCCCGTAAAGCACGTGCCAATACGGATGCCTTAGATGCGGAAGCCTATGACCGTTGGTATTGCACCGCTTATGTTTCTTCAATTTCTCATCAATTAGAAGAAGCCATTTCTGGTGCAATGGTTCGCCCAATTTGGCAAGTTGCTGCATCTGAAGGTGTAGTCATTGGCAAAATCCAACTCTTATTGGCGGTAGTTACCTTCGCGGCATTAATCGCTGCAGCAATGGGGATTGCTTCCTTAATGAGTGCAGGAATTATCGAACGCTCAAAAGAAATTGGCTTAATGAAAGCCCTGGGGGCTTATCAATGGCAAATCACCTTATTGTTCTACTGCGAAGCGGTGTTAAGTGCATTATTAGGCGGAATATTTGGCTGTTTAGCTGGATGGGGATTAGCCAAATTTATCGGTGCCGCATTATTCGGTGCGCCTCTTGATTTTGCTTGGATCGTCGTACCTTGTGTTCTCGTACTCTCCATTCTTATTGCTGTGATTGGCACTTGGTTCCCTGCACATAAAATCGCTAAACTTTATCCTGTCGAGGTGCTTTATGGCAGAGCATAAAAGCGCAAATACTCAAAGCATGTTCTGGCGATTAATTTTCCGAGCATTGCGACTACGCCTCCAACGAGTATTCATTATTTTCACCGCCCTTACAGTAGGCGCAAGTATCGTCACTGCAATGGCAGCGGTTTACTTCGACATCAATACCAAAATGAGCCAAGAACTGCGTACTTTCGGAGCAAATTTCTACATTGGTTCAGCCGATGGCGGAATGATGAATCAAGCAGAATTAAACGCAATTTTACAAAAAGCACCCGATGGTTTTATCACTGCAGCCAGTCCTTACCTTTATGGCGTCGCACGTAGTGATTTAGAAAAAATTGTTCTGATGGGCGTAAATTTTGATGCCATGCGAATCCTCGCCCCTTACTGGCAAATTACGGGATCAGCAATCAACGTAAATTTTGACGACCGCAATGCAATGATCGGGAAAACCCTCGCTGAACGATTACATGTTAAAGTGGGAGATAGCCTACAACTGTCTAAAAATGCCGTAGAAAAATACAGTTTCAATATTAAAGGAATTGTAGAAGCCGGTGATGCAACTGACAATATGCTTATTGTAAATGTTGAATTTGCACAAAATTGGTTGGATAAAGAAGGCGTAGTAAATAACGCATTACTCAATGTGCAAAATGAGCAAGGCGCCAATACTGTGGATCAATTTGCCGAAAAAATCATGCAACAATATCCCGATTTAACCGCTCGCCCAATCCGTAAAGTTTCCGCTTCAGAAGGACAAATTTTAGAAAAAATTAAAGGCTTAATGGGCTTAATTTCCCTTGTGATTTTGGTGCTTGCAACCTTATGTGTGAATACTACATTAATTGCAATTGTCGGCGAACGATCCAAAGAATTTGCCTTACAAAAATCACTGGGTGCGAAAAAATTTGACATCATTCGCCAAATCAGCACCGAAATTTTAATTATCGCTTTTTGTGCGATTATTATCGGGCTTGGCTTGGGTTATTTATTAGCTCAAGTATTGGGAATAACCGTATTCAAATCTTATATTGATATGCGACTTCCTGTATTGCCAATTACGATTGTACTTTCATTATTAGTGGCATTTGTAGCTGTTATTATTCCAACACGTCGAGCATTGAGTATTAATGTTGCGAATGTGTTGAAAGGTGAGTAAAAGTGAAACGCTTATAAATTAGATAATAAAAGAGAAAAACCATGACCAACTTTGTAATAGAAACCCAACATTTATATAAACGCTTCGGGCAAGTTACCGCCCTTGAAGACATTAATATTCAAATCAAACAAGGGGAATTTGTTGCGATTATGGGGGCATCAGGCTCTGGTAAAACCACGCTGATGAATATTTTAACGGGCTTAGATACCGCTAGCGAAGGTAAAGTAATTTTAGATGGTGTTGATGCCGCCCAATTAGATGAAGTCGGTCGTCAACGTTTCCGCGCAGAAAAAATTGGCTTAGTGTTTCAACAATTCCATTTAATCCCTTATTTGACCGCACTTGAAAACGTGATGCTAGCACAACATTATCACAGCGTGATTGATGAAGCATCCGCCAAAGCGGTATTGGAACAAGTAGGCTTAGGTCATCGCATTGACCACCGCCCTAGCCAACTTTCAGGCGGTGAGCAACAACGTGTTTGCATTGCGCGTGCGTTAGTTAATCAACCGCCCGTTATCTTTGCCGATGAACCAACGGGAAATTTAGATGAGCAAAATGAATCATTAGTGCTAGATTTGCTCACAAAACTTAATCAACAAGGGCGCACCATTGTGATGGTGACACATAATCCAGAGTTAGGTGAACTCACCGATCGTGTTATTTATTTACATCACGGAAAATTTGTAAAGGAAGAAAATCATGCGAACAAATAAACTATTGAAATTATTTGCCATAAGTGCGGTTATTTTTGGCGCTGTTTCTTGTAAAGATGAAGTTGCCTCAGTAGGGCAAAAAGCACCTGATATTGCCGCCTATGATCTTCAAGGCAATCCTGCAAATCTTGAGAATTGGAAAGGCACACGCTTACTTATTTTTTGGTCAGAAACTTGCGGACGTTGTATCGCAGAGTTAAAAGAATTTGAAAAACTCGCAGAAGAGAATCCTGGCAAAGTTTCACTGATTGCGATTAATGTGGATAGCGATAAAATGGACACCAAAGCTGTCGTGGCTAAACGTGAACTCCATTTGCCTGTAATCAAAGATCAAATGAAAATTACAGCAGAACGTTATCAACTTATCGGCACGCCAACTTCATTTGTCATTAGCCATGAAGGAAACATTCAAGCTAAATATGAAGGCAAAATACCCGAAGACGATTTAACCAAATTATTTAAAGGATAATCCATGAAAAGAATTTACTCTACTCTACTCTCTTTAAGCTTACTCACTGCCAGCCAACTTGTATTGGCTGATGTGAATGCGGAACAAGCTGAAAATTTTTATAAACGAACCTGTGCCACTTGCCATGGAAAATCCGCTGAAAAGTCAGCATTGGGACAATCCCAAATTATCAATACGCTAAATTCAGAGGAAATTTACACCGCACTTTCCGATCGTAAAAGTGGAAAAATACAAGGTGCAGGTAACATGGTAAAAAGCAGATTGAGTGAAGAAGATATAAAAATGCTGTCTGAGTTTGTGCCGACATTGAAAAAATAAGTAAACAAAAATGCGGTCAATTTTGACCGCATTTTTATCACAATCCAACATTATCTTTAATCCGTTCAGCAAACATGCCGATACTCAACGCAAAATAATTAGATTTATTCCAATCTAAAATAGTACGGAAATTATTTGAAACTAAAAACGCTCTGCCTGCTTCGCGATCAGGGCGAACTAACCAAAGCTGAGCATTTTCAAGTATACTTAATTTTGCTTGCTCCTGTGGATTGGCGCTTTTTAATATTAGCCCCATCGCTTGCCAATCTTTTAAAGAGCGAGCTTTATTGCTTTCTGTACCAGAATAACTCAAATCAATAGGTTGCGTAAGCATCACCTCTACGCCCCAAGGCAAACTATTATCCCAGCCTACTGTATGCAAATAATTTGCAATAGAAGCAAAAGTATCAAACTGGTTTTTCCAAATATCTTTTACGCCATCATTATTTCCATCAGCCGCATAACGTAAGAAAGTGCTTGGCATAAACTGAGTTTGTCCCATCGCGCCCGCCCATGAACCTAACATACGTTCACGTTGAATATGATCTTTTTCAAGCATTTTCATGGCTGAGATAAATTCTTTCGTAAATAATTTTTCTCTACGACCTTCAAAAGCCAAGGTTGCTACTGCAGAAAGTACATCATATTTGCCTTGATAATGCCCGAAACTACTTTCCATTCCCCATAACGCAAGCAAATACTCCTGCTGAACACCATATTTTTGGCTTGCTTTTTGCAATGGCGCCTGCACTTCCCAATAACGCTCTGCCGCGACATTCACTTTATTTTGAGTTAGCACTCTATTGAGATAATTGCTCGTGCCATTCGGATTAGCCACTGGAGGTGAATTAGGATCTCTTTTACGAATTTTACCGGCTTGTTCACGATCTAAATCGACTGCCTTTTGCATATAGAGAATATTATTTTGAGCATTTAATACCGATAATGACACACCTTCAGCAGCAGCTTTACCTTTTAAAAATTGAACATAATCATTAAAATTTTCTGGCGTTCTTTGCTTAGTATAACTGGTGCTATTGACCACAGGCTTAATATCAGGCGAACTAGAACAGCCAACTAAAAAAAGTGCGGTGGATAATGCAGAAATTTTAAATAAAATATTTAATTTCATCATATTTCCTATTTACGTAAAAAAGTTTGATAAAGGCTTTTCAATAACGAGGTTGGCAATAAACGAGAACCAAAGCGCAATGCAAAAGTAAATAATCCAGATAACAATCCTTGAATTCCCAAGCGGTATTTCAATTTGAACAAACGCCATTCTGCTTTGGCTTGATTGACACCACGGCGGCGGCTTACCATGCCATTTCCTACTCGTGCATAAACTAAAATATCTGGCAAATTCGCCACATATAAACCTTGTGCGACAAGTTTAATCCACAAATAATAATCTTCTTGAAGATCTTCATATCCACCACAATTAATGACCGCACTTTTTTGATATGCCACCGTCATGTGATTAAAGGGACAACGTTTTTGCGTGAATTTGATAATTTCTTGAGCAGACGTTGGCACATTACGATATGCCACAATATCATTTACATTTTCACCAAATTCAGCAATTTGTCCGCCAAAGATAATGGTTTCAGGATGTTGTTCAATAAACGCCACCTGTTTTTCAAAACGATCAGGCACGCAAATATCATCGGTATCCATACGGAAAACCCAGTCATAATCACAATGCAATAAACCTTCGTTCAAGGCTTTGCCTAAGCCTCGATTTTGCGGCAATTTAACTAATTTTAATGGCAGTTTTGTTTCAAACTCCGTCACAACAGATTCTAATTCTGGCGTTACTGCGCCATCAAATACCAATACAATTTCATCTGCTTGATGAGTTTGTGCCACAAGACTTTCAAAACATTCCCGCAAGAATTGAGGATTTTCCTTAATATATAAGGACATAAGGACTGAAAATTTCATTTTATTTTCCTACATAAACCGTTTTAAATTAATGGCTAATTTTGGTGAAATTAAAATAACCAACGTAATAATGAATTGCTTAATGCTTTTTGTTTTCTTAAAAAGATCAAAATAATATTTTGCCGCTTTACGCGATAAATTCATGATATGGGGATAAGCCAAAATATAACTCGCATTAATATCAAAATTACGAGCTTGCTCTACTGTTTTCACATAATATTCGCGAATATAATCAATGGCTTTTTGCGTGTTGGTAGTATCCGTAGACACACTTGAACGTTTAGTATGGAAAGTACAATAAGTCAGTGGTTCATTAATTTTATAAGGTTTAAAACTCGGCTCTTGTAGCAGTTTTAACAAGAAATCATAGTCTTCCAAAGAACGAAGTGCGGTGGATAATCCGCCTATTTTTAAAAACATCTCTTTTTTAATTGCAACCATTGGCATGCCACCAATCTTATTGGCTAACAAAATACGTTCTGTAGAGATTTCTTGGGGTTCAATCGGTTGAGTCACATAAGTAAACCCTTCATTGACCATTTCACACTTAGCTGGATGATAAATAAAATTAATGTCTGGATTTTGCTCAATAACTTGTAATACTTTTTCACATTTTTCCGGCATAAAACGATCATCATCATCGAGAAACAGCAACCAATCTCCCTTTGATGCACGCGCACCAATATTACGACTTTCCGCTGCACCTTGATTCGTTTCATTACGAATCACTGTAACTGGGAAAGAATAGCGTTGCTCAACGACGACTTTTTCTTTTGAGCAATCATCCACAATAATCACTTCAAAATGAGTCGATGTTTGTTGAGTTAAACTTTCTAATAAAGCAGGCACTTCTGCTTTTCGATTATAAGAAGGCACAATAATGCTTAACATAATTCCTTCCTTTAATTAGCCAAATTTTTCTTAATCGCAAAGATTTTTTTCAATGGATATTTCATTAATTTTTTAAACAAATTATTAGATAAAGATCCACGAATACTTTCTAAATTGCTTATCAATACAGGATTTTCAATGACCATGAGAGGGCGAACCACTTTATTTCTTATATTAAAATTCTGTTCAAAGAGTAAAAAATCATCCGCTAACCAAAATGGTTTGTTTTGAGAAATTTGCTGGATAAATCTTCTTGCAGCTGATTTTTTAATAAGATAGCCCACCGTACCAGCAAAATAACTTTTATAAGGGAAAGCGTAATTTACATTGCCTGTTTTTTTGCATAAAAAAGAAAAGGTTGTCGGATAATTAATTTCTAAATCAAAATCATTGAAATCATTAATTTTGGACTGTCCAACCAATACAATTTCAGACTCAAGTTTTTCTGATAAAAGTGCGGTTAAATTTTGCTGAAAATCTGAGTGGAATAAAGCGTCGTCTTCACAAACTAACGCATAACTATCTTCAGCGATTTCGTTGTCTTCAACAATTTTTTGGTACACAGAAAGATGGCTTAATGTACAGCCAATTTCGCCCTTAGTGACATTACGGCTATAATGTGCTTTAAATTGTTCAATATTAAAAATAGCAGCTAATTCATCCCAATCTTTTTGCATGGTATTAATGGCAGAAAAAATTTGGAAATCCTCAGTATTTTTTTGAGAAAAGAATAATTCCCGACGCTGAATATCTTTATCTAAAGAGATCAAATATTTTTTTAACATACAATTATTCCTTATAAAATCGCTTTCCATTCTTCAATAATTTTCTCAATGCCATAATCTTCACTCATTACACGAGATTTGTCTGACATTTGTTGATAAAGTTCAAGATTATTCATTAATAAATCTAAACCATTAACCATTTCTTCAACATTATTTTTTTCACAAAGAAAACCATTTTCTTTATGCTCCACTAATTGCTTGACGCCAGGAGAACAATTAAAGGCAACAATAGGTAAGCCAAATGCCATTGCTTCAATAACAACTAAAGGCAGCCCTTCTGTTTGCGAAGGTAAACAATAAATTGAACTGCGTTCATAATAAAAAGCGACATCATTGGTACGAGGAATAAAATTAACTGAATCTTCAATATCCAATGCTTTAGCAAGATTTTTTAAATTCTCTTCTTCCTCACCAGATCCCACTATTTTTAAATTCCAATCTGGGTGATTTTTTGCTAAAACTTGCCAGGCTTTTAATAAATAATCAAAACCTTTATAAGAAAATAAATGGCCTACAGATAAAATAGTTTTATTTTCCAATTTTGCTAATTTATTCTTTGGTAAAAGCGTATTTGGGTTAGCAATACTGATTATATTGTTCGTTTTAAATTTTTCTTGCCACAGTTTTTTTTCTGACTCGGTTAATGTAACGACTTTATCACATCTTGTTGAAGCTAAATATTTACCGAGAGTGCGAACTAGACGATTTCCAGTAAAGTTAAAAGAATAATGCTCCCATAAAATATGCTTTACATGTAAATTGACTAACGCCAAAGCAGAAAAGAGCATAATCGCACCATCAACCACAATTAAGGTATCCAGCTGCAATTCTTTAACCAATTTTCTTAATTTTTTTGTAATAGAAAAATAATCTTTTTTCAATGAATAGGGCAATTTATTCATTGCGTAAATATTAATTTTTTCATCGACTTGGAAAAAAGGCTTATTACCGCCAATGCTAATAAAAGAAACATCATATCCCTGTTTAGCGAGAGCATTGGCAATATTAATAGAAACTCGCTCCGTCCCACCCGCACTTTCGATATTCATAATAAAGAAACCAATTTTTTTCATCTTAAATTTCCTTATAAATCGTTAATCCAAGTTCTGGGAATGAATCGTAACAAAATTGCCATCTTGGAATACTCGTTCTAATAAAACGAATTTCTACATTAGGATGACTTAATAAATTAAACGCAACTGAACTGAAGAACGTGTAAATAATCACTTTTTTATTCGATAAACTCTTAAATACGTAATCTTCAAAAATGAGTTCTGATTCAACATAATTTACCCCATCTACTCGGTAATCTTCTGCAGGATGAGGGAAATAATAGTCAAAAGGAATCAGATCTTTTAATTTTTTTATTAATGAGATGTTTTCCTCTTTTGTATTTAACAAGGGCTGTCCAATAAAAAATGAGACCTCGCCATCTATCTCACCATCTACTTTATTATCCCATAAGGAAATAGGTTCAACATTGGAAACAATATTTTTGTAATTAGGATAAACCGTATAATGTTTTTTTATTTTTTTAAATAATTTATGCACACTATATTTATCGCCAATAAAAGCTTTAATCAGTTTATATTTAAATGTATCAGGCTCTCTCAATAAATTAGGGTGTGGGAAAATATTATCTGAGCCATCATCAAAGGTATAAAGCTCTTTAAATGAAACATGGCTAAGATAAGTTTGTAGCCATAATGAATTAAGATTGGCGAGAAAAACCTTATCAAAACCTTTGTGCGTAATTTTATTCTTAAGCTGGCGCATTAACTTGAGAGAATCGAAACCTTTTAGATCTTTTCCCGTATCAATGTTCATCGAATCACTACAAACCTCCGCTAATTTACTCGCGTACAAGGTTCTTTTTTTATCCCATACACCACCAAACATGACGCCAAAGAATTGCTCGTTAGGATGTAATTCAATGATTTTTCTCGCAATTAATACTTGCAATGGTGTGCAACAAAGAATGAGATTCATAGGGTTTTACTCACTTTAGATGTCATAAAATAAAGAATAGGAATAATGGAAAGCGAACCAATAATTCCAGCATAAGGGATATATTTAATTTCTGTAAAAGTTAAAGCCACAAGGCTCGCTACATAAATAATTGTAGATAAAACCGAACATTGGGAAATAAGTTTATTTTTACCATAATAGAAAAGATAATTAACTAAAATCAAATAAGGAATACTTAATGTGGTCGAAATTAAAAATAAAATAAAATAATATTTCGTTCCCATAAATTGGCTACCTAAAATCCAAACTAGTACATCTTCAGGTATAATCCACATTATTAAGGCAGGAATAGGTATCAGCAAAAATGAAAATAACGCCCATTTATGTAACTGTTGAATCACTAATTTTTTTTGTTTTAAGGCTTCATAAAAATAGGGAATGATCGCTTTATTAAGTGCTTGAATCGCAATAGAAACGACCAAAGCAAGTTGAGCGCCCATTGCATAAAGCCCTAAATCTGTTTCACTGAATTTGTGATAAATAAAAATACGGTCTAACTGCCCTTTTAAAAAAAAGCTCGCATGATGCAAAATGAGCGGCAATCCAAATCCTAAAATATAAAATAATGCGGATTGATAATGTTTAAATTGATATTTTTTAGATGTTGCACTCTTTCTGTAAAGAAAATAAGAAAAAAGCCAAACGACCAAATTGCTCAATAAAATTGCCAAAATTCTTTTTTGAACAAGATCATTTTGATAATACTCAAGCAATGCGACGGTAAATACCGCACCAGTAACAGTGAGTGAAAATTGAATAAAAGCATAGGACCAAGCCTTTTTCTGGCATTGTCTTACACTTAGCTGAACATTTAAGAAAGATTGAAAAATTGAAGAAAGTGCGGCATAAAATAATATTTCAGACTGAGCAATCCAACAGCCAATTAAAATAATACTGCCAATTATCGTGGTATAAGCATAGCCGGTATTCACCACTAAATTTAATGAACGTTTTCCGTAAAAATAAAAATAACGGGAAATTGCGCCCTCTTGAGTTAAAGAAACCACAATTAAAAATAAACTTAAAAAAGTTTGATAATAAGAAAGTGAGCCATACCCTTCTACGCCCAATTTACGCGATAAATAAGGCAAAAGTAAAAAAGGAACTAACTTTGACGATAATTCCCCAACAAGGTAAATGACACTGTCTTTAAAAACTTTCATAAATATAACCGCACTTTTGATGAATTCGAGCGTTTGTTTATCAAAAAATAAGGGGCTTATTTTAACAAAATCAACATAGACAAGCTATGACTAATCATTATAATGAAACCGCTCTATATCAAGGATCTTATCTATGTTGGAACTAGGAAAACTTCTTACCGCACTTATCGCGCCACCT
Source organism: Haemophilus haemolyticus (assembly GCF_003351405.1). Taxonomy (GTDB): domain Bacteria; phylum Pseudomonadota; class Gammaproteobacteria; order Enterobacterales; family Pasteurellaceae; genus Haemophilus; species Haemophilus haemolyticus_N. The sequence goes on from NZ_CP031240.1 coordinate 1,830,716, forward strand.
CTCAATACCTTTGTATTACTGATTATTGCAGCAATTTTTTATCGTGTTCATTTCAAAAAATTAGCCAAATTTATTGCGTTTATCAGTTTCACTTGGCTTTATGTCATGAGTGCGCCTTTTACTGGTTTATTGCTAACAGATAATGATGATTCTCCAGCCCTTACCCTAGATGACTATAAACAAGCTCAAGCCATCGTCATATTAGGCGGTGGATCTTACCCCACTAAAGAACTGTATGCAGAAACTGCTTCTGGCGCACCGCAACTAGAACGGTTACGTTATGCGGCATTTTTACAAAAAGAAACTGGCTTGCCTGTTTTAACCACGGGCTATTCTTTGATAGGCATTTCTGAAGGCGACTTAATGGCAAAAGAACTTAACCAATTCTTTAATGTACCAACACAATGGATCGAAAATAAAGCCAGTAATACGGAAGAAAATGCCAGTTTCACTAAAAATATTTTAGTTAAAGATAATATTCAAAAAATTATTTTAGTAACAAATCAATGGCATATGAAACGAGCCAAATACCTTTTTGAAAAACAAGGATTCGATGTACTTCCTGCTGCAGCGGCAAGCTATGGCAGCAAAGGAAATTTATCTGCAAAATCTTTTGTTCCTGACTTAGGTGCATTGAATAGCAATATGGTTTTATTAAAAGAGTGGATTGGTTATTGGAAAGCCCATTACGCACAATAATTTGCTTATAAAAATGAATCTTCTTTGATGAAAATCACAGATGGCACATATATTTTCGGTTACCATAAAAATCACTCAATTTGATGTAGAGAACAAGTTATGAACGGAATCGAATTACGCATTAAAGGCAAAGTGCAAGGTGTGGGATTTCGCCCTTTTGTGTGGTTGTTAGCAAATGAGCATGGCCTAAAGGGCGATGTAAATAATGATGGACAAGGGGTATTAATTCGATTTGTAAATCCAGAAAAAGAAGCACTCACGCATTTTTTAAAAGATTTACAGGAAAAACTACCGCCCTTAGCTTTAATCACAGATATTCAGCAATGTGAAAAACACTGGGAAAATCCACCGCACTTTGCTGAATTTGTAATCCGAGAAAGCGAAAACAATGCAATGGACACACAAATTGTGCCTGATGCTGCCACTTGCCCCGCTTGCGTAGAAGATTTATTCAATCCTGAAAATCGTCGTTATCACTACCCTTTCACTAATTGCACCCATTGCGGACCTCGTTTTACAATCATCAAAAAAATTCCTTATGATCGTAAAAATACATCGATGTCGGATTTTCCTTTCTGCCCAGATTGTGAACATGAATATAAAAATCCAGCAGATCGCCGATTTCATGCCCAACCTAATGCCTGCCCAGTTTGCGGCCCGCATATCTGGTTACAAGATACCGAACATCAACTCGCAACACATCAAACAGCCTTAAAACAAACCGCACTTTTACTAAAAGAAGGAAAAATTTTGGCAATCAAAGGGCTTGGTGGTTTTCATTTGGCTTGTGATGCACAGAATTTCGATGCGGTTCAATTACTGCGAGATCGTAAACATCGTCCGAGCAAACCTCTTGCCATAATGGTGCCAAGCTTAGATTTTTTACAAAATTTAACAGAAACCGAAATCAAACTACTCACTAGCACAGCTGCACCAATCGTTTTGTTACAAAAAAATAAAGTGTCCAATCTCGCAGAAAATATCGCCCCGAATCTAAATGAAATTGGGGTGATGTTACCGAGTAATCCATTACAGCATTTGCTTTTACGTGAAATCAATCAACCGCTCGTCATGACATCTGCCAATCCTAGTGGCGAACCACCTGTTTTAGATAACGAAAGTGCGGTGAAAAAATTAAGTAATTTAGCAGATTTCTATCTTTGCCATAATCGCGATATTTTGCAACGCACTGATGATAGCTTAGTGAGAGCCTCTTTTGATGGTATGGAAACGCTACGCCGAGCTCGTGGCTACGTTCCTGATGAAATGCTATTGAAAACGGAAAATACAAAAAATATCTTAGCGTTGGGTTCTGATCTTAAAAATACATTTTGCCTACTAAAACAAAATAAAGCCGTTGTTAGCCAACATATTGGTGATACCGCCAACGAGCTTGTGCAACAACAATTAGAAAATAATATCGACTTATTTTGCCAAATTTATCAATTCAAACCAGATTTAATTGTGGTAGATGCGCACTCAGGTTATTTTTCATCAAAAATGGGGAAAAATCTCGCACAAAAATTATCGGTACCTTATGTGGAAGTTTTACATCATCATTCACATATCGCCGCTGTATTAGCAGAACATCGTTGTGATGAAAAAGTCATTGGTCTTGCTTTAGATGGAATTGGAATGGGGGCTAACGGGCAACTTTGGGGCGGAGAATGCTTATTAGTGGATGGAGAACAATCTCAACATTTAGGTGGATTGCCCGCCGTTGCTTTGCCCGGTGGCGATCTTGCAGCCACTCAATCTTGGCGTAATTGGCTTGCTCATCTTCAAAAATTTGTACCCAATTGGCGTGAAATTGCGGCTAAAACTTGTTCCAAATTGCCTTGGGAGCCGCTTTCCAATGCCATTGAACGTAATCTTAATTCCCCTCTTATTTCATCGGCTGGTAGATTATTTGATGCCGTAGCTTATGGATTAGGTATTGTGAGTGACAAACTCTCTTGGGAGGGTGAGGCTGCTTGTTATTTAGAAGCGCTGGCCACACAATCTGATTTTATCAAAGATGAAAAAAGTGCGGTCAATATTCAGGTTAAAATGCCAATCAAAAATAATCAATTAGATTTAGCCACATTTTGGCAAAGTTGGCTGGCTTACAATGATTCAAAAGAAAATAAGGCATTTGTTTTCCATTATGCTCTGGCAAAAGGTTTTGCTGAGTTAGCTCGTCAGCAAGCAAAACGCCACAATTGCAAAACCATTGTACTTTCAGGCGGTGTAATGCATAACCAATTATTACGTCGTTTATTAAAACAAGCGCTTGCAGAATTTAATGTGTTAAGTGCACATCAATATCCAATGGGAGATGGCGGATTAAGTTTAGGGCAAGCGATGATCGCATCAAGATTGTCTAGCTAATGCCAAATTCATTTAAGCAAATGTTGCTTATTAACATATAAAAAACGATCGCAAGTTAAGCGATCGTTTTTTATGAATGAAGGCAATTACAATCGAGTAATTTCGCCTAAATCGCCCCCATCCTTCAAAAATTCATAGAAAAATTCTACCGAACTTTTTACAGCTTCACTCATCGGAAAACCAAAGGAAATAAGATCGGGCTGGATACCAATAAAAATAACCTCAGGAATATCTTCCTCTAATTGCTCGATTAAAAAATTAAGTGGCAAATTATGCTAGTTATACAAAAATGTGGATTTAAAACACAATATTCTACTCCACTTCACCAAGTAGTTTATTCAGTCTAGCGATCTCTTTTCTTTGCATTTCTATTATTTCATTTTTATGTGTTAGTAGTTCTTCTTTATGAGCAAGTTCAGTCTTTAGTTGAGCAAGCTCAAATGTCAGCCCGTGTGAAGAGCCTATGATATTAATATTGCTATCACTTTCCTGAAATAAAACGACATTGCGTTCACCAACTGACATTAACTCAATAATATCCATATCCAAAATATTAACAATTTGTTCTAACTTTGGAATATTTAACCTTGTTTCCCCACGTTCGATTTTAGCGTAACCATTTGTTGACATCCCTAATTTATTAGCCATCTCTTCTTGAGATAAATGTTTACTTTCTCTTAAAAACTTAATTTTTTCATTCACTTTCATACTTAAACCCACATTTTAGGAAGAATTACAAACATTACGTTGTTTGAAGAACATAATGCCAACTAGCATAATATACACGATTTTACCCTCCTAAATAACTATATGGAATCACAAAAATGAATTGGTATATTCAAGTTTTAAAAAATTATGCAACATTTAGCGGACGAGCAAGAAGAAAAGAGTATTGGATGTTCGCGCTTATCCATTTTGTTGTCTTCATTATTCTAAGCATTTTAGATGGAGCCTTAGGAATGATAACCGAATCAGGCTTTGGTATTCTTTCTGGTATCTATGGTTTAGCGACTTTATTACCTGCTTGGGCTGTATGTGTAAGAAGATTACATGATACCAATCGCAGTGGCTGGTGGGTGCTTATCTCAATTATTCCGCTAATTGGTTTTATCGTATTATTAGTATTTATGTGCTTAGATAGTAAGCCTGAAGCTAATAAATATGGCGATGCTACAAAATAATTAAATCTATTTCTAGGAGGGTAAAATGTCAAAAAACACTTGGCAAATATTTAAAGAAGAATATCAGATATTTTGTTCATCTTTAAACATTAAGCAATCGCTTATTCCACTTATCATTATTACATTAACAATACTGATTTCAGTAAAGATCATTTATGAACCAAAATATTTAAGGTGGTCTGCCATTGGAATGAGTGTAGTAGTTTTATGTTGGACTAATCGTCTTCCTAAAAGGTAATTTTTATGAAAAAACTAATTTTGGCTTCAACTGCTTGTTTATTGCTATCCGGTTGTTTTTCTGAACTACCAAAATGTGATGATACTGAAGTAAAAAAAACGTTAGATAGTATGATTACGACTAACTTAAGAACATTAGATCGCTCGCTTAAGTTCATTGATGTAAAAAATATTGAAGAAACAGGATTTAATAAAAATAAAGAAATTCGTCTTTGTACTGCTGATATTCTAATCTCTAATGGAGAAGAAGAAAGTATTATTTACAATATTCACTGGCAAAATAAAAAGAATTCAATGTTTTATGTTGAAATTCAAGAATAACTCTCTCTTAAAATCTACCGAAAAAGGTAGATTTTATTCTATAAAAATCAACTAAATTAGGTTTTATATGAACAAATTACTACTACCTGTAATACTTGGGCTCTGTGCATTCAATACTCAAGCGGTAATGAATCCCAATACCCCTTTAGGTAAAGACACGTCAGGAAAAATAATTACCTATAAAGATTTTGAAAAAGTTTTTATAAAAGAACTTTCAAAAGGTGTAAAAATAGCAGAGAAAAACAATGAAGAAATTGAAGCCTGGGACTTTATTGAAGCAGTAAATGGCATTCGATGTGATGTGGCAACTGAAGTATTAGGAAAGGCACAAAGTACAGAAGGATTAGGCAATAAATATCCTACTGAATTATTCGAAGCAGCAATGCATGTAACAGAAAAATGCTTAATGAAAGAGAAATCGATCTTTAAAGCAGAATAAATTAAAGGACATAAAATGAAATTATTACACAAATCTTTGTGTATCTTTTTATTTGGATTGTCGACTATAAGTCAAGCATCTAAATATAATGATTCTGAATATGAACAAGCATTAGATAATCTTGTTACGTCCATACAAATGTTAGAAGAAGAAAATGTTCTTCAAGATAATCTTGATTATATCAAAACAATGCTATCTGAAATGAAGTGCTTAAATCTCACGCGCGTATCCAGTGATCTTGATGAAAAACCATTAAAAACATCAACAAGATTGCTTGTTAATCAACAAGTAAACGAGTTATTAAATGATTGTAATAAGCCGTCACAAGTTGCAAATACTCAAGTAAAAAATGAAGAATTAAATAAAAAAGACGCTGAAACTTCCAGATTTAGAGGTGTATATGAAAGTTTAAGAGATGAACAACGTTCAGATATTCCATTTAAACTATTAACATCAAATGATAAATATTATTCAAATGGAAAGGAACGGTATTTTAAAGATGTATTAGGAGAAATGGAATTTTTTATTAAAAGGCTAAGCTCAGATAATGTATTAAATTTTAATAATCTTATTGATACTATATCAGGGACTGAATGTTTACTCGCAGCGTCAATGTTTCATAACCTTGTTGAATCAGGTCCTGAACTTAGAAAAACCATTAGTGATCAAGAAATGAAAATAATTATTAAGGTAAGAAATGAAATATTTAGAACTTGCCAATCTCCTAAGCAAATATTTCAACCTGTAGATTAAAAAATAGCAAGCCTACTTTAGGCTTGCTTATTTTTCATCTACAATCTCGTTATTTCAGATAAATCCCCATGATCTCTCAAAAATCCATAGAAAAATTCCACCGCACTTTTTACAGCTTCAGTCATCGGAAAACCAAAAGAAACAAGATCGGGCTGGATACCAATAAAAATAACCTCAGGAATATCTTCCTCTAGTTGCTCGATTAAAAAATTAAGTGGCAAATTATGCGTGCTGACGAAGAACATTTCGGCAATAAGTTCTTTATCGATAATACGAATTTTGCCAACAGGCAATTCCATTTCTGTTGCATCAAAGATAATTAAACGCTTTGGTTTCATGGCTCGGATCTGATGCACAAGATTTTCTGGTGCTGAACCACCATCAAGTGCGGTCCAATTTGGCAACGGATTTTCACTACAAAGCTGAGCAAGATAAGGACCTGCACCGTCATCGCCCATCATTGTGTTACCAACAGTTAGAATTACATTTTCATTCATCACGACGTTTCACCATAATATACATCACAGGTTCACGCTGGATGGAAGCAAGCGTGTCCATTAAAATATCGACCCATTTTTGATGTTCAGGCGAAAAATTAGCTCTATTTTCATCAAGTGCCTTAGCCAATAAATTCACATGACTCGAATCAATCACAATTTCGCCAAATTTCATCAAGCCCGCAAATTTACGTTTTGCATCGCCTTCAGGGAAGGTATCTACAAAACGTTGATAATCTGCATAATCACAAATTAGCAATTTTTTAAAGCAGTCAATTACTCCAACGTGGTGACCAATCGCAAGGGAATAATACATTACTTGCTTGGCTTGCTCTGGAACTTGCTCATCGTTTTCAACAAAACGCTCATTGAGTAAATAGAAAAAAACTTGGGTTGTCATGGTACGTCCTATAAAACTTGTAAAGTAATTTCTTCGCTAATCAATACTGCCAAATCTCCCCTTACCCCTCTTTGCTAAAGAGGGGGATTTCTCTTTAGCAATAAAGCGTCTTCTCTCTCATTTTAATTTTCTGTTCTTAATGCAGAAAACTAGATTGAAATTGACTGCTCTTATTCCCCTCTTTAGCAAAGAGGGGTAAGGGGAGATTTGGCAGAAATCAAAACGGAGCTATTAGTTTATTTAGCAATCATTAGGCTATCCCGAAAACGGCATACTAATTGCATGTAATCGGTTTACGATTTCACTCAAACGAGGATCCGCTTCACGTTCCAAAAATTCGCCAAGGCGAACGCCAAACGGAACCTGATCTTTTTCAGACATCATACTCATAAATTGATTAGCAATGTCTCCACCTTGTCGATAACCCGCCAAACGACGCGCTTCACGTTCTAATTCCACGCGTAAATCTAATGGAATATTTGGGAAACGTAATTTAGCCTCAGCATTAGGATCGGCAATTTCTTGTTTACCTTTGAGTTTTTGATCAAGTAAACCAAGAGCCATTGCAAAACCATAAATTGTCGCCGCTGGGGTTGGAGGACAACCAGGAATATACACATCAATTGGCACAATTTGATCGCTACCGCCCCACACACAGTACAAGTCATGGAAAATACCGCCACCACAACCGCACGCCCCATAAGAAATACAGATTTTTGGATCGGGTGCAGCTTGATAAGCACGCATTGCAGGTGTACGCATTGCACGAGTTACCGCGCCGGTAAATAATAAAATATCCGCATGGCGAGGTGATGCAACAACCTTAATCCCAAAACGTTCAGCGTCAAAGGTTGGTGTAATGGTACTAAAAATTTCAATTTCACAACCATTACAACCGCCACAGTCAACACGATAAACATAAGCGGAACGTTGAATATTTTTCAACAAAGTTTGTTTCATTTTCGCAATGTTTTCATCCACACTAAATGGCGTTGAAATACCATTCACGGGCATTGGGATTTGTGTGTTCATCTTGCAATCTCCCTAACGTGATCAAATAACGCCAATTTCACGCGCATATTGGATTCCATATCGGCGGTTTTTTCCAAACTGTTTTGGCGTTTACAGGTTGGGCAAGTGTTGAGCACCGCTAATTTATGTTTTACCAGCTCATCGTTATCCAATGTTTGTTTGAATAAATCCACGGCATAATTGAGTTCTTTATGAGAAACAAAAGGTTGACCACATTGATGACAAATCGTTGTAGTGAAGGTTGTTTCTTGATAAAGATCCTGTTTATTGCTGACTGATAATTCAAAATCTTGGCTTAAACGAATCGCTTTTGTCGGGCAAACTTCTTCACAACGGCCACAGAAAATGCAGCGGCCTAAAAATAATGACCAAGTACGTTCGCCTGTTTCTGGATCGGTACGCATGGTAAGCGCATTAGCAGGACAAGCCATTGTACAGGCTGCACAAACAATACATTGATCAGAGTTCAGTTCTGGTTTACCACGAAAATCAGGATCAACTTCATAGGGTTTAAACGGATATTTAGTGGTAACATCCCCCGCATTTAATACGGTTTTAAGTAATTTAAACATTGTGCGCCCTCTATTTTAATGGTGAATTTTTACGTTCAATGCCGTAGCGTTCGATTTCTTTGTAAGAAACCGTTTGTGCTTTTCGTTTACGTACATCCACCACAGTCACACGGTCAGTACAAGAATAGCAAGGGTCAAGGCTACCAATGATAAGCGGAGCATCTGATACTGTATTGCCACGCAACATATAACGTAAAGTTGGCCAGTTTGCATAAGTTGCTGCACGACAACGCCAGCGATATAATTTTTGGTTATCGCCAAGCATTGACCAGTGAATGTCTTCACCACGCGGTGCTTCCGTGATACCTAAGGCAAAACGTCCTGGAGTGTAATTGAAACCTTCCGTGATAATCGCACCAGTAGGTAAGTTATCCACCATATAATCAATGATATTCATGGATTCAAACACTTCATTTACCCGCACTTTCACACGAGAAATGACATCGCCACCTTGTTCGGTGAACATATTGAATGGTACATCGCCATAGCCAGAGAAGGGGTGAATTTTACGCACATCACGTGCGAAGCCGGAACCTCGAATCATCGGTCCGACCGGGCTGAAATCACGCGCAACTTGACGATCAAGCACTCCTACGCCCACAGTACGCTGTTCCATATTTGGCGTATTGAGTAAAATATCTACCAAAGTTTTAAGCTCTTCACGCATTTCTGAAATAAGCTTAATGCATTGTTCACGTTGGTGTTTCAACATATCACGGCGTACACCACCGATTAAGTTGATACCATAGGTTTTACGCGCACCAGTAAGCACTTCCGCTAGTGTCATTGATTTTTCACGAACACGGAAGAATTGCATAAAGCCTGTATCAAAACCAGTAAAGTGGCTAGATAAACCTAAGTTCAATAAATGACTGTGCAAGCGTTCCACTTCCAACAAAATTGCACGAATCCATTGTGCACGTTCAGGAATTTGAATACCTAACGCATTTTCGACTGAGTTAGCATAAGCAACGCTATGGGTAAAACCGCATATACCACACACACGGTCAGCCAAGAAATTGACTTGATCGTAATCCATTCGGGTTTCTGCCAATTTTTCCATACCACGGTGTACATAGAATAAACGGTAGTCCGCATCAATAATATCTTCCCCATCGACAAACAAACGGAAGTGTCCCGGTTCATCTGATGTAATATGGAGAGGGCCGATAGGCACAATACGAGCTTCTCCTTTTTCATTAATAAACTCATAGGTTTCCGTTGCCGTAGTTGGATCTGGACGCAAACGGTAGTCCATCGAATCTTTACGTAATGGGTAAAGATCATCTGGCCAGTCATCAGGTAACACTAAACGACGTTGATCGGGAAGACCGACGGCTTTTAAACCATACATATCAAATAATTCACGCTCGCCCCACACCGCCGCTTTAACTTTCGGTGTCACGGAAGGAAATTCGAGTGTAACAGGATCCACGAGTGCTTTAATCGTCACAAAAGTTTTGACGACACCTTCCATAGAAAGCACGTAATAAACGGCATAATGACCATGAATTGAGCGTTCATCGTTACCAAAAACTAATGGCAACCAGCCTTCATGTTGATAGTAAAGATACTCCACCACATCAGGTAACATATTAGTTTTCACCGTTAAAGTCACTTGATTAGGTGTAGACCACTCCTCATCTAAAATGGTATTCGGAAATTTTGCATTAACGGCTTCAATATAATTTTTGCCGAGCATTTTTACCGGATCGACCGATGTATTTTTAGTTAATTCCATTTTTTCCCCCAGTTGTCGATCATTTCGCTAAACTTTGCCAAGGTAAAACTAGCATATCGCCAAAGGACACATGTTCAGATCCAAGCACAATTCCTACCGCACTTTTTAGTAACTGCAAGATTGGCTCTGCAATATGGATACCCATTACAAACATTAACAACAATAGTATGGCCATTGCCGCCAAAGAGACTTTACTGACTTCGCCTGCTTCAACATTGTCAGGTTGTTTGCCAAGCACTGTTTTTAATAACATCAAGGCAAGTCCTGCAAGCACAATGGTAAGTAAAATTAAGCATAAAATAACTAACCAAGTTTTACCCGCTGTAATCCCTGCGACCACAACACTAAATTCACTCACGAATACGTTAAATGGAGGGATACCGCCCAATGCCAACGCACCACCTGCGAAAAGCACCGCACTCACTGGTGCAACACGCCATAATCCACGCACTTGATTCATATCACGGGTTTTATATTTCAATAGAATATTACCCGATGCACAGAATAATAAGGTTTTCGCAAGACTGTGATTAATAGTGTGAAGTAAACCTGCAAATACCCCAATTGGGCCACCAAGACCAAAAGCAAAGCTGATTAAGCCCATATTTTCGATACTTGAGTAAGCAAGCATACGTTTAATATCAAATTGCACGATGATAAATAACGCCGCCACAAGCACTGAAAGTAAACCAAAGATTAACATTAAGGTTTGTGGAAATTCTGCGCCAACTGCTTTTGAAACTAATGTGTAGTAACGCAACACCACAAGCATTGCACAGTTTAATAACACTGCTGATAAAATTGCACTCACTGGGCTTGGTGCTTCACTGTGTGCGTCTGATAACCAAGTATGCATTGGAAATAGACCGCACTTCGTGCCGAAACCAATCAATACGAAAGCGAATGCGATATACATCAACATTGGGTTTAAACCAGTAGCCTGTTGATTCACGGCTGACCAGAAAATCGCTTGGCTTGGATCGGCAAGCACGCCATTTGCATTAGCAAAGGTTAAAAGTGTGCCGTATAAACCGAACGCGACGCCCACAGAACAGATGATGATGTATTTCCACGCGGCTTCAAGGGATGTTTTTTGTTTGTAAGTACCGACCAAAAACGCGGAGCTTAATGTTGTCGCTTCAATGGCAACCCACATTAAAATCAAGTTATTGGTGATAACTGATACAATCATTGTAAAGAAGAATAAGTGTAAGAAACCGTGGTAATGTGCATAGGTTTTAAAATCAATATGCCCTTCTTCCAATTCTGTGTTCATATAACCGATCGAATACACACCAGCAAGTGAACCCACGACAGCAATTAAGCCTAAGAAAATAGCAGAAAGACTATCAACATACACCCAGTTGTTAAATGCACTGATACTGCCTTTTTCCAACACGCCAGAAATGACTTGTACGGAAAAGAACAACATCAAAATTAACCCGGTAATATGGAATGCGGTACAAACTGTCCGATTTTTTGTTCCGCGTAGTGCAAAGCTTTCAAAAGCGATGACTAAAGGTGCGACTAATAACGCAATTATCCATTGTTCATACATAGCGTTACCCCTTCAAACTCATAAGTTGTTTAGCATCAACAGTGTTGAAAGTGCGGTAAATTTTATTCACCAACACCACCATAATGATGACCGCAAAAATCGCATCGGTGGCAATGCCGATTTCAACTAATTCTGGCGCATTGTTGGCAAGTAAAGCCAAAGTTAAATGCGCACCGTTTTCCATTAAACAATAACCGAAAACTTGTTTCACAATATTGCGTTGGCTCACAATACACACTAAACCTAAAAGGAAGTGGCTAAGTGATACTGACAACGCTGGTTTTAAATGTTCAACTAACGGTAAGTTCACTGGAATGACAACAAAGTAACATAAGCAAACGATGATAGATGTGATCGGGATCAACCAAGCGACATTCATTCCTGCAGGAGTTTGACTTTCGTCAATTTTTCGTAAAGAAAAGATTAAAATTCCTGGCACTAATAATACTTTCGTGATGAATGCACTAATGGACCACATATAAAGTTCGTGAGCTTGCATTTCAAATGCCAAATAAACGAATAACACCACCAATACAAGAGACTGTAAGCCATAGCACAACGCGGATTTTTTTGCGGTTTTTGCCATAATGACACAAAGCGATGTAATGATGAGCAAACTCGCTAATACATTGATCATTAACATAATTCTCTCCTTAACCCGCAAGACCTAACCAATAGGCAGCGATAAAGCTAGAACACACAGACATCACCATTAAAATCACTAAAACAAATGTCATAGAGAATGGTAATGGTTGTGCATTTTGCACGTCTTCAGATGGTTTACCGATAACACATTGACCAAATTTATAAAGCAACCAAACAAATGTTGCCGTAGATTCAATCAACGCAATCACCATTAACCAAGTTACCCATGAATATTCTTGTCCAAGGTCAAAACCTGCGGCAAATAATGGGAATTTGCTGAAGAAACCGTTAAACGGTGGCACACCAGCAATAGCCAATGCGGCAATACCAAATCCTGTACCAACAACAGGCATGGTGCGCATAATCCCTTGTAAACGAGGCATTGAACGTGTGCCTGTGGCATAACTCAATGAACCTGCAACTAAGAAGAATAAACTTTTCGCAAAGGCGTGGTTAAAGATATAAGCAATCGCTGCAACAAAGGCTAATTTAGAACCTAATGCTGCAAGAGAAAGCCCGATGAAAATGTAAGAAAGTTGAGTAATAGTTGAATACGCAAGTAAGCGTTTTAAATCCGCTTGTGGCAAGTACATTAAGAAACCATAAATCAATGTAATCATTGCCATCACAATTCCCACTTCTCCCACAATGTGAGGAATTTCACCAGCAGACATCACAGAACGAGCGAAAATATAGACGCCCACTTTTACCATTGATGCGGCGTGCAAATATGCACTGACTGGTGTTGGAGCTTCCATCGCATTTGGTAACCAAATTTGCATTGGAAGTTGCGCTGATTTACCCCATGCGGCAAACATCACGCCAAATAACACGATAGTTTTCGCTTCAGGCGTAAGATGTTCTAACGCGGTGATAGAGAATGTGCCGGATTGGCTAAATAAATAAGCCGCAGCAAGATATAAACCTAATGAACCTACGTGAGTGATAATCAACGCTTTCATCGCTGCCGCCATTGCTTTTTGGCTTTGATAATAGCTGATTAATGCCCAAGAACATCCCCCAGTGATTTCAAAGAAAAGCAACTGACCCGCCAAAGTTGATGAATACACCAAGCCTGCCATTGCACCGATGAAGATCAATAAGAAAGCATAAAAACGAGGTAATCCGTTATGCGGATGTTCGCGGTTTTTATCGGTTAAATAACCACAAGAATATAAGCAAATTAAGAAACCTAAACCCACAACGGCAAAGGCAATTAACGTACTTACTGCATCTAAGGTCACGCCGAAGATGGCGGTATCACCAAATTTAACTAAATCATAGGTGACAGATTGTGCGCCATTTGCATACCACTGCCCAGCCACAGCAAGTGTGCCAAGGGTAGCAAGTGCGGCAAAAATTGTGGCAATTTTTGGGAAAGATTGTTTGTTCAACCCCACAATAAACGCACCGACAAACGGCAAAATGATTGTAATTAGTGCTAAACGTTCCATATTTCCTCCTTACAATCCTGTGAAGTAAAACACAAACGCCAACACTGAAATGCCGAAACCAACCACAGTTAAACGTCCTGTTAGCATAAAGCGGGTACGTGCCAATGTGTTTTCAAACACACATGCGGCGATAAATACCACGAGTAATTTCACAAAGAAAGAAACGATACCTAAAATGACCGCACTTACTGTGAATTCTTGTGCTGCACCGAATGGGAAAAGCACGCTCACAAAGATAGAGGCAACTACCATTGATTTTAAACTCAAACCAACTTTCAATAAGGCGAAAGAAGGGCCTGAATATTCAGTAAGTGGGCCTTCTTGAAGTTCTTGTTCTGCTTCAGCTAAGTCAAATGGAATTTTGCCCATTTCAATAAAGATCGCAAAAGCCGCGGCAACTAAGGCAATTACTGTTGCAACAGGATATTGCCAAGGTTGGCTAGAAAGTGCGGTGCTAATAACTGCAAAATTTGTAGAACCTGCAATTAAAGCAATCACAATGAATGCCAACATTAAGATGGGTTCAACAAGTACGCCTAATGTCACTTCACGGCTTGCACCTAAACTTGAGAAAGTACTGTTGGAATCCAAACCCGCAATTGAGAAGAAAAAGCGGAACAACGCGAACAAATAAATAACGGTGATTAAATCACTGCCCGCCCCAAAAGGTGAGTAATGAGTAAACATGGGTAAACTCATCGCAATCACCATGACTGTGCTAATTAACACATAAGGCATAACACGAGATACCCAACCCGCATTATCTGGCCAAATATTTTGACGCGTCATTAATTTAGCAATGTCGCGATAATCTTGTAACAAGCCCGGGCCACGACGAGATTGAATACGAGCCCGAATCATCCGTGAAATGCCTGAAAAGAGCGGTGCCAAAGCGAGAAGAATTAACGCTTGCACAATGGCTAAAAGGAACATTCCAGCGGAAGTGGAAATTTCTGAAGGTAATGAAATCATAATTTCCTCCTACATCAACGCAATGGAAAGTAATAACACAACCAAGGCAATCACGAAATACACGCAATAAACGCGGAAGTCGCCTTGTTGTAGCCATTGAATTTTACGACCTAACCATGGGATAAAATGCGCAATCGGCATTGTTACTTTTTCTTCCCAGAATGGTTCTGTTTTGGTCGCACCTAAAATTAATGCATTGATACCTTTTGCACCAGCAGGCGCAGGATCAAGCACTTGACGCAAGGTATAAAGCGGTTTGAAGATAATACGAAGCGGACGAGTAAAACTACCCGCAGAGGCTGCCATATCCATTTCGTAAGCATAACCACAAGCCCAAGGATTGCCTTTTGCACGATCTGACATACGATTGCCTTTAGTGTAAGCATAATACATAAACGGCAATACAAAGAATGCAATCAACATAATGCTCACCATTGGTGTAGAAAGCACAGTATTCGGTGTATTGCTTGCTACCACTACGCCATTTTCTGCTAAATTAAGCATTTCATTATGAGAAAGTGCGGTTGCAATATTGGCAATTA
Source organism: Haemophilus haemolyticus (assembly GCF_003351405.1). GTDB lineage: Bacteria > Pseudomonadota > Gammaproteobacteria > Enterobacterales > Pasteurellaceae > Haemophilus > Haemophilus haemolyticus_N. Next base: position 1,846,129 of record NZ_CP031240.1, read on the forward strand.
TTGGAGTTACCACAGAAGCACCCACGCCTAAAAGTACGCAGAATAATGCCAAGATTGCCATTGCTATCACCATTGGTTTTGGCACTTCGCGTGCATGTGCTGCTTTTTCGCTGCGTGGAGCACCACCAAAGCTAATACCATACACTTTTACGAAACAAAGTGCGGCAAGCGCACCTGTTAAGGCAAGCATAATGATTGCAACAGGGCCAGCGATACGTAATACCACATCATTGTGTTGGCTTAGGCTGAATAAAGATTGATAAGTAAACCATTCACTCACAAAACCGTTAAACGGAGGTAATGCAGAAATTGCCATAGTACCAATCAAGAAACAGAAAGCAGTAAATGGCATTAGTTTGCCAAGTCCGCCCATTAAATCCATATCTTTTGAATGTAAACGGTACATCACAGAACCAGCCCCCAAGAACAATAAGCCTTTGAATACCGCATGGTTAAGTAAGTGATATAAACCACCAAGTAAACCGACAATAGCAAGCACTGGATTATGAATGGCCATACCAATCATACCGACACCCACACCCATCATAATAATGCCGATGTTTTCTACGGTGTGATACGCCAAAAGTTTTTTGATGTCATGTTCAGCTAAGGCATAAAGTACGCCAAGCACAGAAGAAACTGCACCAAAAGCAAGTACAATCACACCAAACCACATATTGTGTGCGCCAAGTAGATCAATACCAACTTTGATAATCCCGAAAATACCGATTTTAACCATCACACCAGACATCATTGCAGAAGCATGAGAAGGTGCAGCTGGGTGAGCTTTTGGTAACCAGCTATGTAATGGAATCATCCCTGCTTTTGCACCGAAACCAAGAAATGCCAAGATAAATACCGTAAAGGCTAAAGGCATTGAAAGCTCGGTGTGGCGGAAGGCTTCAAATTCAAAGCTACCTGCGTAGCAGTAGAAAATAAAGAAAGCGATCATAATCAACACAGAACCAGCGTGAGCAATGAAGAAATACAATAAGCCCGCATTGGTTGCGTTGTCGTCTTGTTCGGTTAGTACTAAGAAGTAAGATGCCAAAGACATCATTTCAAAGAACACTAAAAAATAGAAAGCGTTATCGCTGGTGACTAAAGCAACCATTGAGGCGATAAACAAATTCATAAAGAAGCCCATCGTGCCAGCGCCTTTGCCAATGTATTCTTTCACATAGGAAAAGGAATAAAGTGCGGTGATAATAACCATTAAAGAAATGACACACACCATAAACGCAGCTAATCCGTCAATGCGGATTGAAAATTGGGCGAAGTCGAAAGGGGTTGAAAACACATCAACGACCGTATCATTGCTGATAAGCACGGGAATGCAGGCAACAACGCCTAACAAGCCACCAAGTACACCGGTCACGCCGGATATATTGATTGAAAGTTGTTCATTTTTTCGCACAGCGAGAGAAATAAACGCACCAACGACATAAATCAACAAGGACGTGATGAGTAAACTGATTGAAGAACTCATAATTTCACTCCATTGATTAACGAGTAAACAAACAATAAACTTTTATCTTGGCACGACAGGAGAACCCATCATTGCCATTTCGCGTTTTTTGCGATTTGCTTGTTCGATACTCTCATCACTAATTAAGAATAAAGTTTTGGTTGGGCAAGTTTGCATACAAGCAGGACCTTCTTCACGGAAATAGCAAAGGTCGCATTTCACTGCGATAGCTTTTACACCTGGTTGCCATGCAAGCATATTATGAACATCAGTATTATTCGGTGCGGTGCGAATATCACGTTTTACCGCATCAGTGAAAGAAAAACTGTCGTAGTGGTTTGGTGCGTCTAATGGCGCGCTACCGTGTTGAGTAATCGCCCCAAATGGACAAGCAATGGCGCAAAGTTTACAGCCAATACACAAACCTTCGTTTAATTGAATAGTGTCATTTTCGTGCTTAATTGCATGCACAGGACATACCGTAGCACAAGGTGAATCATCACAATGGCGACACAAGATCGGCACAGTAATATCGTCGTTACGCATTACTTGTAACCGCGGAAAGGATTGTAATCCAAAAGCTTTGTGTACTTCGCTGCAAGCAGCCATACAGGTATTGCATCCAATGCAATCTTTCGGATCACCTATAACAAAACGGTTCATATTTTCCCCCAAAGTATGTATAGATAGAAACAGAAAGTAGGTGGAAGGCATGACGCCAATACATCACAATAACCACTCTGAAAATAAGGATACTCCTTCAGAGTTACTCCGACTAGAGTAAAACAATTGTTTTATTGACTGAGATCATAAATTTTTTTGTTTTTATCGAAGGGAAAATTTGGTATTGAGATTGACTCTCAATTCAACTTGTTAAGATTGTAAGTGATTGAAACTATTAAACTAATTATTGAAAAGCAATTGCTAATGTAATGTTAAAATCCTGTTGGCATTTTCTCATTTAACACAAAAGTGCGGTAGATTTCCCGCAAGTTTTGGAGACTGTTTTGAAGAGGATTTTCATTATAAAAATCCTCTTTTCTAAATGAGAATAAATAAAAAAGACATAAAAAAACACCGCACTTTGCGGTGTTTTTTCATTATGTTTTCGTTATCAGCTGATTACCATTGGTAACCTACGCCAGCTGCAACTCCAGTTTTACCTTGGGTATTTGCCGTACCAGATAAACGGATGATGATCTTACCGTTATCAGAAATACGAGACATACCTACTGCAAGACCATTTTGACCTTGGTAGCTACCTGCAGCAATACCGACTAAGCTCTTACCTGGTGTATAAGCTTGCGGAATTGTCGCCGCCGCTAATGCACTTGCAGTACCCGCATCTGCACGTTTACCCACTTTGTTGATCTTATTGTTTAAGTTACCAATATTTGAAGCAACCGCATATAACTGACTACCATTTACAGCATCGGTAGAAGTAGGAGATATACGACCTGGAGCCACATTGTGAACTCGTTGCATACCTGCAGAGATACCTTCTGTCATAACTGGTTTGCCATCTGGACCCATCACTGGTTTACCATTGCTGTCTAACACAGGTTTATCCATACCGAAGGAGATGACACGAGTGTTATCCACTACATTTGATTTCAATGATCCCACAGCGCCAGTATAGTTCGCACCTGGTTTACCATCTTGACCCATATATTTGTAAGAGCCATCTTTATCTTTCATGACTGGCTTACCATCTTTGTCCAAGAATGTAGGGTTACCATTCACATCACGAGCTACCGTGCTATTTGGAATGACTTTCAATCCTTCGTTAGTGTACTCTGTAGAGTTACCAGGATTTTTAACCTTTGGATTGTTGGTTTTCGGATCAATAACTGGTTTACCATCTGGACCTTTTTCGATTTCATCAGTTGTATTGAAAGAAATCTTATCGCCAGACATATGCGATGTTTTTTCTACACCAGTGTTTGGATCTTTTGTATTTAACAATAAATCATTGTTTGTCAACTTAGATGTATTATTACCGTCCTTATCAGATAAGGCAATTTCTTTAGGTCCCACAGTTGTAGTATTTTTGTCCTTATCTGTATACGTAGTTCCTGTTGCTGTAGACGCGTTGGTATTACCATTCGTATCTTTCAACACATTGGTTGTCGGAGTACTTGTGTTCATATTACCTGCTGCATCTTTGATTTCAGACTTATCTGCTGTAGTAGTCGTCGTATTGCCAGCTTTGTCCACTAACGTAATCGTATTCACGCCGATATTAGTAGCATTATTATCTTTATCTTTGATAGTAATTGTATCCCCTACAATCGTTGTGGATTTACCATCTTTACCATTCACACCGATAGTACCTTGTCCATCTTTGGCAGTCATAGAGATACCATTTTTGCCATCCTTGCCATTGATACCAAATGCACCATTACCATCTTTACCAACAGTAGCAGATACGACATCTTTACCGTCAGCATTTTTCACGATCATAGCGCCATCTTTAGCTGGAATTACATCTGCAGGAGGAACTGCTTTTGCATTCTCCTTAGGTGTTACTGTCTTAGTTCCATCTGGATTTGTAACGACTGTTACATCGCCTTCTTTGTAGTATTGGTCTCCCACTTTCACAAGATTGTTACCATTTTTATCAGTCGCTGTACCGCCAGTTGTAACAGAATCAATTTTTAAGTCTCTGTTAATATCAACTTTTACAAAGGTCGTTGCTTTCTTAGTACCATCCTCGTTAAGAGCGTCTACAGTTACCATAGATACATTCGTGTTAGCTCCATTTGCGAATTTCACTTCGTCATTTGGATTTACCTTGTCGTACACTTTTGCATCTTTACTGAAGTCTTTATCAGTAGAACCAATGCCTACATTCCAACCAGAATCTTGGATAGCATTCGCCACTGTATTACCAGTCACAAAGCCTGCACCTGCATTTGTTACTTTGTCAGTATTAGGATCAACGTTCAATGGAGTTCCAGCTGGTTTACCATCTGGACCTTTATCGAATCCTACTGGTTTACCATCTTTGTCTACCTTGTAGTACTTATCTCCAATTTTAACTGCATCTGTTTTTGTACCACCCGCATGAGTAATCGTTACTTTATTTGTAACTTCCCCTTCTTTGATACCTACTGTAATTTCACGAATTCCATCAGCAGTAGTTTTTCCAGTGACTTCAATACCATTTCCACCTTTAAAGTCTACTTTGTTAGCATTACGTACTTGGTCTGAATACTTATTATCACTAGTGGATACAACAAATCCTAAGTTTTGTAAATCTCCAACAGTAGCCGCATTGTTAGGATTAGAATTGCTGAAATCAACAAGACCTGATTTACCAATATTATTTGGCACATCTGTTATTGGAGTAGCATTTTCTTTTGGTTTGCCATTAGCCTCTACTTGAGATGCTAAATACCATTTACCATCATTAGCCACTTTCACAGGATCTTTCGCATCTGCTGTTGCATCTGTACCAGGTTTTAAAACACCATTTTCTACTTTGTCTGCAGGGTAGAACTTGTCCCCTACTTGTACAAGTTTTGTGCCATCAGCAGCTACAGGTTCAAACGTTTTTGCACCATTCGCTATATTTGTTAATGTACTTGGTGTTCCAACCTTACCATCTTTGGCATCATTTGGATTAACCAAACTAGATACTATATTATTTTTTGCTTCTGGTTGTTTATCTAAAGCTGTTCCATCAGAATTTTTAAATTCCTTAGTTGTTGGATCATACACTTTTCCTTCTAAATCTTTAGGATTGTAATATTTTCCGTCTTCACCTTTTTTAACAATGTTTCCATCCGCATCTGTGTATTTTACAGGTAAGTCTACAACATCAACTTTTACAGTTGTTACTGTTTTAACTTTTCCAGAAGCATCTAACACTTCCTTAGTTGCAAGTTTCACATTGGTATTATCACCATCTGCAAATCTTAATTCATCATTAGGATTTACTTTCTCATCTTTATTTTCGAAATCTGATGCTGATAATGCTTTATTATTTTTACCTACAACAAATCCTGATTTTTCAATAGCATCTGCAACTTGGTTTCCTGTTACAAACTTAGATCCATTATTTGGAGTTACAGTTATGCCATCTATAGGATTTGCCCCATTATTTGGAGCTCCGTTTGTCACATCTCCATTGTTATAAACTTTTCCATCATTTGCTATAGTTCCAACTGGATCTTTTCCTTGTTTAGGTTGTCCATCTGTTCCTATATCTTCAGGTTTATAAACTTTATCTCCTACTTTAACAAGTTTAGTTCCATCAGCTTTTGTTATTTCAGTTGGAGTGACTTCTCCAGCTTCCATTTCAAATGTTAATGTTCTTACACCTTCAGCATCAGTTTTTCCACTTACTTGTATTCCATTTTTCCCAATGAATTTCACTTCATTAGCATTTTTTACCGTTTCAGAATATGGGTTGCCCAAATCACCAGTCGTTTTATTAGAAGAGACTACCCAACCCATATTACGCAAATCACCTACTGTAGCTGCATTTGTATCAGGCACCGCATCGTTATTGAAGTTACGTAATTGATTTCGAACTGGTGCTTTACCATTTACATCAGGATCACTATAGTTAACTAGATTACTTGTTACATTCGTAATCGGGTTACCACCGTTATTTAAACCATTTTGGTTTAATGTCACTGTGTTTTCAGTTGTGCCTGCTGGTTTTGTAATTGTAATACCAGTTGGAGTAATTTTTACTTTATTATCTCCATCTTTAAATTCAGCACTGGTTAAACCAGTCAATTCTTTTTGTAAGGAATAGATAAAGTTTTTACCCGCTTGTTTTACTGCAAGATTATCGCCAGCTTTGAAAGTTACTGTTTCCCCAGCTTTGATTAACTCTTCCGTATTACCATCAACTGTTCCAGTATCCTCTTTGCCTGCTGTCGCTTTCCAGCCCATTTCTTTTAAGGCATTTACTACTTCATCAGCAGTCACTAATTTACCATTCGTTGTAGTTGCTGTTGGCACACCATCTGTTGTTGTAATCTTGCCAGTTTTTGGAGTTAATGTGATTGTATCTCCCTCTGCCGCTACTTCTAACAAGCTACCATCACTAGATTTCACAGTGAATTTGATACCGCCTTTTTTATCTAGATCTTGTGCTGCTGTTTCTGTAGCTTCTGCATCTCCAGTTTTACCTGCTAATTTAATTGTATTTTTAGCAAGCCCATGGAATTGACTACCGTTAATCGCATCTGTAGACGTTTCAGAGATGTCCCCAGGTTTTACATTCGTAATTTTCACCGGAGCGGCATCGTCAGAGCCAGATACTTTGATATCTCCAGCATCAGTTTTGCTGAATTTAGGACCTTGATCGCCACCTATTTGTACAGTATTGAAAGATACATTATCTTTTGTAGCAAATGTAAATTTGCTTCCATCTTGTGTAATCTTGATGTTTTTATCTGCTTCAAAGGTTACTTTGTCACCTGCTTTAACAAGTTGGTTAGTTGCTGTTGCTCCTAATTCACCTTTAGTGGTTGCCAAAGATGTAGCCGTCCATGCTGCACTGTTAATAGCATTCACAACATTACCTACTGTAGCGACTTTATTTTCATCACCAGTTTTTGATGCAACAGTTCCTGCTGTGTTGCCTTCTGTAACATTGTTGATCGTACCAGTATTAACTTTTACACCAGCTGCTTCTACAACTAATGAAGAATCTGCTGGTTTTACGGTAATTTGGTTAGCATCATTTTTCTCTAATCCATTACCTAAGTTAACGTTGTACTTAACAGTAGATGTTTTATTCTCTGTAGTGTCTACTACAGCTGTTGTACCATTACCATCCGCAAAGTTCACAGTATCATATGGTTTGACGAAGTCTTTCGCTGCACCATTGTTTTGTAAGTTCCAGCCTGCTTGTAATACATCCCCTACTGTAGCTGCATTATTTTTATTGACTTGGTTAGCTTCTGTTCCCAATGTTGGAGCTGTTGCGCTAGTCGTTGGAGCATTAGTACCTGTTTTAGCTCCATCCAAGTTGCCTTCTACATTAGACAATGTCGTCGGTGATTTTGTACCTTTTGGGCCGTTAATTGTTGTTTTTACTGGACCTGTTACTTCTGTACCACTTCCATCTGGCTCTGTATTGAAAATTTGGTTACCATTTTGGTCAACTTTACCAGTTGGATATACTTGTTTACCATTTTCATCAGTATACACCACAGGAGTTACAGATTTATTCGTAGATACTTGGTCATCTACTTTCACAGTGATTGTACGTATATTACCTTCTGTTTTACCCGATACAATAGCTGTGCCTTCGCCAACGAATTTCACTTCATTAGCATTTTTTACCGTTTCAGAATATGGGTTGCCCAAATCACCAGTCGTTTTATTAGAAGAGACTACCCAACCCATATTACGCAAATCACCTACTGTAGCTGCATTTGTATCAGGCACCGCATCGTTATTGAAGTTACGTAATTGATTTCGAACTGGTGCTTTACCATTTACATCAGGATCACTATAGTTAACTAGATTACTTGTTACATTCGTAATCGGGTTACCACCGTTATTTAAACCATTTTGGTTTAATGTCACTGTGTTTTCAGTTGTGCCTGCTGGTTTTGTAATTGTAATACCAGTTGGAGTAATTTTTACTTTATTATCTCCATCTTTAAATTCAGCACTGGTTAAACCAGTCAATTCTTTTTGTAAGGAATAGATAAAGTTTTTACCCGCTTGTTTTACTGCAAGATTATCGCCAGCTTTGAAAGTTACTGTTTCCCCAGCTTTGATTAACTCTTCCGTATTACCATCAACTGTTCCAGTATCCTCTTTGCCTGCTGTCGCTTTCCAGCCCATTTCTTTTAAGGCATTTACTACTTCATCAGCAGTCACTAATTTACCATTCGTTGTAGTTGCTGTTGGCACACCATCTGTTGTTGTAATCTTGCCAGTTTTTGGAGTTAATGTGATTGTATCTCCCTCTGCCGCTACTTCTAACAAGCTACCATCACTAGATTTCACAGTGAATTTGATACCGCCTTTTTTATCTAGATCTTGTGCTGCTGTTTCTGTAGCTTCTGCATCTCCAGTTTTACCTGCTAATTTAATTGTATTTTTAGCAAGCCCATGGAATTGACTACCGTTAATCGCATCTGTAGACGTTTCAGAGATGTCCCCAGGTTTTACATTCGTAATTTTCACCGGAGCGGCATCGTCAGAGCCAGATACTTTGATATCTCCAGCATCAGTTTTGCTGAATTTAGGACCTTGATCGCCACCTATTTGTACAGTATTGAAAGATACATTATCTTTTGTAGCAAATGTAAATTTGCTTCCATCTTGTGTAATCTTGATGTTTTTATCTGCTTCAAAGGTTACTTTGTCACCTGCTTTAACAAGTTGGTTAGTTGCTGTTGCTCCTAATTCACCTTTAGTGGTTGCCAAAGATGTAGCCGTCCATGCTGCACTGTTAATAGCATTCACAACATTACCTACTGTAGCGACTTTATTTTCATCACCAGTTTTTGATGCAACAGTTCCTGCTGTGTTGCCTTCTGTAACATTGTTGATCGTACCAGTATTAACTTTTACACCAGCTGCTTCTACAACTAATGAAGAATCTGCTGGTTTTACGGTAATTTGGTTAGCATCATTTTTCTCTAATCCATTACCTAAGTTAACGTTGTACTTAACAGTAGATGTTTTATTCTCTGTAGTGTCTACTACAGCTGTTGTACCATTACCATCCGCAAAGTTCACAGTATCATATGGTTTGACGAAGTCTTTCGCTGCACCATTGTTTTGTAAGTTCCAGCCTGCTTGTAATACATCCCCTACTGTAGCTGCATTATTTTTATTGACTTGGTTAGCTTCTGTTCCCAATGTTGGAGCTGTTGCGCTAGTCGTTGGAGCATTAGTACCTGTTTTAGCTCCATCCAAGTTGCCTTCTACATTAGACAATGTCGTCGGTGATTTTGTACCTTTTGGGCCGTTAATTGTTGTTTTTACTGGACCTGTTACTTCTGTACCACTTCCATCTGGCTCTGTATTGAAAATTTGGTTACCATTTTGGTCAACTTTACCAGTTGGATATACTTGTTTACCATTTTCATCAGTATACACCACAGGAGTTACAGATTTATTCGTAGATACTTGGTCATCTACTTTCACAGTGATTGTACGTATATTACCTTCTGTTTTACCCGATACAATAGCTGTGCCTTCGCCAACGAATTTCACTTCATTAGCATTTTTTACCGTTTCAGAATATGGGTTGCCCAAATCACCAGTCGTTTTATTAGAAGAGACTACCCAACCCATATTACGCAAATCACCTACTGTAGCTGCATTTGTATCAGGCACCGCATCGTTATTGAAGTTACGTAATTGATTTCGAACTGGTGCTTTACCATTTACATCAGGATCACTATAGTTAACTAGATTACTTGTTACATTCGTAATCGGGTTACCACCGTTATTTAAACCATTTTGGTTTAATGTCACTGTGTTTTCAGTTGTGCCTGCTGGTTTTGTAATTGTAATACCAGTTGGAGTAATTTTTACTTTATTATCTCCATCTTTAAATTCAGCACTGGTTAAACCAGTCAATTCTTTTTGTAAGGAATAGATAAAGTTTTTACCCGCTTGTTTTACTGCAAGATTATCGCCAGCTTTGAAAGTTACTGTTTCCCCAGCTTTGATTAACTCTTCCGTATTACCATCAACTGTTCCAGTATCCTCTTTGCCTGCTGTCGCTTTCCAGCCCATTTCTTTTAAGGCATTTACTACTTCATCAGCAGTCACTAATTTACCATTCGTTGTAGTTGCTGTTGGCACACCATCTGTTGTTGTAATCTTGCCAGTTTTTGGAGTTAATGTGATTGTATCTCCCTCTGCCGCTACTTCTAACAAGCTACCATCACTAGATTTCACAGTGAATTTGATACCGCCTTTTTTATCTAGATCTTGTGCTGCTGTTTCTGTAGCTTCTGCATCTCCAGTTTTACCTGCTAATTTAATTGTATTTTTAGCAAGCCCATGGAATTGACTACCGTTAATCGCATCTGTAGACGTTTCAGAGATGTCCCCAGGTTTTACATTCGTAATTTTCACCGGAGCGGCATCGTCAGAGCCAGATACTTTGATATCTCCAGCATCAGTTTTGCTGAATTTAGGACCTTGATCGCCACCTATTTGTACAGTATTGAAAGATACATTATCTTTTGTAGCAAATGTAAATTTGCTTCCATCTTGTGTAATCTTGATGTTTTTATCTGCTTCAAAGGTTACTTTGTCACCTGCTTTAACAAGTTGGTTAGTTGCTGTTGCTCCTAATTCACCTTTAGTGGTTGCCAAAGATGTAGCCGTCCATGCTGCACTGTTAATAGCATTCACAACATTACCTACTGTAGCGACTTTATTTTCATCACCAGTTTTTGATGCAACAGTTCCTGCTGTGTTGCCTTCTGTAACATTGTTGATCGTACCAGTATTAACTTTTACACCAGCTGCTTCTACAACTAATGAAGAATCTGCTGGTTTTACGGTAATTTGGTTAGCATCATTTTTCTCTAATCCATTACCTAAGTTAACGTTGTACTTAACAGTAGATGTTTTACCATCTGCACTTTCCACAGCGACAGATGTGCCATCGCCTTTGACGAAGTTCACCGTATCATATGGTTTTACGAAGTCTACAGCTTTACCATCACCTTGAATATTCCAACCAGCATTCAACACATCAGATACAGTCGCTGCATTCGTCGGATTTACTTGATTTGCAGTATTTCCTAAAGTTGGGGCATCTTGAGATTTAGTCGCATTACTTGGGCCTGTTGCAGCATCGCTATTTTTTGTACTTGGTAAATTGCTTGCTACATTGGAAATTGCATTCCCACCATTATTCAAGCCACTTGTAGTTAATGATACTGCTTCTTTACCTTGTGTCACAGGTTTTACAGTAACACCATTTCCATCAATTACAGTTTTATTGCCTGCTGCATCTTTAAATTCAGCGCTCGTTAAGCCCGTTAAATTTGGATTCAAGGAGTATGTGAATTTAGATGTCACACGTGCTCCTGTTTGACGATTTGGATTATCAGGATCTTCATACACTGGTCTAGATGCATCTTGTTGGTGCAATACTAGATTATCACCCACACGGAATTTTACTTCATCGTTAAGACGCACTTTATCTACTTGTCCTGTAGCTGTACCTTCATTTACTCGATTCGTTGTTTTACCATCTGTAGAATGCACTTCACTTCCTGCATTAGCTACCACTCCATTTAATTTCAATACACCGGAGCTATCCTTATCTTTTTCCGCTTCTACAGCCCAACCACTGGACATACGTTTTGTAACAGAGTTCAACTGAGAACCGTTGATCGCATCTGTGGAGTCATCCGCAATACGACCAGCCGCTACGTTTTTCAACTGCCGTTCTGCACCAGGTGTACCAAAGGATACCACGTCACCTTCGGAAGTATTCGTACCACCTGCCCAGTAGAATGTATAGGCAACTTTTTTACTATCGAAAGGTACAATTTTACCTTCTTTATCATAGGAAATATCTGTTTGACGAGTACCAATAGAGTTTGCATCTGCTTTAGAACCCGTACCGATAGCCACCCCATTTTGTAACTCGGATATAGCCCCTGTGCCTAGTGCTACGCCGCCTAATTTTGTCACACGAGCACCCGTACCAATCGCAGTACCTAAATCACCAGTTGACAAAGAGTGAATCCCCATAGAAATAGAGCCATGACCATTTTTATTAGTATCTTTCGAATAATCTAAGGTCGTAGTATTTAATACAGCGCCATTTGTTAATTCTCCATAGGCGGCTTGAATGGTACCAGTAGCACCTTCCATTTCTACAGAACGAATCGTACGGTGTACATCTTCCCCACCAATATGTTCTACCTTAGTTGTTGTTTTGATAACCGTGTGACCATTGGCATCTTTTTTCTCTTTTTGATAGTTCACAGTTTGTGCCGCAACTTTAGTGATTTCCGAGCCACCAATCATAATAGAGGAGTCACCTTGCGCCTGTGTACCAAGACCCATAGCAATCGCACCTTGATTACCTGACGCTTTTGCCCCTTGACCAACTGCAATATCAGCCTCTTTCGTTGCTTGTGCTAACTGACCGACAGCAACAGAAGAGGCTGCCGCCTTAGAACTATCACCGACAGCTACCGCAGATTTATCAGCATTTGCCTGATAACCTGTAGCCACCGCACTTTCTTTAGCACGAGCAGCAGTACCTGCAGCCACTGCATAATTGCCTTGCGCTTCCGCACCCATACCGATGGCTACTGCTGCCTCCGCATTCGCCAATACGGATGCACCAGAACCGATGGCTGTAGCACCAAAGGCACCTTTTCTAACGATAGAGTTCGTACCAATCGCCACACCTAATGGGGTGGTAGAATGGGCCTGCATACCGATTACAGTTGAACCATCTTGACCATAGCTAGCACGATAGCTATTATCTAACCCTGCACCTACAAGTTCCGCATATTTAGCGCTAATTGTAATAGGTTGATTATTTTTTCCCGTTCCTGGCGTTGTCTCTGCATTAAAATCATTAACACTTCTAGCAGCTTCGCTGTTCGGGTCCGCCGCTTTAAAGTATTTCTTTCCATCATAAGCTTGAATATCATTACCACCGATAACAATAGATCCCTGACCCGCTATAGATTGCGCACCAATTGCTACGGATTGGTCCCCGATAGCACGAGTGTTACGACCTACCGCTGTGGCTTCATTAATATCTACATTTTGATAGGAAAAGAATCCATTACCATTGGCGCTTCCTGTATTTTTAAAATAATCCAATGTACTAGTCGTACCACCAAAGGCTTTCACCAATACTGTTGCATTATCATCTGGATCGGTTCCATTTCCTGTCGGCAGTCCATCAGCACCAAGCCCACGATAACCAGCACCAGCACCAGCACCAACAGCTACAGAAGAGTTAATGGCCGTATTATTCCGATTGATACCTGTATAAGCACCCGTACCGATAGCCACACCACCAGCACTACTTAATGTTCCTGTCGAATTAGGATTAGAATCCAAGCCACCTCTGTTACTAGCTGCACTTGCACCATAACCGATGGCAATACTATGACCTACACCTTGATCTCGAGTTTCAGCTCCTCTACCGAAAGCAATATCATAATTTTTTTTGGCTTTACTAGAGTGACCAAAAGCCATTGTACTCTCGGCACTTGCATCACTTCTCCATCCAATGGCATAACTATCGTTACCTGTAGCATTCGCCTCAGTAGCTAATGCCAAACTTCCACGACCAGTCGCTTTTGAGCCTTTGCCAAGAGCTACTGCACTATCACCACTAGAAACAACTTCCCTACCGATAGCTACAGCAGAACCTGATGTTGCTTGTGTTTTATAACCCAGGGCGATACCATCTTCACTGCTTGCATTAGATTCTTCCCCTATAGCAGTCGCTCTCGTTCCAGACGCATTACTCTTATAGGATAATGCCACGGCATTATTTCCACTTGCGGTAGCTCCTACACTTAATGCACTGGCCCCAGAACCAGTAGCTTTTGAATCTTGGCCAAGAGCTACTGCACTATTACTATTAGAAAGAGCACCCTTACCAATAGCTATGCTTTGATAGCCAGTTGCATTAGCATCCCTACCGATAGCCACTGCTGCAGAACCGGAGCCTGTTGAGTTCTCACCCCAAGCTACACCATTACCATCACCTGTGCCGGGATTATTCAATGCAGCATAAGCCGAATGGCCGCTTAATAGCGACAATGCGATGGCAGAAGATTTAATAAAATTGCCTGAAAACTTGACCGTACTCCTTTGTGTTTGTGCATTTGATGAACTTTGTTTTTTATGTGCTTTTGTCAATTCTGAAACAACCACCCAAGATTGCGTTGCTTGGCTCCATACAATACGGAAAATTTTATTCATAAATGTCTCTCTAACTATATTAAAAAATGACTCCTAACCTCTAACCCAATTTGTAAAAGAGGCTTCGGAGAGATAAAGTGTGAGAATTATACTGATTTAGCAATAAAACTCAATTTCTAATAACAATCTTTACAATAATTTACATTCAAAATATCATAAAAAACACAAGGTAAACGTTTGCTTTTTTTGCACAAGAAGTAAACAAAAGTGCGGCGAGTTTTAGGGGAGTTTTTATTGGGAAAAAGCAAATATGTTTATCAAAAAATAAAGGCCGCAACGTGCGGCCAATTTTTTTAGAATTCTTTTGAAATTAAACTTTCGGCTAATTGCAAATCAAGTGTGGAATCAATATCAATGGAACGATAAGTTGGCATTAAATAAAAACGCATTGGGGCAATAAAAAAGCGTTTTTCTTCAAAGAGACTTTCGATGTCATTAATATAAATTGCGCCATTTGCACGATAAGATTTCGGTAATTTTTGGCGAGGGGCTTCAAAATCCGTTAATTCGTGAATAGGCTGAACTTCAGTGCCTTCTAAAGTGAAGGATTTATAAGGATGATGCTCACATTCACAAGCTGAAACCACGGATTTATATTTGCCACCAAGGAAAATTTCCATCGCATTACGAATATCTAAAGCATTGCGCAATGGACTGGTTGGTTGCAAAAGTGCGGCGGTGCCTTGTGAAATATTCAGTGTTTCTAAGCAATGCAAAATCGCATCAATGGTGCGTGTATCACTTTGCGCTAAACTTTCAGGGCGTGCCACTGGTTTTGCGCCGTACTTTGTGGCTTCTTTTAAAATATTTTCACCGTCTGATGTCACCACAATCTGATCAAACATACCCGATTCTTGTGCCGCCAAAATCGCTCGCCCCACCAAAGATACGCCACCCACAAGCTGTAAATTTTTGTCTTTAATTCCTTTAGAACCTGCTCTAGCAGGAATAATTGCAATTCTTGTCATCATCTTCACCCTCTGTGATAAAAGTGCTGACTATTCTAAAATCTTTCCCTTGTTTTAGCAAAAACTAATCTTTAATATGGCACCACATTTTTATTTAAAAAAGAGGAAATAAAATGACTCAACTTACTCGTGAACAAGTTCTTGAACTCTTTCATCAACGCAGCTCAACACGTTATTACGACCCCGCCAAAAAAATCAGTGATGAAGATTTTGAATGTATTTTAGAGTGCGGTCGATTATCGCCGAGTTCTGTGGGTTCTGAACCTTGGAAATTTTTAGTGATTCAAAATAAAACCCTTCGCGAAAAAATGAAACCTTTTAGCTGGGGAATGATGAATCAGCTTGATAATTGCAGTCACCTTGTGGTGATTTTAGCGAAGAAAAATGCCCGTTATGACAGCCCATTTTTTGTGGATGTGATGACACGCAAAGGCTTGAACACAGAGCAACAACAAGCCGCCCTCGCAAAATACAAAGCCTTGCAAGAAGAGAATATGAAATTGCTCGAAAGCGACCGCACTTTATTTGATTGGTGCAGCAAACAAACTTATATCACCCTTGCCAATATGCTTACTGGCGCTGCCGCCCTTGGCATCGACTCTTGCCCAATTGAAGGTTTTCATTACGACAAAATGAATGAATGCCTCGCCGAAGAAGGATTATTCGATCCTCAAGAATATGCGGTTTCTGTCGCCGCAACCTTCGGCTACCGCTCACGCGATATTGCGAAAAAATCCCGTAAAGCATTGGATGAAGTGGTGAAATGGATAGAATAAATACTTACTATAATTTAAAAGCACAAGGAGAAAAAATAGTGCTTTCTTCCGATAAACGACAGATTCGAGGACGAAAAAGCCTTGCGGAATTACTAACAGATATTGATAGTCAAGAAATTGAATGTTTGAATAGGTCAATCTCTGAACTCATTCAATCTAAATCCGTAGGAAAAGAAATATGGTGAGCAAAATTTTCTAAAAAGCAGAAGATTATTTAATTGATGAAGTTATTATTAAACTTGTCGATTTAATTGATCCACAATAGAATTTGCCCTAGCAAAAAAACTAGGGCATTTTTTAGTCTCTTAAAATCGCTTCAACAATGTCTTGAACTTCAAATAAAACATAATCTGGTACAGATTCAACTTTTTTCGCATCTCTACCTCGAAAGTCAATTATTCTGGCTTGATATGCAACAACGACACCTTGTGTCTTACAGCCTGTTCCACTTAGCGTAACCGCAAAACCATTTTCTCTGGCAAGTGCCGGATTTCCTTGTGTAATCGGTGCTATCATCATAAATCCCAAATTATGAAATTTATTATCGCTTAATACTAATGCAGGACGCTTCTCACCCTGTAATTCATTTCCTACAACGGGATTTAAGCAAACCGTGATAATATCACCTCTTTTAAATTGTTGTTTAGCCATCAAATTTCCTGCCCTGTCGGCTCAAGTAAATCCCATTCTTGAATGACGGGTAATTGTTTTGATGAGGTCATTGCAAGGCGTTCATCTAAGGTTAATCTTTTTCTTTTTTTCGGATTATTAGGAACAACAATCACTTTAATAGTATTGTCACTAATTTTTTCTAGCTCCAAAAAGTCCCCCATATCCAAATTCATAGAATCGGTAAAGTCCTTAGGTAAACGAATCGCTTTACTATTTCCCCACTGTTTTACTTGTAATCTCATATTCATAGTTATATAGCTGACAAAAGTTTATTTTTAATAAAAAATAAGTCAAAAATCAGCCTCTCCTTATACTAATTAACTATTGGTAACAATGTATCACTTAATGATACTACGCTAGTGTAGCTTTATATTTGTTTATGTCAAATAAAAGGATCATTTCATCATATTCAAGGTAAATTAGATGAAAATAAATTTTAAGGGCTGCACATGCAGCCCTATCTTTTTTTCGATTATTTCACTTCTTTAAATAAAATCTCACTTGGGATTACGGAACCTTGCCAGTAAAGTTCTGTAGAGACTTTCTCAGCGAGTTGTAGAAACGCTTGTGAAATTTCATTTTCAGGTACTCGTACAACAGTTGGGTTGCCCGCATCTAAATCTTCACGGATACGAATGTGTAAAGGAAGTTGAGCTAATACTTTTACATTGTATTTTTCAGCCATTTTCTCTGCACCGCCTGTGCCAAAAATCGCTTCGTGGTGACCGCACTTACTACAAATGTGCATTGACATATTTTCCACAATGCCTAACACGGGCACAGATACCCGCTCAAACATTGCAATACCTTTCACCGCATCAAGCAAAGCAATATCTTGTGGAGTAGTAACTACCACTGCCCCCGTTACAGGGATTTGTTGTGATAAGGTAAGTTGAATATCACCTGTGCCCGGTGGCATATCGATAACAAGATAATCTAAACTATCCCATAGGGTTTCATTTAATAATTGACTTAATGCACTGCTCGCCATTGGGCCACGCCAAATTGTTGCGCTATCTTCATTCATTAAAAAGCCAATGGAATTTGCAGATAAACCGTGTGCTTTAATTGGGGTGATGTGTTGATTATCTGGCGAAGTTGGACGTTGATCCGCTGCACCTAACATATGGGGAATAGAAGGTCCATAAATATCCGCATCTAAAATCCCAACACGTGCGCCTTGTGCTTGTAATGCTAAAGCCAGATTAACAGAAACCGATGATTTCCCTACACCACCTTTACCAGAACTCACCGCAATAATATTTTTCACACCTTTTACAGCTGGTTGATTATTTGCTCGCTTAAGTGTGGCGATTTGATACGAGATCGCCCATTTAATTTCTTTGCAATCTGTTGCTTTCAACAACGCATCTGAAACCGCTTGTTTTAACTGTTCTGCACCAGAATTCCATGCGAAAGGTAATTTCAATTCAATGCGTAAAGTATCACCGCCCTTTTCCACTTTTTTCAAAGTATTAAGCGCAATCAGATCCTTTTGCAGGGTTGGATGCTGAAATTGTTGGATAATCTGCTGAACTTGATTTTGCTGCTCGGCAGTCAAATTATCAGAAAAGTAGGTTGCCATAATAACCTCCTGTTTAGTAGAGTAAATTTGTCGGGCATATTTAATCACGGAAAGTGCGGTATGTTAAGTTAAAGTTTTTCAAACTAGAAAAAAGTGATAACAACTACTCACTTTTCATTAAAATTAATTTTTAATGCGTAAAACTAACTTTTTTGAGTAA
Source organism: Haemophilus haemolyticus (assembly GCF_003351405.1). Lineage (GTDB taxonomy): Bacteria > Pseudomonadota > Gammaproteobacteria > Enterobacterales > Pasteurellaceae > Haemophilus > Haemophilus haemolyticus_N. Next base: position 1,864,679 of record NZ_CP031240.1, read on the forward strand.
GATATCATTGGTTTTTCAATTGTATGATGCAAAATCATAGCTATCAAAATACATAAGATAGTTACCATACAAAAGGTAGCAACGCCATTTTGTTTTACGATATGAAACTTATGATAAATAAAATCAGTAAACACCATATGACTGATGTAAAGTGAATAAGATATTTCCCCAAGATATATTAATAAAGATGAGCGAGGCATTTTAAATAAAGCCTCATATAAAACACATAAAATAATAAATAAAGATGCAATAACCCCACCAGAAAACAACCCAGTCTCCAGCAACCAATAAAAGTTATATTTATCATTAGACAAAATAAAGAAAAACAGATAAATACCACATAAAACAAAGGCAACTTTAATTGGATAGCTATTTACTATATTTAACTTCCCTACAAAACCTTTAGAATACTTATAAAACAAATAAATCAACATACCGTAAACGAACTCAAAGAACATTGAAGAGGTAAATATATACAACACATTATGTTCTCCAACTAAGTTGTTATCTCCCTCTCTAAAGTATAAATAAAAATCATGATTAAAGTAGTAACTAAAAAAAAGATACAAAAGAAAAATTAAAAAAATAGTAATATACACACGATATTTATGATTAATAGCCATTGCTATAGAAAAAACAAAATAGAAAACTATCTCATAAGAAATCGACCATGCAGACGGTAATACATTATAACCAAAATAAGGCGCAGAAGCTTGATAATTAAAGTTAAATCCTAACACAGAAATAAAATAATAATGCAAATCATAATTTCTCATCACTAAATAATATGTAGTTATACAAATAACAAGTAAAGGATAAATTCTAAAAAACCTTCTAATAATAAACTCACCCCATCCATAGTTTTCTTTTTCTGTAGAAAAACAAATAATAAATCCGCTTAATACAAAAAAGAAATCAACCCCCAAATATCCTTGTGAAAAAAGCAAGTCTCCTAAGCTAATTTGAGAATAAACACCATTTAATGAAGCACTTAAGTGAAAAAATAATACAGCTAATGCTGCAAAACCTCTAATATATTGTAGAGAATAAAATTTTTTTGAAGTAGTGACTAGGGTATTCATGGTATAAATAAACTAAATATTAGGAAATCTAGTGAAAAGTAGAGATATTCTACTCATTACGCAATAAAAACTCAATTCTCATTAAATTTTACCAAGCTTTAAACTAGCCCCTCATTTTTTTTTCTAGTAAGATAAGCACAATTTTGTATGCTAAAAAGAGAATAAAAATGACAACTCAACCCCGTAAAATTTTAGTCACTTGCGCCTTGCCTTATGCCAATGGGGCAATTCATTTAGGCCATATGTTAGAACATATCCAAGCAGATATTTGGGTGCGTTTTCAACGTATGCGTGGCAATAAAATCCATTTTGTTTGTGCGGACGATGCGCACGGCACGCCGATCATGTTGAATGCCGATAAACTGGGCATTACACCTGAAGAATTAATTGCCAAAGCAAAAGCCGATCACGTGCGTGATTTTGCAGGTTTCAATATTAGTTTTGATAACTACCATTCCACTCACAGCGAAGAAAACAAACAGCTCACCGCAGAAATTTACAATAAACTCAAAGCCAATGGCTTTATTAAGAGTAAAGTTATTTCTCAGTTATTCGACCCTGAAAAAAATATGTTCTTGCCCGATCGTTTTGTGAAAGGCACTTGCCCGAAATGTAAAGCAGAAGATCAATATGGCGATAACTGCGAAGTTTGTGCTTCTACTTATAGCCCAATGGATTTAATTAATCCTCGTTCAGCCGTTTCTGGTGCAACACCTGTTGTAAAAGAATCTGAACACTTTTTCTTTGACTTACCTGCATTTGAAGGCATGTTAAAAGAATGGACTCGTTCTGGCTCACTTCAATCTGAAATTGCGAACAAAATGCAAGAATGGTTTGAGAGCGGTTTACAACAATGGGATATTTCACGCGATGCGCCTTATTTCGGTTTTGAAATTCCGGGCGCAAAAAATAAATTCTTCTATGTTTGGTTAGATGCACCAATCGGCTATATGGCTTCATTCAAAAATCTATGCAATCGTGAAGGCATTGATTTCAATGAATTTTGGGCGGAAGGCAGTGATGCGGAGCTTTATCATTTCATCGGTAAAGACATCGTTTATTTCCACAGTTTATTCTGGCCAGCAATGCTTGAAGGCAGTGGCTATCGTAAACCGACTAATGTGTTCACTCATGGCTATGTCACGGTGGATGGGGCGAAGATGTCAAAATCTCGCGGGACTTTCATTCAAGCCAGCACTTATTTGAATCATATTGATCCTGAATGTTTGCGTTATTACTATGCGGCAAAATTAAATGATCGCATTGAAGATTTAGACTTTAACCTTGAAGATTTCGTACAACGTGTAAATACGGATATTGTAAACAAATTAGTGAATTTGGCTTCACGCAATGCGGGCTTTATTGCGAAACGCTTTGAAGGCAAACTTGCGGATAAACTGGAAGATGAAACATTATTTGCAGAATTTACCGCTCAAGCCGAGCAAATTGCCGCTTATTACGAAAGCCGTGAATACAATAAAGCCATTCGTGAAATTATGGCATTAACGGATAAAGCTAATAAATACATTGATGAAAAAGCCCCTTGGGTGATTGCAAAAGAAGAAGGCAAAGAGGCAGAATTGCAAGCCGTATGTTCAATGGGTATTGAGCTTTTCCGCGTGTTGATGTCTTACTTGAAACCTGTTCTCCCAAAACTGGCAGAACGTGCAGAAGCCTTCTTACAAGCTGAATTACGTTGGGAGAACATTCATCAACCATTACTTGGCCATACTCTTGCACCGTTCAAAGCCTTATTCTCTCGTTTAGAGAAAAAACAAATTGATGCCGTTGTGGAAGAAACCAAAGCCTTATTTGCCGCAGCCAATAAAACCGCAGAAAAAACTGAAGCAAAACCAACCGCACTTTCTGCCGTTGAACCTATTGCTGAAACCATCACCATTGATGATTTCGCTAAACTTGATATGCGTGTAGCAAAAGTATTGAAATGCGAAGCCGTGCCAGAATCTAATAAACTTTTACGTTTTGAATTAGATCTTGGCGATCATACTCGTCAAGTCTTCTCTGGCATTAAAGCGGCTTACAATAAGCCTGAAGAATTAGAAGGTCGTTTTGTGATTATGGTGGCAAACCTTGCACCACGTAAAATGAAATTCGGCGTGTCTGAGGGAATGATTCTATCCGCAGGAACAGGCGGTAGTGATTTATTCTTGTTATCTGCCGATAGTGGTGTCACTGCAGGCATGCAAGTAAAATAATCAATTCAATCTAAATGAGGGCAACATTACGTTGCCCTTTTATTTTCTAGTTGAAAATAGGCGGCTTATAACCTACTATAACACTCAACTATTTATCTATTTGGAGAATATTATGAAAAACGAATTAATTTGCTATAAACAAATGCCAGTGTGGACAAAAGACAAATTACCACAAATGTTCCAAGAAAAGCACAACACAAAAGTCGGTACTTGGGGGAAATTAACTGTATTAAAAGGCAAACTCAAATTTTATGAGCTAACCGAAAATGGCGATATTATCGCCGAGCATATTTTTACCCCAGAAAGTGACATTCCTTTTGTCGAACCTCAAGCATGGCATTGTGTTGAAGCACTTTCTGATGATTTAGAATGTACCCTAGGTTTCTATTGCAAAAAAGAAGATTACTTCAGTAAAAAATACAATATGACAGCCACTCATGGCGATGTAGTGGATGCAGCAAAAATTATCTCGCCTTGTAAAGTATTAGATTTAGGTTGCGGACAAGGGCGTAATTCACTTTATTTAAGTTTATTGGGCTATGATGTGACCTCTTGGGATCACAATGAAAATAGCATTGCCTTTTTAAATGAAACCAAAGAGAAAGAAAACCTTAATATTTCTACCGCACTTTATGATATTAACGCCGCCAACATTCAAGAAAACTATGATTTTATTGTTTCAACGGTGGTGTTTATGTTCTTAAATCGTGAACGTGTGCCGTCAATCATTAAAAATATGCAAGAACACACCAATGTTGGCGGGTATAACTTAATCGTTGCTGCTATGTCCACTGATGATGTGCCTTGCCCGCTTCCATTCTCCTTCACCTTCGCTGAAAATGAATTGAAAGAATATTACAAAGATTGGGAATTCTTAGAATATAACGAAAATATGGGCGAATTACACAAAACCGATGAAAATGGCAATCGCATTAAAATGAAATTTGCCACAATGTTAGCAAGAAAAAAATAACCCGCTAATTTAAAAAATCACCGCACTTTGTCCTCAGCCAATATTAGAAAATATCTTTTGCTTTACGAAGTGCGGTAAATTCTTCAAGTGTTTTTGCTTGTAAAAACGGATTAATTTCTCGCTCTAGTTTTAATGTTGTTGGCAAGCTTGGTTTATTTTCAGCTCGTTGTGTTTCAACAAAAATACGCTGCTTTTCTACCGCACTTTTCTCCACCAGCACAGTTTCCGCAAAAGCTAAATTCCCCAAGGTGTATTCGTGAGCAGGACAAACAATCGTCTCGTCAGGCAAGGTATTCAAACGCTGTAAACCATCAAACATCTGCGCATAATTACCTGTGAAAACACGTCCGCAACCGGCAGAAAATAACGCATCACCACAAAATAAATGATTATCTACTAAAAAACTAACGTGCTGTTTCGTGTGTCCACCAGTCGGAATGACATCAATTTGATAATATTCGGTAAGGATCTTTCCTTCATTCACAATTTGAGTTGCGCCTTTTTTCTCACATTCTTGCGGCCCATAAATCGGCACCGTTGGATAACGTTTTTTAAATGCCGACACACCTTGTGTATGATCCTCATGTTCGTGAGTAAGCAACACCGCTTCAACCGTTGCGTTTTGCTTATCTAGCCACGCAAACAACTTGTCCGTTTCAGGCAAATCGACAATAATAAGAGGCAGATTTTCTCGTTGATAAAGCCAAATGTAGTTATCATTCAGCGCAGGCAAAGCAAATAACATAATCGTCCTTTTAATTAGTGATAGAAAAATAAATTGATTCCTCTTAAAACATTAGATGCGTTCCACATTCCACCAAATCAACGCCCATTTTTTCTGTCCGTGAGAAATGGGTTCGTTGTTAGCTTGTTTACAATCGTAAAAGGCTTTCAAACCTTGTTTTTCTTTTTCGGAAAGTTCACCTAAAGAAAATTCCACCGAGGCTAATAAATCCTCGTAGCTTTCACCTTGAAAACAACCCGATTCGGTTTCAATAAAATTCAAATTTGCCTGAATGCCTTTTTGATACAACCGATTGAGTAAATAAATATAAGTGGGGAAACCAATATCTTCACGCCCAATCGCCTCAAATACGCCCTCATCTAAAAAATGACGTTGTGTGACAGAAGTCAAAAACACACGTTTTTTCGCTTTGGCACAGAGTTTTTCGATCATATCGTCCAAATCGTCCACCAGCGTCGAACGAGATGCCAACACCACATCAGCTTGTGGCACATCATCCCAATTATCCGCCCAAGATTTATGAAATGTCGTGAGATGATGCAAACCAAATTTCTGTTTAAACTGCGCCAAGCAATCTAACATTCCATTGCTATAATCTAAGGCATATACGGTTGAACCTTGTTGTGCGAGCGGTACAGCAAAGGTACCGGGGCCACAGCCAATATCCAATACAGTTTCATCAGCTTGCACATTCATAGCTTGCAATAATTGCTGATTATATGCAGAAGGTTTTCCGACTAAATTCTCTGCCATTTTCACGGCTTTTTTATCCCATTTTGTCGGAGGCAAGTTGTAATGATTACAAGCGATTAAGTATTGTTGATAGAGTTCAACAAAATTGATGTCGTAAATAGTCATAGTGATTTTTCAATGTGGTTATTCAAATGTTGATGTAAAAGTTCGGGCTAAGTGCGGTTAAAATGGTAAGCTTTTTTTCATTTTAACTTTTTAAAAACGAGACACTACAACGAATTCTACAGCATCGATATATTAATTCAAATATAACGTAGAAAAATAAGATAAAAGGATTCTATAATATTAGGTGTTCTATATTTTCCTATGGTTATTTCGTAGAAAAGGATAATTCAATGAAATTTGAAGTGATTTATAAATTTTTCTTAGTGTGGGGATTAGCCCTAAGTTTGCTTTTTGTTGTTGCAAGTGGCATTTCAATGTGGTTAGGCTTTTCTTTTACTCAAGCCTTAGATATTCATCTTTTCTTTGCTGGATTTACCGTATTTGGTTTGTTACTGCATTTTTATAGCCGTAAGAAGAAATGGGTAAAAATCAACACTCAATTTACCGATCTCATCACGCATAATCGTATGCCTTCTTACTGCAATTTAGATCGTTTAATGATGACTTTCGAACATTTTTCTATTCAACAAATCGCCGAGCAGCTCAATCTTTATCTCCCGATTTTACTAAATGAATTATCACAAGCCCAAATAAATATAACTGATACCCACCGCACTTTACGAGAAAACTTTCCTCTTAACGATGAGAAAATTTTCGCCACTATTACGATTGCCTTGAAAATGCGGTTCAATCCAACGTTACTTTAACGCCAATCAAATATACATTAAAAGTGCGGTAGAAAACCCCGAAGTTTTTCGGGGTTGATTTTTGCCGAAAAAATCTTGCCCCGCTATTAAAACTCCCCTATTATTCACCGCACTTTTTTCTCATTTAGGAACAAAAAATGACAGAACAAACGTTTATCCCTGGCAAAGATGCCGCATTAGAAGATAGCATTGCAAAATTTCAGCAAAAATTGACCGCACTTGGTTTTAATATTGAAGAAGCATCTTGGCTTAATCCGGTACCAAATGTGTGGTCTGTACATATTCGCGATAAAGACTGCCCGCAGTGTTTTTCTAATGGTAAAGGGGCAAGCAAAAAAGCGGCATTAGCCTCTGCCCTTGGCGAATATTTTGAGCGTCTTTCCACTAATTATTTCTTTGCTGATTTCTATTTAGGGCAAGAAATTGCAAACGGCGATTTTGTGCATTATCCCAATGAAAAATGGTTCCCGATTGAAGATGATGCTTTACTGCCTAATGGCATTTTAGATGATTATTTATTGGATTATTTTGATCCTAATGCCGAGCTTACGCCTGAATTATTGGTAGATTTACAATCTGGCAATTACGATCGTGGGATCGTGGCGATGCCTTATGTTCGTCAATCGGACGAACAAACCGTTTACATTCCACAAAGTATTATTGCCAACCTTTATGTCTCAAATGGTATGTCTGCGGGCAATACGAAATTTGAAGCACGTGTGCAAGGCTTGTCAGAAGTATTTGAGCGTTATGTGAAAAATAAAATTATCGCCGAAGCAATCAGTCTGCCAGAAATTCCAAAATCAGTGATGGATCGCTATCCATCTATTCAGGCTTCCATTGCAAAATTAGAGGAAGAAGGTTTCCCAATTTATGCTTTTGATGCTTCACTTGGCGGAAAATACCCTGTTATTTGCGTCGTGTTATTAAATCCAAATAACGGCACGTGCTTTGCGTCTTTTGGTGCACATCCAAATTTCCAAGTGGCATTAGAACGTACGGTGACTGAACTTTTACAAGGTCGTAGCTTGAAAGATTTAGATGTTTTCTCACCGCCATCTTTCAATAACGATGATGTGGCTGAACACGCTAATTTAGAAACCCACTTTATTGATTCGAGCGGTTTAATTTCTTGGGATTTATTTAAACAAACGCCTGATTATGAATTTGCTGATTGGGATTTCAGTGGTACAACGCAGGAAGAATACAATAATTTAATGGCAATTTTCCGTGCGGATGAAAAAGAAGTTTACGTAATGGATTACAACCACTTGGATGTCTATGCGTGCCGTATTATCGTGCCAGGCATGTCTGATATTTATCCTGCAGACGATTTAATTTACGCCAATAACAATATGGGAATGGATTGGCGCGAAATTTTACTCGATTTACCAAACTGGCATCACGATGCGGAAACCTATCAAGAATTATTAGATGAATTAGATGGACAAGATATTGACGATGCGACTCGCGTGCGTGAATTTATCGGTATCGTTGCACCTAAAAATAGCGGCTGGACAACCTTACGCATCGGTGAATTAAAATCAATGCTCCACCTTGCATTAGGCGAATTAGAACAAGCATTAGATTGGGCAAATTGGACGCTGAATATGAACAGCTCCGTATTCACTACAGAACGTGTGAATTATTACCGCGCATTAATTTCCATCATTGAATTACATTTAGATGAAAATCGCGACCCAACGCAATATCGTTCAGTGTTTGAGAAAATGTATGGTAAAGATGCGGTTAAACAAGCTTGGGCTGCGGTGTCTGAAGGGGGTAGTCCGTTCTACAATCTTCCAGCAAGTGATGAAAATTTGGAAAACTTTAAGGAACATCAGGCGTTACTAGGGGCTTATGGGAGGTTGCAGAAAGCAAAGCGAGTACATCAAAAATAAATTAGGCTTATATCGTACTTTCAATACTTGAAAGTACGACCTACTTTTCTTTGCTTCGCCAAAGAAAAGTAGGCAAAAGAAAAGCGCCCCTGCTTTTCCTTATTTACTTTGTTTCATACAATTTGCTTAACGGAAATTTTCTGAACTCGCCGCAAACGGCTCAAACAGACGAAAATTTCCTACAAATTCTATGAAACAAAGGCGGAAAAGAAGGGAACCCATTTAATTCTACCAACAAATAAAACGACCTATAAAAACCTTCCTAAAACCAACCGCACTTTTTAAATGATCCTCCGATAAACTCGGGCCCCATATAAATCGCCTTTGCGACTTTCAATTTTTAGGCAATTTTCGTCTGTTTGAGCAACGAAGTTGCGAGTTCAGAAAATTGCCGTAAAGAAAATTGAAATAAAGCAAAGATCAGCGATTTAACTGGGGGTACTTTTCTTTGCTTACTTTCTTTTGTACAAGCAAAAGAAAGTAAGTCGCCATTAGGCGAAATCCTAATGTAAAAAACATACCTTTATGCTATAATCCGCTACAATTTTTGATCAAAAAAGGAATACCAATGACGGATTCAATCCAATCATCTATCACCCCTGTCAATATCGAAGAAGAACTCAAATCTTCCTACCTTGACTACGCGATGTCGGTTATCGTTGGGCGTGCATTACCTGACGTTCGAGATGGTTTAAAACCTGTTCACCGCCGCGTACTATTCTCAATGGATCGCGAAGGAAATACCGCCAATAAAAAATATGTAAAATCAGCGCGTGTTGTAGGTGATGTAATCGGTAAATATCACCCGCATGGTGACTTAGCCGTTTACGATACCATCGTTCGTATGGCGCAACCATTCTCACTTCGCTATATGTTGGTTGATGGGCAAGGTAACTTTGGTTCAATTGATGGTGATGCGCCAGCTGCAATGCGTTATACCGAAGTACGTATGCAAAAAATTACGCAAGCATTGCTCACTGATTTGGATAAAGAAACCGTCAATTTCTCGCCAAACTATGATGGCGAATTAATGATTCCAGATGTATTGCCAACTCGTATTCCAGCACTTTTAGCAAATGGTTCTTCTGGTATTGCGGTGGGGATGGCAACTAACATTCCTCCTCACAACTTAAATGAAGTATTAAATGGTTGTTTGGCTTATATCGACAACAATGAAATTACCATTGATGAATTAATGCAACATATTCCTGGTCCAGACTTTCCAACGGCTGCGTTAATTAATGGTCGTAAAGGAATTGAAGAAGCCTATCGCACTGGTCGTGGTAAAGTGTATGTTCGTGCTCGTGCAACGGTAGAAACCAACGAAAAAGGACGCGAGCAAATTATCGTGTCTGAATTGCCATACCAAGTAAATAAAGCAAAATTAGTCGAGAAAATCGCTGAATTAATTCGCGAGAAAAAAATCGAAGGCATCAGCAATATTACTGACCTTTCAAACAAAGAAGGGATCCGTATTGAAATTGATATTAAACGTGATGCAGTAGGTGAAGTAGTATTAAACCATCTTTACTCGCTTACTCAAATGCAAGTGACTTTTGGTATCAATATGGTGGCATTGGATCACGGTCAGCCACGTTTATTTAATCTTAAAGAAATTATTGAATCCTTCGTTTTACACCGCCGTGAAGTGGTGACACGTCGTTCTATCTTTGAACTTCGCAAAGCGCGTGAACGCACGCACATTTTGGAAGGTTTAGCGGTTGCTCGTTCTAATATCGATGAAATGATTGCGATCATTCGTAACTCTAAAAACCGTGAAGAGGCTGCAGCAGCAATCAGTTCACGCTCTTGGACGTTACATAGCGATATTATTAATCTTCTTGATGTTTCTGCTCGTCCTGATGATTTAGAAGAAAATCTTGGTATTCAAGGTGAACAATATTACTTATCGCCAGCGCAAGTAAACGCAATTCTAGAACTTCGCTTACACCGTTTAACTGGCATTGCCTTTGAAGAAGTTGTAAAAGAATATGAAGAATTATTAGTTAAAATTGCGGATCTTCTTCATATTTTAAGTAGCGCAGAACGTTTAATGGAAGTGATTCGTGAAGAATTGGAAGAAGTGAAAGCACAATTCGGTGATGATCGTTTAACTGAAATTACCGCAGCTTCTGGCGATATTGATTTAGAAGATTTAATCGCACAAGAAGATGTGGTTGTGACGCTTTCTCATGAAGGTTATGTAAAATACCAACCACTAACGGACTATGAAGCACAACGTCGTGGTGGTAAAGGCAAATCTGCGACGAAGATGAAAGAAGAAGATTTCATCGAAAAATTACTGGTGGCAAATACTCACGATACTATCCTCTGTTTCTCTAGCCGTGGTCGTTTATATTGGTTGAAAGTATATCAACTTCCACAAGCAAGCCGTGGCGCACGTGGTCGTCCAATTGTGAATATTCTTCCGTTACAAGAAAACGAACGTATTACTGCAATCTTGCCAGTTTCTGCTTACGAAGAAGATAAATTCGTGGTCATGGCAACTGCCGGCGGTATTGTGAAGAAAATCGCCTTAACCGAATTTAGCCGCCCACGTTCAAATGGTATCATCGCATTGAATTTACGTGATGAAGATGAATTAATCGGCGTGGATATTACTGATGGCAGCAACGAAATTATGTTGTTCTCATCACAAGGTCGCGTGGTACGTTTTGCGGAAAATGCTGTGCGTACAATGGGGCGTTTAGCAACAGGGGTTCGCGGTATTAAACTCGCTTTAACAAACGATATTTCTGACGATGAAAGTGCGGTAGAAATTGAAGATATTTCTGATGACAACGCTGAAGCATCATTAGACTTAAATATCGATAAAGTGGTTTCTCTTGTTGTGCCAAAAGGTGAAGGTGCAATTTTAACCGCAACGCAAAACGGCTACGGAAAACGCACACAATTAAGTGAATACCCAACTAAATCACGTAATACAAAAGGCGTGATTTCGATTAAAGTGAGTGAACGCAATGGTAAAGTAGTTGCCGCAACTCAAGTAGAAGAAACAGACCAAATTATGTTAATCACTGATGCAGGAACCCTTGTTCGCACACGCGTAAGCGAGGTAAGCATCGTAGGTCGTAACACGCAAGGCGTTCGTTTAATTCGTACTGCAGATGATGAACATGTTGTAAGTTTAGAACGTGTTTGTGATGCAGATGAAGAGGATTCTTTAGAAGAAAGCGGTTCTGAAGAATAATCTATTATAAAAGAACCTATTATAAAAGAAAAAGTGCGGTGAAATTTCACCGCGCTTTTTTTATGACTAACTAATTCCCCGCCAAACCATCTCTAATTCGTTTTTCAAACTGATCATAATCCACTAAAAACGCATCGTGTCCGTAATCTGATGGGAATTCGTAAAAATGTAGATCGACTCCACTTTGTTCTAAAAGCTGTTTACTTTTATAAAGGTCAACTGGCTTAAAAAGTTGATCTGTTGTCACTGAAACCAACGTATAGCGTGCCTTAATGCGTGATAATGCCTCTTTGACATTTTCATACCCAATGCTTGGATCATACATATCCAACGCCCGTAACAAATGCAAATAACTATTAGCATCGAAACGTTCTAAAAATTTTTTGCCTTGATAAGAAAGGTAGGATTCAACTTGAAAGTAGTCGCCCCAAAAGCTGCCATCTGATTTTGTTGCTCGTCCAAAAGCTTTTGCAAGCTGTAAATCAGTGCGGTAAGTCAACATACCTAGCATACGAGCAATAGATAGCCCTTGATCCGGCGGTGTACCATCATAGTAATCGCCACTGTTAAAATTAGGGTCATTAATGATCGCTTGACGCATAACATGGTTAAATCCTATGGCTTCCGCACTAAAATAAATGGATGAGCAAAGATTCACGATATTATCCATAAAATCAGGGTAATCAATCGCCCATTGGTTCGCTTGCATGCCGCCAAAAGATCCACCAATAATAGCTTTTAAATGGCTAATACCAAGATGCTCAAGCAAGGCTTTCTGCACTTTGACAATATCTTGCACGACAATATTAGGAAATTGGCTACCATAAGGTTTACCCGTTTGCGGATTAATCGATGAAGGCCCAGTTGTTCCCTTGCAACCACCTAATACGTTCGAACTAATAAAAAAATAACGATCCGTATCCAATGCTAAACCTGCTCCCATAAAATTCTGCCACCATCCATCTCGACCATCATCGAAATAAGGCTCAGCATCGCCAGTCAAAGCGTGACAAATTAATACCGCATTATCTTTTTCGGCATTGAGCGTACCATAAGTTTGATACGCAACATTGATATGGGAAAGCTTGCCACCAAGCGTCATGGTTAAAGGCTGTGTGTCAAAAAGCACTACATTTTGCACAGACATTGGAAACCTATTGTAATAATCATAATGGCACTTAAACTATCAGTAAGTCGATTAGGTTGTCAAGAAATTTTAGCCGTCTAAACGGCTAAATTATCACACATCAATGCAATTCATAAAATCCATCAAATTCTCCTTGAAGTGCGGAGAATTTTTCATTATGTTTACAGACATGATAATAAAAAAATTACCATCAAAATTAACCGCACTTTTTCGTATATCGCTCTATACAATCTTTGCACTGATTATGCTTTGCTTGCTTGTCGATAAAGGCGTAAGTTTTTACGTGCGTGATAAGGTATTTACGAATATTGATGAACTCCCTCCTCGCGCATATGCTCTTGTGCTAGGCACATCAAAATATATTATTGGTGGAAAACCTAATGCTTATTACGAGTATCGTTTAGCCGCTGCAAAAGAGTTGATCGATCATCAGAAAGTCAATTATCTTTTATTAAGTGGCGATAATCGCACGGTCCAATATAATGAACCAAGAGCAATGTTTCGTGATTTACGAAAAATGGGCGTATCTGAAGCCTCTATGTTCCGTGATTTTGCTGGTTTCCGCACGCTAGATTCCATTATCCGCGCAGATAAAATTTTCCAAGTACAAGCATTTACGATTGTTAGCCAAAAATTTCATTGCGAACGCGCACTTTTAATTGCCAAAGCACATGATATTGACGCGATTTGTTTTGTAGCAAAACAACCTGAATTACATCTATCTACTCTAATAAGAGAAGTTTTTGCGCGTATAAAAGCGGTTTTGGATTTGATATTAGGTGTTGAACCTTATTTTTTGGGAGAGCCAGAACCACTACCCTCCCCTATAAATAAGGTAAATTGATATTTACTCTACAACAGACCAAAATTCGGCTACGGTGTGGAAAGATCCAAAGACTAAAACCACATCATTTTTTACTGCACTTTTGAGGGCTGTACGCACGCCATCCATAACAGAATTATCTGATGTAGCTTGAACATGTGGGAAATAACTTTTCAGTTTATCAGCTAATTCATCGCCTGACTGCCCGCGATAGCCACCTAAGGTTACACAATGCCATTCATCAATAATAGGCGTTAAATGCGCAAATACCCCATTTGCATCTTTGTCTTTGAGCATCCCACATACGGCAATCATTTTGCCCTCTATGCTATGTTTAAGTGCGGTTAATTTTTCAGATAAATATTTTGCAGCGTGAGGATTATGCCCCACGTCAACGATGATTGTTGGCAAGGTTTCAACTGGTACGCCAAGGTAATCCGCTAATTTTTCACGTCTATCTGCTTTTATTACTTGAAAACGACCAACCAACTCCACCTCTTGCAAAGATTTTCGCAAAGTCTGTTCTGAAATATCAAAAGGCAAGTATTGAACAGCAGCAAGAGCCGTTGCAGCATTCGCCAATGGAATCTGACAAATCGGTAAATTTTCTAACCGCACTTTTTTATTTTGCCATTGCCAATTTTTGGCATTTTGCTCAAACGACCAATCCACATCACGTCGAGAAACTTGGCAATGTAATTTTTCAGCTTGATCGAGCATTATTTGCGGCACATTGGGTTCGCCAATCACAACAGGACAATTTTCACGGAAAATTCCTGCTTTTTCAAAAGCAATAGCCTCTCTGGTATCCCCAAGAAAATCAGTGTGATCAATATCGATGCTAGTAATCACCGCAAGATGGCTATCCACAATATTGGTCGCATCTAAACGTCCACCCAACCCCACTTCTAAAATCACCACATCTAATTTTGCTTGCTTAAATAAATGCAAGGCAGAAAGGGTACTAAATTCAAAATAAGTCAGCGATTCTGTTTTGTTTTCATCAATAAAAGCAAAAGAGGCGGTATGTGCTTCATCGGGTAAATCTTGATTTTGAATGCGTACTCGCTCGTTATAACGTAGTAAATGAGGCGAAGAATACACGCCCACACGTAATCCGTGATTAAGCAGAATCGTTTCTAACAAACGGCAAGTCGTGCCTTTACCATTCGTCCCTCCCACCGTTATCACATAAGGGGCAGGATGAAGTAAATCCAGTTTTTCTGCCACGGATTTAATACGATCTAAACCAAGATCAATAGGTTTAAAATGGCTTTTTTCCAAATAAGAAAGCCACTCAGCGAGTGGCGAAGTGGCTTTAAGTTGCATATTATTCATCTTCTGAAATAAGTTCAGGTTCTACAAAAGGAGAAGGTTGATTCGTTAATTTACTCAGTACACTTGCTAAAGTTTTACGCATTTCTGAACGTTTTACGATCATATCAATTGCCCCTTTCTCAAGTAGAAACTCACTACGTTGGAAACCTTCTGGAAGTTTTTCACGTACGGTTTGTTCAATAACGCGCGGCCCCGCAAACCCAATTAAAGCTTTTGGCTCGGCAATATTTAAATCACCTAACATCGCAAAACTTGCTGATACGCCGCCTAAAGTTGGATCTGTTAATACTGAAATAAATGGCACGCCTTTTTCACGCATTTGGGCAAGTACTGCACTGGTTTTTGCCATTTGCATTAAAGAGAATAATGCTTCCTGCATACGTGCACCACCACTTGCAGAGAAACATACAAACGGACAATTCATTTCCATTGCCTTTTCAGCTGCTTTAACAAATTTTGCACCAACCACAGAACCCATTGAACCGCCCATAAAAGCAAAGTTCGATGCAGCCACAACAATTGGCATATTATAAAGTGTACCAGTCATGGTAATTAACGCATCTTTTTCACCCGTTTCTTTTTGCGCCGCACTGATACGATCTTTATATTTCTTTAAGTCTTTAAATTTTAAAATATCTTTTGGTTCTAAATCTGCCGCAATTTCTTGGCTTGAACCTTCGTCCAATAATTTTAATAAACGCTCACGTGCGTCAATACGCATATGATGACCACATTTAGGGCAAACATAAAGATTACGTTTAAGTTCTTCACTATAAAGTACTTGTTCACAAGAAGTACATTTTGTCCACACGCCTTCCGGCACATTTGCTTTTCGACTAGAAGAAGACGGACTTTTACTAAAAATTCGGTTAATCCAGCTCATTTTTCGACCTTTTTATTGACTAGAAAATTCTGCGTATTAGAGCATAAATTTGCAGAATTTGCTACTTGTAAGGCGTTTTTGTACTGCTCCGATTTCCTTTAGAGACTTTCAATAAATATGAGAAATAAATCTATGATTGAACATTTTTTTTATTTCTTTGTCTCATAGACCATGTTATCTGAAATCTATTTTGGAGTATTTTATGAAAAAAACACGTTTTGTATTAAGCAGTATTGCTCTCGGATTAAGTGTCTTGAGTACACCATTTGTGACTCAAGCTGGTTTACCGAGTTTTATTTCAGAGCAAAATAGTTTGGCGCCCATGTTAGAAAAAGTTCAACCTGCAGTAGTGACACTTTCTGTTGAAGGAAAAGCAAAAGTTGACTCACGTTCTCCTTTTCAAGACGATATTCCTGAAGAATTTAAATTCTTCTTCGGCGATCGTTTTGCTGAACAATTTGGTGGACGCGGAGAGTCAAAACGTAACTTCCGTGGTTTAGGTTCTGGTGTCATTATTAATGCAAGCAAAGGCTATGTTTTAACAAATAATCATGTTATTGACGGGGCTGATAAAATCACTGTGCAATTACAAGATGGCCGAGAGTTTAAAGCCAAATTAGTGGGTAAAGATGAGCAATCAGATATTGCGTTAGTACAGCTTGAAAAACCAAGTAATTTAACAGAAATCAAATTTGCTGATTCCGATAAATTACGAGTAGGCGATTTCACTGTTGCAATTGGTAATCCATTTGGTTTAGGCCAAACTGTGACATCAGGTATTGTTTCTGCATTAGGTCGCTCAACTGGCTCTGATAGCGGTGCTTATGAAAACTATATTCAAACTGATGCTGCGGTAAACCGCGGTAATTCAGGTGGTGCATTAGTCAACCTAAATGGTGAACTCATTGGTATCAACACCGCGATTATTTCGCCAAGTGGTGGCAATGCGGGAATTGCCTTTGCGATTCCAAGTAATCAAGCAAATAATTTAGTACAACAAATTCTAGAATTTGGTGAAGTACGCCGAGGGTTGCTTGGTATTAAAGGTGGCGAACTCAATGCTGATTTAGCCAAAGCCTTTAATGTAAGCGCGCAACAAGGTGCATTTGTAAGTGAAGTTTTACCGAAATCTGCAGCTGAAAAAGCTGGCATTAAAGCGGGGGATATTATCACGGCGATGAATGGTCAAAAAATCTCAAGTTTCGCAGAAATGCGTGCAAAAATTGCCACCTCTGGTGCAGGAAAAGAGATCAGTTTAACTTACTTACGCGATGGTAAATCTCACGATGTTAAAGTGAAATTACAAGCGGATGATGGAAATCAACTTTCCTCTAAAACGGAATTGCCTGCATTAGATGGCGCGACATTGAAAAACTATGATGCAAAAGGCATCAAAGGGATTGAAATCACCAAAGTTCAACCGAACTCGCTTGCTGCGCAACGAGGTTTAAAAGCTGGCGATATTATTATTGGTATAAACCGTCAACTGGTTGAAAACACGGCTGAATTAAGTAAAGCGCTTGATGATGAACCATCGGCTGTAGCCTTAAATATTTTACGTGGAGACAACAATTTTTACTTATTAGTACAATAATTCTTCCACCAAAGATATAAACAAAAAGTCCGATCATGATGATCGGACTTCTTTTTTATGAAGCAATTGCTTTCAACAAATCTACCACAAATTCTAACCGCACTTTGTTATCAGATAGGTCTTTCATAAACTTAAATTTCAATGGACCATCAAATCGATACACAATAGGTTCTTTTTGAATTAATTGAATAAATTTATCTGGATTCACTTGTGCTTTTGGTGAAAACTCAATAAAACCGCCTTGCGTTCCTGCATCAATGCGCACAACTTTCAACGGTTCAACCAACAAACGTAACTCTGCAATTTGCAGTAGATTTTTTGTCGCATCTGGCAATAATCCGAATCGGTCTATCAACTCAACTTTTAACTCGTCCAATTCAGCTTTACTCTCTGCTGCGGCAATACGTTTATAAAAGGATAAACGCATATTCACATCACCTAGATAATCATCTGGCAATAAAGCAGGCACGCGTAATTCAATATCCGCTTGTTGTTGAGTCAATTCTTCTAATGATGGTTCACGTCCTTCTTTTAATGCTTTAACCGCTGCATCCAATAATTCCATATAAAGCGAAAAACCAATGCTTTCTATTTGTCCGCTTTGTTCATTTCCAAGTAATTCGCCAGCGCCACGAATCTCTAAATCATGAGTAGCCAAGATAAAACCAGCCCCAAGGTTATCAAGATTTTCTAACGCATCTAGGCGTCGTTCGGCATCTTTTGTCATCATTTTTGGCGGTGGCGTAAGCAAATAAGCATAAGCTTGATGATGTGAACGCCCGACTCGTCCGCGTAATTGATGTAACTGAGCCAAACCAAAATGATCTGCTCGTTCAATAATAATGGTATTTGCTGTTGGTACATCAATACCCGTTTCAATAATGGTTGAACAAACTAAGACGTTATAACGCTGATGATAAAAATCACTCATCACACGTTCTAGTTCACGTTCTCGCATCTGTCCATGCCCCACAATCACTCGCGCTTCAGGCACAAGTGCGGTCAGTTTTTCTGCTGTATTTTCAATACTTGCGACATCATTGTGGAGATAATAAACCTGCCCGCCACGGAGAATTTCACGCAAAATTGCTTCTCGTACAACAAGATCGTCATTCTGGCGGACGAAGGTTTTAATACTTAATCGGCGAGCAGGTGGCGTAGAAATAATGGAAAGATCACGAATACCATTCATCGCCATATTAAGCGTTCTTGGAATTGGCGTTGCCGTTAGTGTAAGAATATCGATATTCGCACGGAGCTGTTTAATTTTCTCTTTTTGGCCCACACCGAAACGATGTTCTTCATCAATAATCAACAAGCCAAGATCGTTAAATTTGACATCTGATTGAATTAATTTATGAGTACCAATTAGAATATCGACTTTACCTTCTGCAAGGTTTTCCAGAATTTGTTTTTGTTCTTTTGCAGTTTTAAAACGCGATAATACTTCTACGTTTACAGGCAAATTCGCAAAACGATCTTTAAAATTCTCATAATGCTGTTGGGCTAAAAGTGTGGTTGGCACTAGCACTGCTACTTGCTTATGATTCATAACAGCCAAAAACGCAGCACGCATTGCCACTTCAGTTTTACCAAAACCTACATCACCGCAAACAAGGCGATCCATTGCTTTTGGCTGACACATATCCGAAATCACTGCATTAATTGCCATTTCCTGATCATAAGTTTCTTCAAAAGGAAAAGTTGCAGCAAATTGTTGAAATTCTTCACGATCATATTTAAAGGCAAAACCTTTCTTCGCTTCACGTTGTGCGTAAACATCTAGTAACTCGGCCGCCACATCACGAATTTTCTCCGCTGCTTTTTGGCGTGATTTCGCCCAAGCCTCGTTACCCAATTTATGTAATGGTGCACTTTCATCAGAACCACCAACATAACGGCTAATCAAATGTAATGAAGTAACAGGCACATAAAGTTTTGATTCATTTGCATAATTTAGCAGCAAATATTCTGCTTTAATGCCACCTGTATCTAAGGTAACCAAACCGCCATAACGCCCCACACCGTGATCAAGATGCACAACTGGCTGCCCTATTTTCAGCTCGGCAAGATTGCGCACAAGCGTATCAGGATTAATCATTTTACGCTTATCTCTAGAACGTTGTTGAACACGTTCGCCAAGTAAATTAGCTTCACCAATAATCGCAACAGGAAGCGATTGTTCAATAATAAAACCTTGTTCAAGAGAACTAACTAACAAGCTAAATTTTTCATTTTCAGCCTGTTCCAAGGATTGAATTTGTTTTGGCTTGAGTTTTAATGCTGAAAGCAAATCAAGCAACGTCTCTCGGCGACCTTCCGTCTCCACCGAAAACAGTACATTTCCTTTAAAATGCTCAATAAATTGGCGTAATTGCTCCAATGGTTCTTTTTGCTGGGATTGGATAGTCACTTCTGGCAAAGCGGCAACAGGTAAATTTTTCTGGCGTACCGATGACCGCACTTTTTCCGCTTTAAATGTAATGCGTGGATAAAATTTCAATCGGCGATTAACTTCATCAACATTAAGCCATAATTTTTCAGGCGATAAAAGCGGACGCATCGGATCCACTTTACGTTGTTCATAACGCTGTTTGGCATCTTGATAAAAACGCTCACCTTGCATTTGGTTGTTTTCCATATCCACAAACAGCGTTTGTTCTGGCAAATAATCAAACAACGTTGCCATTTCAGAAAAGAAAAGTGGCTGCCAATATTCAATGCCAGAAATCAATGTACCTTTACTGATTTGCTGATAAATATGTTCGGGATCTCGACGAATTTCACCAAAGGTTTCACGAAATTGTGCACGGAAAAATTCAATCCCTTTGTCATCTGTTGGAAATTCGTGCGCTGGCAAAAGATTAATTGAGTTAATTTCATCAAGAGTACGTTGCGTATCCACATCAAAAGTGCGAATGGAATCAATTTCATCATCAAAGAAATCAAGACGAAAAGGCACCGCACTTCCCATTGGAAAAAGATCCAACAAGGCTCCACGAACCGCATATTCACCATGTTCTAGTACTTGCTCCACAGCACGATAGCCCGCAGCTTCTAATTGTAAGCGCATTTTATCGATGACCAAACGATCACCTTTTTTAATCAGAAGCACATTGTGTTGTAAATATTGTGGCGGGCAAAGGCGTTGCATTAATGTCGAAATTGGCAATAAGAAAATTCCTTTTTTCGCATTTTGTAAATGGAAAAGCGCACTTAAACGAGAGGAAATAATTTCTTGATGAGGGGAAAAGGTATCGTAAGGTAAGGTTTCCCAATCAGGAAAAAGGCATACATTTTGACTGCTTAATTCCGATAAAACACGTGATAAACGCACCGCACTTCGCGTATCTGGTGTCACCACTACGGTTAAATTTTGATTTTGCTCTGCAATTTCACTAATCGCCAATGCATCAGCGCCTGGTAATACATTGCCTAAAATTTTGTGATCATTGGGTTGGGTAGGAATATCAGGTTGGAAAAAAGCCGTTTTCATAAATATAAATAATGCGCCAATCTTGTATAAAAATTGACGCATAGTGTACTGGAATTTGACCTATCTTTCAACAAATTTACTGTTTAAAAAACCAGTTAATATTTATTTCTTTAAAGAAGATTCTTCTTTCTTCAAATTGCCATTTTCATCTTCTGTTGCTGACATAGGCACGCAGCTACAATTCGGTTGATCTAAACCCCATTCTTTAATGAAGTTGTCATATTTTTCAAGTGTGCGTTTAAACCAGCCTTTTGGTTTTGCAGTTTGTTCTGTCATAAAGTTCCTCGCTCTAAATATTGTTTAATTTCTAAACGCAAACATTCTACGCCTTTTTTCTTGTTAATGGGAAGTTGTTTTTTTGTTAAATAAGCGGAAATTAATGGAAAATTTTCTTCTCCAGTTGATTTTAATAAACGCCTTATCGCAGGGATGCTCGAAAATAAAGTGCGGTGAAAATTAGCGAAGTTTTTTAAGCTCACCCAATCGAACTCATCAAGCTGCCAATCAAGCTGATTTTGCTGAAAATTTATTGCGAACGGATGAAAAGATAAAGGGAGATTACGCTGAAATTGTTTGTGCGTAGCATCAACTAAGGCCAAGCCTTCTTTGGAAAGACCTTTAAGGGCTATCGCTGAATAACAACCACTACTCGCTTCTTGGTGCTCACCTAAATGCACTAAAACAAAACCGCACTTTTGCCAAAATTTTGCGAGTTCGTCAGTGTAACCAAAACTTACCGAAAGAAAATCCACTTCTGAATTTTCCATAAATTTCATTAGATTTTGCCCAATACCCTTTCTTTGCCAATTTGGTTGAACCGCTATACGAGAAATGCGTAAAGATCGTAATTTACAGGCTTGGGACAGATTTTCATAGAAACATAATGCCTGTGGAACAAGATTGCCTTTCGGACGGCGTTTGCCTTGTTGAATTTGAATAATCAACTCATCATCAGCCATATTTCCTTCTTCCAACGACCAAATTGCACCGAGCAAATTCTGTTGATATTCAGCGAAATAAAAACGTTGATTTTCCCCATCCAGTAAACGACGAAGATCAAGTGGCGACGTTCGATAATGCGCCAATGTCATTAAGCTATAAAACTCTGCAATATGATGTGGTTTTTGCACTTCTCGAATTTGATAAGGGAGATGGGGCTGAAAAGGAAATTGCTGAAAAGCATCTTCGGCATTTAGCAACAAAAGATCATCAATAAAATCTTCTAACAGATCATTTTCTTGCCAACGTAGGGGCTGTTTAAGCTCAAAATGCTGAAAAGTACGGTTGATTTTCCGTTTAAATTTTAACTCGAAACCACGTCCCGTTCCTTCATAGCTATGAATTGTTGTGCTGAAGACAATATGTTGAAAATATTGAGAATATTCTTGCAATAACGGCAATGGGATCATTGCTGCTTCATCTACGAGCAACCAAGCAGATTGACTAAATTCGGGTTCATTTTGTAACCTAATAGACAGTTCATCAGGCGCGATAAATTCAATTCCCCCTTCTGAAAATTCGATAACAGAATGCACCGCACTTTTATTCGGTGCTGTGAGATAAACTGGCGCTTGAATTTGGTTAGCAAGCATCCCCAATAAGGCGGATTTTCCTCTTCCGCGCTTAGCGGTTAGAAAATAAATATCCTGCTCAGCTTTTAAAATATTATCAATAATTTGCTGCTGAGCTAACGTGGCATTTTTATGATGCTCGTTAGAATAAAAAAATGCAGGAAATTCAACCGCACTTTCCTCTCTTATAATGGGGAAATGATAGCGCTCAATGCAGTGTTTGAAATGATGAATAAAATTAGGCGTGGCGATTGCTGACTGATTTCCATTCCAACGTAAACTATCTTGATCAGGCTGCAGAGATAAATTTTCCCAATCGGATAACACTAAACAAAGTGTGCCGCCCATTTTCAATGTTCCAGCTGCAATAGCCAGTGCTTCAGGATGAATGCCATTTCGCGCATCAAATAAAATATGTTCAAATTCTTGTCCGAGCAAATTCGTTGCTTTAGAAAAAGCAATGCCGCCTTCACCGATAATCAATACGTTATCAGACACAAGCGGCAAAGTTTTGCTGATTAAAATTTGAAGATGGCGAGATGACATCGTTTTATTTCAGATAGGCAATTAACATCGCACCAATAAAACTTACGCAAGCAAGCCAAAAGAAAATGCGTTTAGGTTGAGAAACTTTTTTACTGAAAAATTTCGCAGCAAACACGATATACAAAATCAGTAATGCGAATTTAGCTACCAACCACCATTCAATATCAAAAACAAAGAGATATAAAATGACAACACCAGAAACAATCAACAAGGTATCTGATAAGTGCGGTAAAATTTTTAATAATTTTATCGAACGCCAGTTTTTGCCAGTAAGCTGCATTGCGCCACGAATCACCAACAAGGCAAAACTTAAAAAGGCGAAAAAAATATGTAAATAAACTAGCATAATCACTCCCAAAAAAGTAAGAAAAGTGCGGTTAACATCAACCGCACTTTCTCAATATAAATTACTTCGCAATACGTTTATATTTAATACGATGTGGCTGAGTCGCTGCATCGCCTAAGGTTTTCTTTTTCCACTCTTCGTAGTCTGAGAAGTTACCTTCATAGAAGGTGATTTTACCTTCATCACCGTAATCTAAAATATGCGTTGCGATACGGTCTAAGAACCAACGGTCATGGGAAATCACCATTGCACAGCCTGGGAATTCTAAAATCGCATTTTCTAAGGCACGCAAGGTTTCAACGTCTAAGTCATTGGTTGGTTCGTCCAATAACAGCACGTTACCACCACGTTGTAGAAGTTTAGCTAAATGTAAACGACCACGTTCACCACCCGATAATTCGCCTACGCGTTTTTGTTGATCTACGCCTTTGAAGTTGAAGCGTCCAACATACGCACGGCTTGGAATTTCAAAGTTACCAATGGTCAGAATATCTTGTCCGTTAGACACTTCTTCCCACACGGTTTTCTTGTCATCCATTGAGTCACGGAATTGATCCACAGACGCAAGCACAACGGTTTCGCCCATTGTCACAGAGCCTGAATCTGGTTGTTCTTGACCTGACAACATACGGAATAAGGTTGATTTACCCGCACCATTTGCCCCGATAATCCCAACGATTGCACCTTTTGGAATACTGAAGGATAAATCATCAATTAAAGTGCGGTCGCCATAAGATTTGGTTAAGTTTTGCACTTCAATCACTTTATCACCCAAACGTGGACCAGGCGGAATAAAGAGTTCGTTAGTCTCGTTTCGTTTTTGATATTCGCCAGAGTTCAATTCATCAAAACGAGCCATACGTGCTTTGCTTTTCGCTTGGCGACCTTTAGGATTTTGACGCACCCATTCCAACTCTTTCGCAATAGATTTTTGACGCGCATTTTCAGCCGCTTGTTCTTGCTCTAAACGTTTCTCTTTTTGCTCTAACCAAGAAGAATAGTTGCCTTCCCAAGGAATACCCTCACCACGGTCAAGCTCTAAGATCCAGCCCGCTACGTTATCTAAGAAATAACGGTCGTGGGTAATTGCCACAACAGTGCCCTCGTAGTCATGTAAGAAACGCTCTAACCATGCCACAGATTCTGCATCTAGGTGGTTAGTTGGTTCGTCTAATAAGAGCATGTCTGGTTTTTCGAGTAATAAGCGGCAAAGTGCCACACGGCGACGCTCACCACCTGATAAATGTTCGATTTTGGCATCCCAATCAGGTAAACGTAATGCATCTGCGGCACGCTCTAATTGGTTATCTAAATTATGCCCATCATGCGCTTGAATAATGGCCTCAAGGTTCGCTTGTTCTGCGGCTAATTTATCAAAATCCGCATCTGGATTCGCATAAAGCGCATACACTTCATCTAAACGATTCAGTGCATTTTTCACTTCTGAAACTGCTTCTTCCACAGCTTCACGCACGGTTTGTTGCGGCTCTAATTTTGGTTCTTGCGGAAGATAACCAATTTTAATTCCTGGCTGCGGACGAGCTTCCCCTTCAAATTCTTTATCTACGCCCGCCATGATGCGTAAAAGGGTTGATTTACCCGCACCATTTAAACCCAAAACCCCGATCTTCGCACCAGGGAAAAAGCTTAAAGAAATATCTTTCAAAATATGACGCTTCGGTGGCACCACTTTACCGACACGATGCATCGTATATACAAATTGCGTTGACATTAATTATTCCTCATTAAAAATGACGCCCCATTTTACTGGAAAATAGGGCGGAAATATAGGAAACAAGCAGTAGGATTTTACAAAAGTTTCGCGGAAATTGACCGCTTGTAAATATTTAGGGGTAAAGCAGCTCCCTAAATTAAATAGACACTTTAGGACTTAAATTACATTGCAAATGTAGAAGTACCATGCCGATGTAGAGCGGGCTTAACATTTGCAAGACTTTGTTGAAAACGTTTATTGTGTTCAAGGTCCCATAAATCAATACGTGTTTGCAGATTAAGCCAAAACTCAGGCGTGGTATCAAATGCTTTAGCAAGTTTAACTGCCATTTCTAGCGTAATTCGTGAACTATTATTAACGATATTACTTGCCGTATTACGATGTACATCTAAAATTTGAGCTAAATCATTAATTTTAAGACTTAAAGGTTCTAAAAACTCTTCTTGCAGAATTTCTCCAACAGAGGTGGGTTTTCTCGTCATCATATTATCTTCCTTATAAATTATAAGAATGTGGATCTAAATATAAATTATTTACTTCATTATTCTCATATTTAAAAATTAGGCGATATTGTTTATTTACTCGAATGGAATAAATTTTATTTTCTTTTGGCTCAAGCAACTCTAAGTGATTAGCCGGCGGAGAACGTAAATCATTGATATCTTCCGCAGCACTTATCATATCCAATTTTCTTGCCAATACTTTAGATAAATTAGAAGGAATCTTACTATGAGTATTACCATATTGATAAAACCTATAAAGATAATCATCTCTAAAATGCTCACGCTTTAAATTAAACATCTATTATTCTCTTGGTTATACTCGAGTTGATCATAATAAGAATAAATGCACAATGCAAGAGTGCATCTTTCGACTTAGATAAAAAAAACCACCCGAATCGGGTGGCAGGAAAGTAGTTTAGCTATATTTATGATTATTTTATTTAGGAACTTTATGAATATCAAGCAATCACTTGACGGGGGTCATGTTACTGAATATTCAGAGACAAGGGAAATGCTATTGAGAGTTTTTTTGATTTACATCAACATTTTTGACAGAAAAATTCGTTTTTGCGTGTAGAATAAACAACTTCTAATGCTAACGTTCAAAATAATTAGGATTTTTTGTGAAAACGTATTCATTATTACTCGGTCTATTCATTAGTTGTAGTGTTTTAGCTCACCCCCATGCATTTATAGATATGCAAACCACGCCTATCATAGAAAATAATCAACTCACTGGCTTATCAATGAAATGGGCATTGGATGAAGCAAGTTCGTCCGCAGTTATTTATGATATGAAACAGGCTAAAACAAAAAATGATCAGCAAAAACTCATCGATGATGTCATGGGAAATGTTGTGAGCGAACATTATTTTAGCTATCTATATGATGCTCAAAATAACAAAATCAAATATTCTCCTCACCCCAAAAATTACGGGGTAAAAATCCAAGGATTACAACTGCAATATTATTTTGATGTGCCACTCGCCCATTCTCAAAAATTAGAAAAAAACACATTTAGCTTACAAACTTACGATCCCACTTATTATGTGGCAATGACTTACGCCTCAAAAAGTGCGGTAGATTTTTCCGCACTTCCAAAAAATTGCCAAGGAAAATTAATTGAACCTAATGTGGATGAAAAAATCCAAGCCTACGCATCTTCACTTGATAAATCCCAAAAGAACGAAGATGATTCATTAGGCGTGATGTTCGCGCAAAAAATAATAATTCAATGTGAGTAGAAATGAAAAAGTATAAAACAGGGCTCGTGTTATTAGTGATTGCACTTGCCTTATTTGGCTATTTTTCCCCTTGGTTTTTCTTACATATTGCTGCATGGCAAAAAGATTTTAATCAGCTTATTTCGGAAAATCTACACCAAATTCAAAATAATAGTATCAATGCCGGCATCACGCTTATTTTTGCCAGCTTTGTTTACGGCGTACTCCATGCCCTCGGGCCAGGACACGGCAAATTTATTATCGCCAGCTATCTTTCCACTCATGAAAGCCAATTAAAGCAAAGCACTATCTTGAGCTTACTTTCTTCCTTAATGCAAGGCATTGTCGCGATTACAGCAACAACATTGCTCGTTGTAGTGCTAAATCTATCATCACGTTATTTCAAATTAAGTCAGCTTTGGTTAGAAAGAACTGCCTTGCTATTATTAGTATTTCTCGGCTGTTATTGGATTTGGCAAGGTTTACGTGCCTATCGTAAAAAATCTAAATTAGCCATTAAATCCCTAAATCCCCTCCCCCTATACGAAAAAAGTGCGGTGAAAAATAACCGCACTTTTCAACCAAACACCTGTAGCTGTGGACACCAACATTTACCAAGCCCTACACAAACTGCACAAGCAACCAATCTAAAATCACAATTTCTCGTCATTTTAACAATTGGCATGCGACCATGTAGCGGTGCAATTTTTGTTTTATTTTTAGCTTATATGCTTGATCTTTATGGCTGGGGAATTTTGGCTGTATTGGCCATGTCTTTCGGCACAGGACTTATGCTGTCAACCTTCGCAGGGATTGTACGTTATGCGAGAAATACCGCGATTCACTTAGGGCGTTGGTATGGTTCAAAACATACGAAAGGAAAAAGCGACAGCATCATAAAATTAATAGCAGGTGGAATAATGCTATTTTTTGCCTTGAGCTTGTTGTATGGAACACTAAATCCAGTAAATGGAGGCACTATTTTATTTGGAAATTAGTAAGCTATCAAAACTATTTTATTATCGAGAGATAATAGTTTGCCTTGATATTTTATTAAATTATAAACAACGGTCAGATATAAATTTCATTAGAAAATACCTCATAATCCGCATTCATTACCGAATTCAAGTGTGCTGAAGGCAAGCTCTATTTATCCCCCATTAAGGATTTATTTAACAATGAAATTATTGCTTATGATTTAGCGCGAAGCCCGAACTTTGAGCAAATCACCCGAATGATGAAACAAGCTGTAGCAAGGCTTGAAGGCGCAAAACCGATTTTACATTCGGACCAAGGTTGGCAGTATCAGATGATAGGCTATCAAAACATACTCAGGGAGAATGGCATTCAACAAAGTATGTCAAGGAAGGGGAATTGTTTAGATAACAGTGCGATGGAAAGTTTCTTTGGGCGATTAAAAACGGAATGTTATTACGGAAAACGATTTGAAACGTTCGAACAACTGGAAAAAACGATTCATGAATATATTCATTATTACAACCATGAGCGCATTCAGGGGAAACTAAAAGGACTCAGCCCTGTGAATTACAGAACTCAGTCCTTGAACTAAATCAGTCTAACTTTTTGGGGTCAGATCATTTTTATAAGATAGATTAAGAAAATAACCGCTTAATCTCTTTCTCATACATATAAATATTAACTGGGTTAGTTGGCAGTTGAGAATCTAAATATTCATTTGCACGTTTAACATATTCTTCATGATGCTTGTCATGGTTATCGATTACATCCAGTAATACTTTCGCACCTTCAAAAGCATCAAATTGGTCATAATAATATCCAACACCTTTAGGAATTAATTTTGAGTTATGAATAAATGGATATCCTCCATATAACGCATCATTATATGCATAATTCAAGCCATTTTCCCATTGATGAGCAAGCACTATATCCGTGTAACGAGACAAGAAATCTAGCATTTGATAACGCCCTTCTACGGTCAGAATTCCATCTTTCAATACCTTCGTTCTCCCAATAAAATTAAACATAATAGGATGATCTTTTTTATGATAAACATTTGTAATGTATAAATCTCTGAAATTTCTATATTTTTATAAATTCATAACTGACTTAAAATGCTTAATTTTAAATATTGCTTCTCAGCCTCATTGATTATATAGTAAAAGAATTTTATTTTTACTAACTCTTTGCAAATATAGCTAAATTAAACGCAAATTATCAAAAACCCAGCGAATGCGTTTACCTTCAACATCTAGCTCTTTAGTACAAAATTGAATTTCTTCATTTGATACTAAATCAACATAATAAAGTGATTGTAATTCAGGAGAAAACTTATCTCCATTCTCACGAATAAAATATGTTGAAAGACATGCTCCAAAACCAATTATTTTTTCACAGAAAAATACTAATCTTACAGAATGATTGTGTGTATTCTTTAGTGTAAATGAGCTATCTCCAGCCACAGAAATCATTAAACAACCCGGTTTATAAACGTCATTAGATTGAGATATAACACTTGAAAAATGTCCTCCATTTGCATTTGCTTGAGTTAATTCTAATGTGAGATTTTCTTTAGCTGGAGGATAACATGTCAAAGAGGATTTAATTATATTAAATATCTTATTTTCTCTCAGATTAAATTTCTTTCCTTCCTGATGATAATAACTTTCAAATACATAAGGATAAGCTAACATCTTATCATTGCGATGATTTCTTGTTATATGTATCCCTTGAACAAATTCCCCTTTAACCAAAGGGGCAAAATTACCCTCATCATGTTTTAATTCAATTCCCCAAACAGGCGGGCAATTATATTTTTGATGGATAAAGCTTACTTTTTCAGAATCCAGTGCATATAAATTAAATAAAGTAGTATCAACACCATAAATAGGTTTTAGATAGTTTTTGATATTCAGTTGTTCTTCAATATACTGTTTATATAGCAACCAAGCTTCTTTATATCCTAATATTACTCCCACTTGCCATACATATCCATTTTTCGAAACCACAGCATCTATCTTGGCACTAACTGTTTTTTTTGATTCAGATTCAACACAATTATCTAAAAAAGTACAACGCCACGCATCATAAGTTGCATAAAGATTCTTTTCATTTTTAATCTGTTCAAATATATCTAGATGATGAGAAGGAAACCAAATATCACAGTCGTATACTGCAATTTGGTCATAGTTATAATTCTGTGCAATATCAGCTGCAGAAATATGTCTATCTAATAACAGCTCTTTACAACCATAAGTAGGCTCAAAAATTTTAATATCATGCTCTTTTAAACATATTTTCTTAACTTCAGATAAACCATAATCAATGATGCCTATATCGCCTTTATAATTAGTTCTTCTTAAACTTAGAATGAAAGAAATTAGATTCTCAAACCATATTTTATTATTATCATCTAGAGCTGTTAAAATCAGTCTTTTCATTTTACATACCTTATTTATATATGATAAAAAGTGCGATTAAATAACCGCACTTATATATTACTCTTCAAATAAGCGCTGAATTTCACGCTCGTAAATAGCAATATTTATAGGATTACTTGGCAACAATGTCTCTAAAAATGCATTTGCACGTTTTTGGTACGCCTCATGGTTCTTATCATGATTATCAATCACATTTAATAACACATCCGCACCATGAAATGCATCAAAACCTTCATAATAATATCCGACACCTTTAGGTAATAACGTTGAATTATGTACAAATGGATAACCACCATATAACGCATCATTGTACGCATAATTCAAACCATTTTCCCATTGATGGGCAAGCACTATATCCGTGTAACGAGACAAGAAATCTGGCATTTGATAACGCCCTTCTACGGTCAGAATTCCATCTTTCAATACCTTCGTTCTCCCAATAAAATTAAACATAATAGGATGATCTTTTTTATGATAAACATTTGTAATATAAACATGCTTAATTTTATCAGGCGCTTGTCGATAAGCTTGTTCTGCAATTAAAATAGGAGTAAAACAATTTTTGAAAATAAAAATATTTGGCTCAAAGTTCGCAATTCGCCATTTTTTACGATCTTTATTCGGCTTATAGCCAAATTCAATTCCATGCTTTTCTTTTAACCTTTTAATTACAATATCACAAAATGTAGGTGCCCAAATTGCTGGAACAACATGTGCATCACACTCAAACATAATAGAAAAATAAGAGCGGCAAGTATTTTCATTTTGTGGAATTAACCAGATACTATCAAACTTACTTCCATTAAATACACGACCAGCAGGTTGATTAAAAATGAAGTTTTCAATATCCATGATGTAATCAGGCCCCATTTTATAACAAACAACTTTCCCGCCATGTTCATGCATTTTATTACTAAGCGCAGGTTCAATACTAAGAGTCCCTTCAATTAACACATCCAATTCATCAATCACATCATTAATATAAGCAAACTTTAAGTCTAGATCATTCAACATAAACCCATCTGGAGGCGTTGTTCTTTTCTCTGGCCCCCAAGATACTAAAACCACATCATCCACAATGTCGGAATGTTGAAACAAATGATAAAGATGAATGACATTTTGGTTCGCACCATTTGCCCAAATATCTGTAACTTTAGCTTCTAAATTAAATGTAATTCCAATTTTATATTTACGCATACTTACTCCTACTTTTTTTAATTTTATTATCTGATAGCTCTCACAAGCGGTCTTATTCTAGTCAAATTTTAAAAATAAAAACCATCAAAGAATAACAATCCGCACGTAAAACGTGCGATTTTTAGGCTCCCCTATAAGGGCCTATACTTCACAAGCCCCTCAAGGGGCTTGTGAGAACTGACAACTGCGTCTAATTATTCCCTTGATTACCCCTTAAAGGGGTGAACATGTTCTTTCGTTGATAAATTATCTTGAACCATATCTTCTTTTTCTTGGTTTCTTATATAATCCTCTACTACTTTTGTATTTAATCCTACTGTGCTTACAAAAAATCCTTTCGCCCATAAATGCCTATTTCCATATCTATATTTTAAGTTCGCGTGTCTTTCAAAAATCATCAGCGCTGATTTCCCCTTCAGGTAGCCCATAAAACCTGATACTGATATTTTAGGTGGGATTTTTAAGAGCATATGGATATGGTCTGGCATTGCATGCGCTTCTATTATCTCCACATTTTTATAGTCACATAGCTGCCTCAATATTTGACCTATATCTGCTCTTAACTTTCCATAAATTGCTTTTCTTCTGTACTTCGGGATAAATACAATGTGATACTTACAGTTCCATTTTGTGTGTGATAGACTTAAATCGTCACTGGTTTTACTTACCATGATAATCCTCCTATATGTTGAATTTTGGTTGTCAGCCTTGTTCATTATATAGCGAGGATTTTTTCTATTCATCGCTTAAGCTATTTGGCTCCATACGCATAGCGTATGGTTTTTATAGCCAGACTTTCGTCTGGCTATAATAAAATCACTCGGGTTACCCCGAGTGATTTATTCACTAATTAGCGCTTAATTACCATTGGTAACCAACACCTGCGCCAACATTGTAGTCACCTTGTGTAGTTACCGCGCCACTCATTTTGAAGATAACACGATTGTTATCGCTCGCACGAGAGTAACCTACAGCTACCGCACTTTGACCTCTGTAGTTACCTACACCAAGACCAAGCACTAAGCCACCTGGTTTAGTCACTTGTGGAATATTCGCTATAGCTGTTGCTCCTGCGATACCACCACGAAGTTTCTTATCAGTTTTATTCAATTCGCTACGAACTGCACCAACTGAACGATCAACATATTGTTTATTCGCTGCATCAGTGCTACGGATTGGATCCGCAACATTCGTTACACGACGCTCATTGCCTTGGCTACCTACTGAAACGGTATTCGCTTCATTCGCTACAGAGCCTTTACCAAGTGCTACAGAGTTATTTGCAGTAGCTTTAGCACCTTGACCCACAGCTGTTGAGTTTTTACCTGAAGCTTGTGAGTTATTACCTAACGCAGTGCTATTTTCGTCACTTGCATTCGCACCATAGCCAATAGCTGTTGCATCTTTACCTTTCGCTTTAGCACTATCACGTTTGCTGGTGTTATCTGCTGCAAATGCTGTTTTGCCATCTTTACTGATCAAACCAGAATCATCAATACGTTTCGCAGAGCTTTCTGCTGCAGTTGCAGAAGATGCAGCCGCTGTCGCAGATGAACCTGCTGCAGACGCAGACGTGCTTGCTGCAGTTGCTGAGCTATCCGCTGCTGATGCAGAAGTTGAAGCTGCCGTTGCTGAGCTGTTCGCTGCTGATGCAGACGTTGAAGCTGCCGTTGCGGAGCTATTTGCTGCTGATGCAGATGTGCTTGCCGCTGTCGCGGAGCTATTTGCTGCTGATGCAGAAGTGCTTGCAGCTGTCGCGGAGCTATTTGCTGCTGATGCAGAAGTGCTTGCTGCGGTTGCGGAGCTATTTGCTGCTGATGCAGAAGTTGACGCTGCCGTTGCGGAGCTATTTGCTGCTGAAGCAGAAGTGCTTGCCGCTGTCGCGGAGCTGTTCGCTGCTGATGCAGACGTTGAAGCTGCCGTTGCGGAGCTATTTGCTGCTGATGCAGAAGTGCTTGCTGCCGTTGCGGAGCTATTTGCTGCCGATGCAGACGTTGAAGCTGCGGTTGCAGAGCTGTTCGCTGCTGATGCAGAAGTTGACGCTGCCGTTGCGGAGCTATTTGCTGCTGAAGCAGAAGTGCTTGCCGCTGTCGCGGAGCTGTTCGCTGCTGATGCAGACGTTGAAGCTGCCGTTGCGGAGCTATTTGCTGCTGATGCAGACGTTGAAGCTGCCGTTGCGGAGCTGTTCGCTGCTGATGCAGACGTTGAAGCTGCCGTTGCGGAGCTGTTCGCTGCTGATGCAGAAGTTGAAGCTGCCGTTGCGGAGCTGTTCGCTGCTGATGCAGATGTGCTTGCCGCTGTCGCGGAGCTATTTGCTGCTGATGCAGAAGTGCTTGCCGCTGTCGCGGAGCTATTTGCTGCTGATGCAGAAGTGCTTGCTGCGGTTGCGGAGCTATTTGCTGCTGATGCAGAAGTTGACGCTGCCGTTGCGGAGCTATTTGCTGCTGAAGCTGATGTGCTTGCTGCCGTTGCGGAGCTGTTCGCTGCTGAGGCAGAAGTTGACGCTGCCGTTGCGGAGCTATTTGCTGCTGATGCAGATGTGCTTGCCGCTGTCGCGGAGCTATTTGCTGCTGATGCAGAAGTGCTTGCCGCTGTCGCGGAGCTATTTGCTGCTGATGCAGAAGTGCTTGCCGCTGTCGCGGAGCTGTTCGCTGCTGATGCAGACGTTGAAGCTGCCGTTGCGGAGCTATTTGCTGCTGATGCAGATGTGCTTGCCGCTGTCGCGGAGCTATTTGCTGCTGATGCAGAAGTGCTTGCAGCTGTCGCGGAGCTATTTGCTGCTGATGCAGAAGTGCTTGCTGCGGTTGCGGAGCTATTTGCTGCTGATGCAGAAGTTGACGCTGCCGTTGCGGAGCTATTTGCTGCTGAAGCAGAAGTGCTTGCCGCTGTCGCGGAGCTGTTCGCTGCTGATGCAGACGTTGAAGCTGCCGTTGCGGAGCTATTTGCTGCTGATGCAGAAGTGCTTGCTGCCGTTGCGGAGCTATTTGCTGCTGATGCAGATGTGCTTGCTGCGGTTGCTGAGCTATTTGCTGCTGATGCAGAAGTGCTTGCTGCCGTTGCTGAGCTGTTGGCTGCTGATGCAGAAGTGCTTGCTGCCGTTGCTGAGCTATTTGCTGCTGAAGCTGATGTGCTTGCTGCCGTTGCTGAAGAGCTTGCCGCTGATGCTGATGTACTTGCTGCAGTTGCTGAAGAGCTTGCCGCAGATGCTGATGTGCTTGCTGCGGTTGCGGAGCTATTTGCTGCTGATGCAGAAGTTGAAGCTGCGGTTGCTGAGCTATTTGCTGCTGATGCAGAAGTTGACGCTGCCGTTGCGGAGCTATTTGCTGCTGAAGCAGAAGTGCTTGCCGCTGTCGCGGAGCTGTTCGCTGCTGATGCAGACGTTGAAGCTGCCGTTGCGGAGCTATTTGCTGCTGATGCAGACGTTGAAGCTGCCGTTGCGGAGCTGTTCGCTGCTGATGCAGACGTTGAAGCTGCCGTTGCGGAGCTGTTCGCTGCTGATGCAGAAGTTGAAGCTGCCGTTGCGGAGCTGTTCGCTGCTGATGCAGATGTGCTTGCCGCTGTCGCGGAGCTATTTGCTGCTGATGCAGAAGTGCTTGCAGCTGTCGCGGAGCTATTTGCTGCTGATGCAGAAGTGCTTGCTG
Source organism: Haemophilus haemolyticus (assembly GCF_003351405.1). Classification (GTDB taxonomy): domain Bacteria; phylum Pseudomonadota; class Gammaproteobacteria; order Enterobacterales; family Pasteurellaceae; genus Haemophilus; species Haemophilus haemolyticus_N. The sequence continues at coordinate 1,899,834 of NZ_CP031240.1, forward strand.
CGGTTGCGGAGCTATTTGCTGCTGATGCAGAAGTTGACGCTGCCGTTGCGGAGCTATTTGCTGCTGAAGCTGATGTGCTTGCTGCCGTTGCGGAGCTGTTCGCTGCTGAGGCAGAAGTTGACGCTGCCGTTGCGGAGCTATTTGCTGCTGATGCAGATGTGCTTGCCGCTGTCGCGGAGCTATTTGCTGCTGATGCAGAAGTGCTTGCCGCTGTCGCGGAGCTATTTGCTGCTGATGCAGAAGTGCTTGCCGCTGTCGCGGAGCTGTTCGCTGCTGAAGCTGATGTGCTTGCTGCCGTTGCTGAAGAGCTTGCCGCTGATGCTGATGTACTTGCTGCAGTTGCTGAAGAGCTTGCCGCAGATGCTGATGTGCTTGCTGCGGTTGCGGAGCTATTTGCTGCTGATGCAGAAGTTGAAGCTGCGGTTGCTGAGCTATTTGCTGCTGATGCAGACGTGCTTGCTGCCGTTGCGGAGCTATTTGCTGCTGATGCAGATGTGCTTGCTGCGGTTGCGGAGCTGTTCGCTGCTGATGCAGAAGTTGAAGCTGCCGTTGCGGAGCTATTTGCTGCTGAAGCTGATGTGCTTGCTGCGGTTGCTGAGCTGTCCGCTGCTGATGCAGACGTTGAAGCTGCCGTTGCGGAGCTATTCGCTGCTGATGCAGAAGTTGACGCTGCCGTTGCTGAGCTATTTGCTGCTGATGCAGATGTGCTTGCTGCGGTTGCGGAGCTATTTGCTGCTGATGCAGATGTGCTTGCTGCGGTTGCTGAGCTGTTCGCTGCTGATGCAGAAGTTGAAGCTGCCGTTGCTGAGCTGTTCGCTGCTGATGCAGATGTGCTTGCCGCTGTCGCGGAGCTATTTGCTGCTGATGCAGAAGTGCTTGCCGCTGTCGCGGAGCTATTTGCTGCTGATGCAGAAGTGCTTGCTGCGGTTGCGGAGCTATTTGCTGCTGATGCAGAAGTTGACGCTGCCGTTGCGGAGCTATTTGCTGCTGATGCAGATGTGCTTGCTGCGGTTGCGGAGCTATTTGCTGCTGAAGCAGAAGTGCTTGCCGCTGTCGCGGAGCTGTTCGCTGCTGATGCAGACGTTGAAGCTGCCGTTGCGGAGCTATTTGCTGCTGATGCAGATGTGCTTGCCGCTGTCGCGGAGCTATTTGCTGCTGATGCAGAAGTGCTTGCAGCTGTCGCGGAGCTATTTGCTGCTGATGCAGAAGTGCTTGCCGCTGTCGCGGAGCTGTTCGCTGCTGATGCAGACGTTGAAGCTGCCGTTGCGGAGCTATTTGCTGCTGATGCAGATGTGCTTGCCGCTGTCGCGGAGCTATTTGCTGCTGATGCAGAAGTGCTTGCAGCTGTCGCGGAGCTATTTGCTGCTGATGCAGAAGTGCTTGCTGCGGTTGCGGAGCTATTTGCTGCTGATGCAGAAGTTGACGCTGCCGTTGCTGAGCTATTCGCTGCTGATGCAGACGTTGACGCTGCGGTTGCTGAGCTATTTGCTGCTGATGCAGACGTTGACGCTGCGGTTGCTGAGCTATTTGCTGCTGATGCAGAAGTTGAAGCTGCGGTTGCGGAGCTATTCGCTGCTGACGCAGACGTTGACGCTGCCGTTGCGGAGCTATTCGCTGCCGATGCAGATGTGCTTGCTGCGGTTGCTGAGCTATTTGCTGCTGATGCAGACGTTGAAGCTGCCGTCGCTGAGCTATTTGCTGCTGAAGCAGATGTGCTTGCTGCGGTTGCTGAGCTATTTGCTGCTGATGCAGATGTGCTTGCCGCGGTTGCTGAGCTGTTTGCTGCTGATGCAGATGTGCTTGCTGCCGTTGCTGAGCTGTTTGCTGCTGAAGCAGACGTTGAAGCTGCGGTTGCGGAGCTATTCGCTGCTGATGCAGACGTTGAAGCTGCCGTTGCTGAGCTATTCGCTGCTGATGCAGATGTGCTTGCTGCCGTTGCTGAGCTGTTCGCTGCTGATGCAGATGTGCTTGCTGCCGTTGCTGAGCTGTTTGCTGCTGAAGCAGACGTTGAAGCTGCGGTTGCGGAGCTATTCGCTGCTGATGCAGACGTTGAAGCTGCCGTTGCTGAGCTATTCGCTGCTGATGCAGATGTGCTTGCTGCCGTTGCTGAGCTGTTCGCTGCTGATGCAGATGTGCTTGCTGCCGTTGCTGAGCTATTCGCTGCTGATGCAGACGTTGACGCTGCGGTTGCTGAGCTATTTGCTGCTGATGCAGACGTTGACGCTGCGGTTGCTGAGCTATTTGCTGCTGATGCAGAAGTTGAAGCTGCGGTTGCGGAGCTATTCGCTGCTGACGCAGACGTTGACGCTGCCGTTGCGGAGCTATTCGCTGCCGATGCAGAAGTTGAAGCTGCCGTCGCTGAGCTGTTTGCTGCTGATGCAGATGTGCTTGCTGCCGTTGCTGAGCTGTTCGCTGCTGATGCAGAAGTTGACGCTGCCGTTGCTGAGCTGTTTGCTGCTGATGCAGAAGTGCTTGCTGCGGTTGCGGAGCTGTTCGCTGCTGATGCAGATGTGCTTGCTGCGGTTGCTGAGCTATTTGCTGCTGATGCAGAAGTGCTTGCCGCTGTCGCGGAGCTGTTCGCTGCTGATGCAGACGTTGAAGCTGCCGTTGCGGAGCTATTTGCTGCTGATGCAGATGTGCTTGCCGCTGTCGCGGAGCTATTTGCTGCTGATGCAGAAGTGCTTGCAGCTGTCGCGGAGCTATTTGCTGCTGATGCAGAAGTGCTTGCTGCGGTTGCGGAGCTATTTGCTGCTGATGCAGAAGTTGACGCTGCCGTTGCGGAGCTATTTGCTGCTGAAGCAGAAGTGCTTGCCGCTGTCGCGGAGCTGTTCGCTGCTGATGCAGACGTTGAAGCTGCCGTTGCGGAGCTATTTGCTGCTGATGCAGAAGTGCTTGCTGCCGTTGCGGAGCTATTTGCTGCTGATGCAGATGTGCTTGCTGCGGTTGCTGAGCTATTTGCTGCTGATGCAGACGTTGACGCTGCCGTTGCTGAGCTGTTCGCTGCTGATGCAGACGTTGACGCTGCGGTTGCTGAGCTATTCGCTGCTGATGCAGATGTGCTTGCTGCGGTTGCTGAGCTATTCGCTGCTGAAGCAGACGTTGACGCTGCCGTCGCTGAGCTATTTGCTGCTGATGCAGACGTTGAAGCTGCCGTCGCTGAGCTATTTGCTGCTGAAGCAGATGTGCTTGCTGCGGTTGCTGAGCTATTCGCTGCTGATGCAGACGTTGAAGCTGCCGTTGCTGAGCTATTCGCTGCTGATGCAGATGTGCTTGCTGCCGTTGCTGAGCTGTTCGCTGCTGATGCAGATGTGCTTGCTGCCGTTGCTGAGCTATTCGCTGCTGATGCAGACGTTGACGCTGCGGTTGCTGAGCTATTTGCTGCTGATGCAGACGTTGACGCTGCGGTTGCTGAGCTATTTGCTGCTGATGCAGAAGTTGAAGCTGCGGTTGCGGAGCTATTCGCTGCTGACGCAGACGTTGACGCTGCCGTTGCGGAGCTATTCGCTGCTGATGCAGATGTGCTTGCTGCGGTTGCTGAGCTATTTGCTGCTGATGCAGACGTTGAAGCTGCCGTCGCTGAGCTATTTGCTGCTGAAGCAGATGTGCTTGCTGCGGTTGCTGAGCTATTTGCTGCTGATGCAGATGTGCTTGCCGCGGTTGCTGAGCTGTTTGCTGCTGATGCAGATGTGCTTGCTGCCGTTGCTGAGCTGTTTGCTGCTGAAGCAGACGTTGAAGCTGCGGTTGCGGAGCTATTCGCTGCTGATGCAGACGTTGAAGCTGCCGTTGCTGAGCTATTCGCTGCTGATGCAGATGTGCTTGCTGCCGTTGCTGAGCTGTTCGCTGCTGATGCAGATGTGCTTGCTGCCGTTGCTGAGCTATTCGCTGCTGATGCAGACGTTGACGCTGCGGTTGCTGAGCTATTTGCTGCTGATGCAGACGTTGACGCTGCGGTTGCTGAGCTATTTGCTGCTGATGCAGAAGTTGAAGCTGCGGTTGCGGAGCTATTCGCTGCTGACGCAGACGTTGACGCTGCCGTTGCGGAGCTATTCGCTGCCGATGCAGAAGTTGAAGCTGCCGTCGCTGAGCTGTTTGCTGCTGAAGCAGACGTTGAAGCTGCGGTTGCGGAGCTATTCGCTGCCGATGCAGAAGTTGAAGCTGCCGTCGCTGAGCTATTTGCTGCTGATGCAGATGTGTTTGCTGCCGTTGCTGAGCTGTTTGCTGCTGAAGCAGACGTTGACGCTGCGGTTGCGGAGCTATTCGCTGCCGATGCAGAAGTTGAAGCTGCCGTCGCTGAGCTATTTGCTGCTGATGCAGATGTGCTTGCTGCCGTTGCTGAGCTGTTCGCTGCTGACGCAGAAGTGCTTGCCGCGGTTGCTGAGCTATTTGCTGCCGATGCAGATGTGCTTGCTGCCGTTGCTGAGCTGTTCGCTGCTGATGCAGATGTGCTTGCTGCCGTTGCTGAGCTATTCGCTGCTGATGCAGAAGTTGAAGCTGCCGTTGCGGAGCTATTTGCTGCTGAAGCAGACGTTGACGCTGCGGTTGCTGAGCTATTTGCTGCCGATGCAGATGTGCTTGCTGCCGTTGCTGAGCTATTCGCTGCTGATGCAGATGTGCTTGCTGCCGTTGCTGAGCTGTTCGCTGCTGATGCAGATGTGCTTGCTGCCGTTGCTGAGCTGTTCGCTGCTGATGCAGAAGTTGACGCTGCCGTTGCTGAGCTGTTTGCTGCTGATGCAGAAGTGCTTGCTGCGGTTGCGGAGCTGTTCGCTGCTGATGCAGATGTGCTTGCTGCGGTTGCTGAGCTATTTGCTGCTGAAGCAGATGTGCTTGCTGCCGTTGCTGAGCTATTTGCTGCTGAAGCAGAAGTGCTTGCTGCCGTTGCTGAGCTATTCGCTGCTGATGCAGACGTTGACGCTGCGGTTGCTGAGCTATTTGCTGCTGATGCAGACGTTGACGCTGCGGTTGCTGAGCTATTTGCTGCTGATGCAGAAGTTGAAGCTGCGGTTGCGGAGCTATTCGCTGCTGACGCAGACGTTGACGCTGCCGTTGCGGAGCTATTCGCTGCCGATGCAGATGTGCTTGCTGCCGTTGCTGAGCTGTTCGCTGCTGATGCAGATGTGCTTGCTGCCGTTGCTGAGCTATTCGCTGCTGATGCAGAAGTTGAAGCTGCCGTTGCGGAGCTATTTGCTGCCGATGCAGATGTGCTTGCTGCCGTTGCTGAGCTATTCGCTGCTGATGCAGATGTGCTTGCTGCCGTTGCTGAGCTGTTCGCTGCTGATGCAGAAGTGCTTGCTGCGGTTGCGGAGCTGTTTGCCGCTGATGCAGAAGTTGAAGCTGCCGTCGCTGAGCTATTCGCTGCTGATGCAGAAGTTGAAGCTGCCGTTGCGGAGCTATTTGCTGCTGATGCAGATGTGCTTGCCGCGGTTGCTGAGCTATTTGCTGCCGATGCAGAAGTTGACGCTGCGGTTGCGGAGCTATTTGCTGCTGAGGCAGACGTTGAAGCTGCGGTTGCTGAGCTATTCGCTGCTGACGCAGAAGTGCTTGCCGCGGTTGCTGAGCTATTCGCTGCTGATGCAGACGTTGACGCTGCGGTTGCGGAGCTGTTCGCTGCTGATGCAGACGTTGACGCTGCGGTTGCGGAGCTGTTCGCTGCTGATGCAGAAGTGCTTGCTGCCGTTGCTGAGCTATTTGCTGCTGAAGCAGACGTTGACGCTGCCGTTGCTGAGCTATTTGCTGCTGAAGCAGATGTGCTTGCTGCCGTTGCTGAGCTGTTCGCTGCTGATGCAGAAGTGCTTGCTGCGGTTGCGGAGCTGTTTGCCGCTGATGCAGATGTGCTTGCTGCTGAAGCTGCTGTTTCTGCACGTGCAACAGATCTATTGATCTCTTGGAGGCTATTAGTTACAGTGGTTGCCGCATTTTTAGCATCTGTAATTGCTTGGTTAGAAGCAGCATTTAATTTGTAAGTTACTGCATTATTTTCATATACAACCTCTAACCCATCGCCAGCTCTGAAATCAAGCGTATTATTAGCATTATTAGTTGTTGATGTGCCATTGTTACGCATGATTTTCTTGTCAACGCCATTTACTTTGAACGTATATTCCGTTTTAGCAATTTCGTCAGCTGCTTTAATTACATAGTAAAGTTGTGAACCAGTGATTACATCACTCGATGTCTCAGAGATTTCACCAGCTCCAACATTTTGGATCTGGCGTTTAACATTGTCTTTACCAAAACTTACAGTGCCATTATCGGTTGCAGCAACGCCTTTAGATAAGGTTGTATCACCAATCTTGATATCACTTACTGTATGTTTAGTCGATGTACTTGAAGATTGACCAATAGCAATATCACCTGAATTATTAGCAACCGCACTTTGACCTAGCGCAATCCCATTTGCAGCAGACGCTACCACTTGAGCTCGATCACCAATACTAATCCCTGTTGCTCCAGCTGTTTTAGCATTGTTACCTAAAGTAACAGAATATGTTGCATTGTCTGTTGCTTGCGCTCCATTACCGATAACAATGGAGTAGTCTTTCTCTGCAGTCGCTTTTGCATCGCCAATACCTCCGATTACAATGGATCTTGAGCCATTTGCTGTTGCTTCTGGGCCAATTGCTACAGTTCTATCGCCTTTTGCAACAGCATACGCACCTATAGCAACAACTCTTTCTTGTTCTCCTTTTGCATTTTGACCAATAACAACAGAGTTTTCTCTTTCTACCGTTACATTTGTACCTATCGCAACAGAATTCTCACGTTTCGCTACAGTGGAATTACCTAGGGCAATCGAATTTTCACGTTGAACTGTTGCTTCATTACCAATAGCTACTGCGTTTACCGCACCGTTACCTGTTCCACTACTTACAGCTGTAATATTAGCCTTATTACCAATCGCGACTGCACCGCTTGCAGCAGTGATTTTACTACCATTACCAATAGCAATAGCATTTGCAGAACCTACATTGTATGGGTCATAACGTAGAATAGTACTACCTGCACCAAATGCAATTGCGCCAGCTGAACCCTCAACTTGAGCAAGCTTACCAATGGCAATTCCATTAATTGATTCACTAAAGTGGCTTCCCCAAAAGTTATTAACGTTTGCTCCAGTACCAATTGCAATAGAATCTTTAGCAAGAGCATTTGCATAGATACCAGTTGCTATAGAACGATCTGCCTGTGCCCCACTTGCTTCGGCATATTTACCATTATTGTCTTTTGTTACACCCTGCGATGCATTGGTAATGCTACTATTATTGTGACCTTCATAATTGAAGGTTACGTTAGTTACATTACCCTTATCGTCTGATGTAGTTAAAGCTTCCTCTCTCTTATTTCCATTGGAATTAACATGAGAATATCCCTTGATATCTACTTCATCGGCTTTAATCTTATTAAATTCTTCTAATACTTTTTTTACGGTAGTAGTTTTTGCTACGGTTTTACTAGCGTCAGCTCCAACAGTTTCTATTATGTTAATCGATGTAATTCTGTTATCAGCTTTTTTAGCCTCTAAACCAGCTGTTTTTACATCAATATTTACCGAGCTTTGATTGTTTGAGTCTAAGGTTGTATATACATCTGTATAATCACCCGGTTTAAAAATAACTGTATGATCATTATTAACGCGCCCTGTTGTCGTGGTAGACTTTGTTACATCATCATAATGCGCAATATTCCAACCGGTATAATTTCTCACATAATAAAGTTGCGAACCGGTTACCGCATCGTTACTGTCATAGGCAATACGACCTGCAGCCACGTTTTGAATTTGGCGATACATCGTATTATTACCATCTTTGCCACCTACAGAAAGAATAGAAACGGTTTTAGTACCAGAAGAACCATTAACTTGAGAAACTTGTTCAGTTTGTGTCGTAAATTTACCTGCTGTAGATGGATGAGCAACATTAGATTTGATAGTCATCCCTTCTACTTTATTTAATGCAGCATTGTTTATGTTTCTGCCAGCTTCAATAACCTTATTTAAGGCATCCTGAGTTTGACTTGCATTGTACGCTTTAACTGCCTCTGTATACTTAGTTTCAAGGTCGTTAACATTAATATTATCGTTCTCACGTCCTTGACCTACTGATTTAATACGAGAAAGCGAACCTAAGAAAACCGCGTCATCATATCCGTTATAAGCACCGCCATTACCGCTATTTGCTCCTAGAGCCAATGTATGACGCCCAATTGCTTGAGCCCCTGAGCCTAAGCTAATGGCATATGCTCCCTGTGTGCCACCTTGACGCCCATCAAGTGGGCTAAAATAATATTCTCTACGACCATCTGATGCGGATGAATCATAGTTAGAACCAATAGCAATACCTTTATAACCAGAGGCAATAAGTGTGTCATGTCCAATAGCAAGTTGAAAATTACCTACAGCTGCAGGTTTAATAATCTTACCACTCTGAGATACCTCATCCTTCGTTCCTACTTGAGCTTTACCAAAGCCAAAAGAACCCGTACTTGGATCATAGACGCCCAAAATATATTTGCCATTATTTTTATCTAGCAGAAGTCCCCTATTTATTAATGTAAAACGTCCATCATCGGTATTTGTCTCTGCCATTACCCATGTTGGATAGCATAAGCAAATTGAGAGTAGCGAAAGTTTTAACACAGGTTTAACTAATTTAGTTGTATTTACCACAGAGCTAGAAGAGGATTTAGCCATGCCTCTAGCTAGTTCAGATACTACTTCTGTTCTTTGTGTTGTCTTATTCCAAATAACTTTAAATATGCGATTCATCAATAATCCTCAATAAGTTAAATTATATACATCAAATACTTTTAGATATACTTATGCCATCTAAAAAACGCTGCATTCTGCCATATTAATGATGATATAACCATCACTTTTTTGTAAAGATTTGTAAAGATAAGATGTTAAAAATATGAAAATATTTAGTTTAAATAGATGATGTGCAAATTGGGTCTAAATTACTATAGTTTTTTGTTGACAAGAGTTTTTCTTATCATTAAAATGCGCGCCCTGTTCCTTGTGATACAAAGTTTATTCCTCCTTAGTTCAGTCGGTAGAACGGTGGACTGTTAATCCATATGTCGCTGGTTCAAGTCCAGCAGGAGGAGCCAATTTTTCTTTTGGTTTAGAATTTGTTTGTCTCCTTTTACAAATTCTAAATTAGCAACCAAAAGATTTTGAGCCCATCATGTTGATGGGCTTTATTTTTATCAGAATCCTCTCTTTTTTCTATCCACAGAGCCTGTGGATAACTTTGTGGATTAACTTTTTAAAATTTTGCGGATCCCTTGTTCTTACAAGGATTGTTCAATCTTGATTACAGATTAGCCTAAAATAAAATTTTAATTTAAAATCAATATGTTAAGTTTTGTCTAGTAAAAAATTAAAGTTTTTTTTATGAATTTGTGACATCTTCCTCTTGACATCGCTAAGTCTGTGTAAAACTTAGATTTTTGCCTGATCAATTTTACACATTAAATATGCTAAAATAGACATTATTCAAAACTATGAAAAAACCGACCGCACTTTATGTCTGAAAAAATCAACACAAAACAGTTCATTCTGCATTCCGACTTTCGTCCCTCTGGCGATCAGCCGCAAGCTATCGAAAAATTAGCTGAAAATTTAACAGATGGTTTAGCGCATCAAACTTTGCTCGGGGTAACTGGCTCGGGAAAAACCTTTACTATTGCCAATGTAATTGCCCAATTAAATCGCCCCGCCATGTTACTTGCGCCAAATAAAACCCTTGCAGCCCAGCTTTATGCAGAAATGAAAGCCTTTTTTCCAGAAAATGCGGTGGAGTATTTTGTGTCTTACTATGATTATTATCAGCCAGAAGCCTATGTGCCGAGCAGCGATACTTTCATTGAAAAAGATGCGTCTATTAATGATCAAATCGAACAAATGCGTCTTTCTGCGACGAAATCTTTTCTAGAACGTCGAGATACCATCGTGGTGGCTTCTGTTTCAGCTATTTATGGTTTGGGTGATCCTGATAGCTACTTACAAATGATGTTGCATTTACAACAAGGTGCTATTATCGATCAGCGCCAAATTTTAGCGAAGTTAGCGGAATTGCAATATACCCGCAATGATCAAGCATTTCAGCGTGGAACATTCCGTGTTCGCGGAGAAATTATTGATATTTTCCCCGCGGAATCCGATGATCGTGCAGTGCGTATTGAATTATTTGATGATGAAATCGAGCGTTTAAGTTTATTTGATCCGCTCACAGGCAGTAGTTTTGGTGCTGTCCCACGTTTTACGATCTATCCTAAAACTCACTATGTGACGCCAAGAGAACGTATTTTAGATGCGATAGAAAACATCAAAAAAGAACTCGTATCACGCCGTGAATACTTCATTAAAGAACATAAACTTTTAGAAGAACAACGTATCAGCCAGCGTACCCAATTTGATATTGAAATGATGAATGAATTGGGTTATTGCTCGGGTATTGAAAACTACTCTCGCTATTTGTCAGGCAGAAATGAAGGCGAGCCACCACCAACATTATTCGATTATATGCCCTCTGATGCCATTTTAATTATTGATGAATCTCATGTGACTGTGCCTCAAATTGGTGGGATGTATCGTGGTGACCGTTCTCGCAAAGAAACCTTAGTCGAATATGGTTTCCGATTACCGTCAGCATTAGATAATCGTCCATTACGCTTTGAGGAATTTGAACGTTTAGCCCCACAAACCATCTATGTTTCCGCAACCCCAGGGCCTTATGAATTAGAAAAATCAGGCAGCGAAATCATCGATCAAGTGGTTCGCCCGACTGGTTTACTTGATCCAGTCATTGAAATTCGCCCAGTGTCTATTCAAGTGGATGATCTACTTTCTGAAGCTCGCCAAAGAGCGGATAAAAATGAGCGAGTTTTAGTGACAACACTCACCAAGAAAATGGCGGAAGATTTAACGGATTATTTAGATGAACATGGGATCCGAGTGCGTTATCTACATTCTGATATTGATACCGTAGAACGCGTAGAAATTATCCGTGATTTGCGTTTAGGCGAATTTGATGTATTGGTGGGAATTAACTTATTGCGTGAAGGTTTAGATATTCCGGAAGTGTCTCTGGTGGCGATTTTAGATGCCGACAAGGAAGGATTTTTACGTTCTGAACGTTCTTTAATCCAAACCATCGGCCGAGCTGCACGAAACTTAAATGGTAAAGCGATTTTATATGCGGATAGCATCACAAAATCGATGGAAAAAGCCATCACCGAAACCAACCGTCGTCGTGAAAAACAAAGTAAATACAATGAAGAACATGGTATTGTGCCACAAGCATTAAATAAGAAAGTCGGTGAATTGCTAGATATTGGGCAAGGTGCAAACCAAAAAGCGAAAGCCAATAAACAACGCGGAAAAATGGCAGCAGAACCAACCGCACTTTATAATGCACCGAAAAATGCCAAAGAATATCAACAACAAATCAAAAAATTGGAACAACAAATGTATAAATTTGCGCAAGATTTGGAATTCGAAAAAGCCGCAGCAATTCGCGATCAATTACATCAATTACGTGAACAATTTGTTTTTGATAACTAAAAGAAACGCCAGCTTAAGCTGGCGTTCCGTTTATTTGTTTTCACCCGAGGAATACAAGCGATTCTTATATAAATAACTGCCTAATAAAGCGTGAGCTAATGCCTCTTTTTTCATCGCATCAGGCACGTCTTTTGGCGTTAAAGTTTCTGAAGCTTTATCATAATGATAACCTTGTGCCGTTTTATTTGGCATTTGAATCACCACATCATTATTGCCTTTCATCATTGCTTGAGTTTGATCGTATTGCATAAAGGCACGATCTGGGTTTACATCTTGCGTTAAATCAAAACCAATCATTGGATAATTGCCACTTACGCCTGCTAAAGAAAGCAATGTAGTTGGCATATCAATTTGGCTCACAAGACGGCTGTCACGACGTGGTGCAATGCCATCACCAAGAATCAAGGCTGGAATATGGAAATGCTTAATTGGCACGAGACTTGCTCCACCTACACGAGAATCGTGATCCGCAACAATTAAGAAAATCGTATCTTTCCAATAATTAGATTGTTTTGCCATTTTAAAGAAATGACCTAACGCATAATCCGCATATTTTGCCGCGTTATTACGAGTGGCTTTTGGTTGCTCATAAAGCTCAATTTTGCCATCTGGATATTCAAATGGATCGTGATTGCTGGAGCTAAACACTAAACTAAAGAATGGTTTACCTTCATTTTGTAATTTCGTGAAGGTTTCATTGGCTTTATCAAATAAATCCTCATCACTCACGCCCCAAGTGCCAGTAAATTTGGGATTTTGGTAATCTTGTTGATCCCAAATATCTTTAAAGCCATTGCCATAGAAAAAGCTCGCCATATTGTCGAAGTGCTTTTCACCGCCATAAATAAACGACGTGTTATAACCTTGTTTATGTAATAAATCCGCAATAGTAAAGAAACCACTTTGGGCATTATTAAGTTTCACGACTGCACGAGCTGGCGTTGGCGTAAAACCTGCGGTTGTTGCTTCAATACCGCGTACTGAACGTGTGCCTGTTGCATAAAGATTTTCAAATAACCACCCTTCTTTTGCGAGCTGATCCACATTTGGAGAAAGTGGTTTGCCACCGAGTGTACCAATAAATTGAGCACCGAGACTTTCTTGTAGCAAAATCACGATATTTTTAGGTTTACCCTGATAAGTCGCGACATTTTTCGTTAAAGTTGGGTATTTATCTGAAATGTAATCGCTGTCTGGGCGGCCTCGGCTAGCTTTAACAATACGAAACATTTCATCTGCATCCATTTTTCCGTACATTTCTGAAGATTTTTCTTCATCTTTAAATTGCTGTGCGGCATAAATGACGGAATAGCCCGAGTTGAGCACCAAAGAATTCACTAACGCATCAGAAGAAAATGCCACCATTGCGGGATTGATACCGCGGTGTTGAAAACTTGAACGCGCCCCTAGGAAACTCACGACAATAACAAGCAAAGCAATCACAGGGCGAAGTTTCCAACTCATTGAACGTAAATTTTTGATTGCCCAACCAGAAATTTTCCAATAAATCACGGCAGCTAAAACTGTGAAAACAAGACTAAAAATCACCGCACTTAAATGCCCTTCAGCCAGCATTGAAAAAACTTCTTTCGGATAAATCAGATATTCGATAAATAAACGATTTGGTCGGTAATCGTAGGTTTCAATAAAGGCAGGTGTAGCAATTTCCATAAAGATAATAAACACGCTACCAAGCGTTAACCAAATGCGTAAAATTTTTACCCAAATTTTACTGCTATGGAATAACGTTGTGATCAATGCAGGTACACCAAATAAATAACAGAGTGCCACAACATCCATTCGTACGCCTTGCAAAAATAATTGCAACCAGCCATCTACGGCGGATACACGCTCTGATTGCCATACAGCAAGTCCCAAACGGGATAAGGAAAGGAGGATGAGATTAATCAACACGAAGGTGAAGATGGGGAATAAAGGGGAATGCGCTTTTTTCATTGTAAAAACCACTAATGCAACGGCATCCAAGCCGTATTAAATTAAAGAAAGATAGGCAACTGTCTATCGGTCGGTTCCTTTTCGACATGACAAAAGTCTTAAAGTGCGGTCAATTTTCGCATAGTTTTACTTAATCTCAAATGTAAACAATATGCCAAATTCTGTGTAGTACTATTTTAAGTAATCCGATTCAATAAAGATAAAGCCCCGAAAAATCGAGGCTTTGTTAAGTAAACAGCGGAAATTTAATAAAAATTTACCGCACTTTTTTAATTACTCTTGTTGTGCTTTCACCGCAGCATAGGCAATCATATTAATAATACGGCGAACAGACGCCCCTGGATTAAGAATATGCGCAGATTTGTTCATACCCATTAAGATCGGGCCAACAGTAATTGCCGTAGTGGTGCCGCGTAATAAGCTATAACTAATACGTGATGAGCTCAAATCAGGGAACACTAGTAAATTGGCACTTCCTTTCAATGGACTATCAGGCATGACTTCTTTGCGGTGAGCTTCATTCATCGCTAAATCGCCACGCATTTCACCATCGATCATTAAGTGTGGATTACGCTCTTTTACGAGCTGTAACACTTCACGCATTTTTGGTGCACTGAGTGAATTAGAGGAACCAAAATTAGAATGAGAAAGCAATGCAACCGCAGGTTCAATACCGAAACGGTGAATTTCTTCTGCAGCCATTAAAGTGATTTCGGCTAATTCTTCCGTTGTTGGATTACTATTTACGTGGGTATCCGTTAAGAATACGTTACCCGTCGGTAATACAAGGCTATTTAAAGCTGCGGCAGTTTTCACACCGTCTTTTAAGCCAATGATATCGCGAATAGATGCAAGGTGTTTTCCGTATGAACCAAATAAACCACATACTAAAGCGTCTGCATAACCTAAGCTAAGCAATGTAGAAGCTAATACAGTTGTATTAGAACGCACCACGCGTTTTGCGATTGCAGGTGTAATGCCTTTACGTTTCGTAAGCTCGTAGTAATGTTTCCAACATTCTTCATAGCGAGGATTATCTTCGTTATCCACAATTTCAAAATCGACACCCGCAGTTAAACGCAAACCAAGTTTTTTAATTTTTTCTTCAATCACGCTACGGCGACCAATTAAAATTGGATTTGCCAAGCCCATTGAAATCACTTCTTGAGTGGCATGCAATGCTTTATTTTCTTCCCCTTCCGCTAAAATAATGCGTTGTTTTTCCGCTTTTGCTTGGCTGAAAATAGGACGCATAAACAAGCTAGTTTTGTAAACAAACTGAGTTAGTTTTTCAACATAAGCATCCCAATTTTGGATTGGACGAGTTGCCACGCCAGACTCCATCGCAGCTTTTGCTACCGCTGGTGCGATACGCACAATTAAGCGAGGATCGAATGGACGAGGAATCACATAATCCGCACCAAAGGTTGCGCCTTCGCCGCCGTAAGCTGAAGTTACCACTTCGTTTTGCTCTTCTAATGCAAGGTCAGCAATCGCATAAACTGCCGCACGTTTCATTTCTTCATTAATAGTGGTTGCGCCCACATCTAATGCGCCACGGAAAATGAATGGGAAACAAAGCACGTTATTTACTTGGTTTGGATAATCAGAGCGGCCTGTACATACAATTGCATCAGGACGAACCGCTTTCGCTTCTGGCGGGGTAATTTCAGGATTTGGGTTAGCTAAAGCAAGAATAATTGGATGCGCAGCCATGGTTTTCACCATATCTTGTGTAAGCGCACCAGCCGCAGAACAACCTAAGAAAATATCTGCATTTGGAATCGCATCACCAAGTTTACGCCAGCCATTATCTTCAATTGCATAATCTTTTTTGGTTTGATCCATTTTGTCATCACGACCTTTATATACCACGCCTTTCGAGTCACAAACCGTGATGTTTTCACGTTTCATACCTAAAGAAAGTAATAAGTTCAAACACGCAATAGACGCCGCCCCCGCACCAGACGCAACAAGTCGAACATCTTCAATTTTTTTACCTACAATACGAAGAGAATTGATAATCGCGGCAGCACTGATGATCGCCGTACCGTGTTGGTCATCATGGAAGACAGGAATATTCATTCGCTCACGCAATTTTTGTTCAATATAGAAACATTCTGGTGCTTTAATATCTTCTAAGTTTATCCCACCAAAAGTTGGCTCTAACGAGGCAATAATATCTACAAGTTTATCGGGATCATGTTCATTCACTTCAATATCAAATACGTTAATGCCCGCGAATTTCTTGAATAATACGCCCTTCCCTTCCATTACAGGTTTGCCCGCAAGTGCGCCAATATTACCAAGACCAAGTACCGCTGTACCATTAGAAATAACCGCGACCAAATTTCCACGCGCCGTATATTTGTAAGAGGCTGCAGGATCTTTTTCAATTTCTAAACAAGGCTCAGCCACACCTGGTGAATAAGCTAAAGCCAAATCGCGTTGTGTTGCTAATGATTTTGTTGGGGTAACTTCGATTTTTCCAGGAATTGGGAATTCATGGAAATCCAAGGCTGCTTGACGTAATTGTTCACTCATAATAAATGCTCCATTTTATTGAAACAGGATTGAAATATTGCGTCGATTATAGCGGTTTTTTATCCAAAAAATTGTGACAGACTGCAAATTTTCACAAAATCATTACAAAATTTTTTGATGCGAGGCATTAGCTAGACTTTTCATTTTTCAGCAAAAAAGGTAGGATTTTCACAAGAGAATCATAGAGGATAAGAAAATGAATCCATTTCAAAAAATCAAAAGTGCGATGAATAAATGCCAAAGATTTTTTATCAATCGTTCATTACAACGTAAATTGACTAACCAAGGTATGACTGTCATTTCTGCCAATTGTGTGGGGGCTTTTATCTTACATGATTTGCACCAACCGTTTAATTCCCCTTTTGTGAATCTCTATCTCTCGCCACAGGATTTTTTGCGTTATTTACAAAATATAGATTTCTAC